>DATJFG010000109.1:0-8374 GCA_035495775.1 Verrucomicrobiia bacterium | reverse complement strand
CGATCGCTCGATGACCGGATAACCGCCCGCGCCGGTGAGCGCGTAAATCCGCTCGGTGCCGTTGCCGTCCGTCACCGTGACGCTGCCGCTGGCCTGACCTTTCTCCATCGTCCTCGGAACGGTCGAGCCACCGGTCGTGGTCGGCGCGCTGGAAGCGCCTCCCGCGTACGCGATCGTGAAGGGGATATCTCCTAACTCTTGAGATTCGACGCGGCCGTCGCCGTCGTAATGGTTGGTAATGTAAGCTTTGCCGTTTGCGCCTTTGGCGGTTTCGTTCGCGTCTTTGATCGAGGTAATGCGAAAGACCCCGTCATAGGCGTATTCGGTGCGCTGCGTAAAGCCCGGGCCCTGGACGGTGGCGGCCTCCAGGATCGGTTGATTACCGCGATACGAATATTCCACGGAAAGGCCGCTGCCGACGATGTTCTTCACGTGCGGAATCGGCACGGTCGCAGCGACCAACTCGCACTCGATGTTGGTGCGCACCGTACCGATGCCCATGGTGGTCGTATCGACCTTGTAGACTCGACCGACGGGGTCGACGATCTCCGAAAGCATCTTGTTGTACGTCAGCGGATTCAGCTTGCCGAAATACTTGAGCTCGAGGCGCACGTGCTGCGCCGCATTCGCATTATTGTCGTGCCGCGAAAGGACGTAGATGAGCTGGCCGCGGCAGTTAAAAACGTAGCGCGTGCCGTTTTTTTCGCGCAGCACGTAGAATATGCGTTCGGTCTTTTCGACGTTGGGGTGGTCGTGAAATGGATGCGTCTCCACGGGGCCGAGGACGATGTAGCGCTCGATCTCGTGAAAAAAAGCCGAAGGCGCCCGGTAGGTCGTGACGTAGGCGGAAAATTTCCGGTCGAAATTCTGCACCTGACGCTTTTCCGAATGAGCGCCGACGTGGCTTTCCGCGTGGCCGAGGCCGTCGTAAAAAACGAGCTGCGCCGTTTCGCCCGGGCTTTCAGCGTAGAGTCCGTTTGGCAGTTTTCTTTTCGCGCTCGGAACGATCCGCTTGTTGAACGAAAAGTCCCAGCCGTGGCCCAAAAGGCCGCCTTCCTTAAACTCCACTTTCCCGCGCCAGTGCCTGGCCCAGTGAATCGGAATCGCAGGCGCCGGCAGTGAAAGGTCGACATCATTGGTGAAAAACGTGCCGTTATGAAGGAAGACCTGATAGGCGCCGGTGGCGGGATCGTGCGGCGCCTCGGGTTCTTTCGGAATCTCCATCGGATCGATCGTGATCGGATAGGTGATGTAGACAGCCTTCTTGCCCTCGATTTCCAATTCACCCATCCCGCAACAAGGCTTCTGCTTTTTGTCCTCGTCATACGTATGCGGCGGCTCTTCCGGAGGTCCGTAAGGCGGAGGGTTCTCCGGCGGCCCGTACGTCGGCGGATTTTCCGGGGGCGTATGGGGCGGCGGCGGGGGAGGCGTGACGGGAGGTTTTTCCTGAGTCTGTAGATCCTTGCCGAGCCTCCTGATCAGCTCGTCGGTCTCGTTCCCCGTGGGCTCGCCCGGCGTGCCGGGAACAATGAAAGTATCGTGTTCGGGTGTGTCGCCTTCGAGAAGGCGCCGGGCGCGCTCCTGTTCGGCCCTGCCGCGCTCCCCCGGCGTGACTTGCTGTCGGTCTCTATCGTCTTGAGCGGATATCGCGCGGGTCGACCCGCCGAGCAGGATCAGCAACAAGGCCGCCGCGCAGGATGTGAGGTGCCGGGACGCTGGCTTCATAGCTCGCCTCCGTTACATGCGTTCTTTTCGCTAGCGACGATGCCCGATCATCTCGCGATTTAATAATGAAGGTCTTTTGGGAGGGGTTGGGTCAAACCGATCCAGCGGAATTTGAAGTCCATGGCGGGGAGTCTGAACGTGCAGGCCGTGGCGCATTTCTTGTATTCGCTCGTGCTGGTCGCCGCTGCTTTCGTGACGATATCCTTGAGATCGGGAAAATTCGAAGGGCGGCTGGTGCCTTCATCGCGGAGCTTTTTGACGTCCGCGGTGAGCATCGACTTTTCGAGCTCTTTGTAGGGCTCTTCGATCTTCGGCAGATCCTCGGCATATTTCTCGCCGACCTCGACCATCACGTCCTGCTCGGGCTTGTTAGGGCTGTTTTTGTTTCGAATCGCGTGGGCGATCGATTGCTGGGCATTGATCGTATAAAACTCGCTGCAGAGATTTCGTGTCATGCCCCACATGACGTAATTAACCACCTGCATGTTGTAGCAGGCGCCGAAGAATTCGACGGTCGGGCCGCACGGGTAGCTCGGCTTACAGCACTCACCATTCGTCATTCGCTCCCACGTTGAAGGGACTCCGGTTGGATACTTGCTGGATGGAAAAGCGCCTGACCCGTTGAAGAGTTCGAGAATGTCCCACGCGAACCCGCCCAAAGGACCGCTCTCTAACGGCCCGCTGCCGGTTTTCTGAACCGAAACTAGCGCGTCGCAAGCATTCTCCCGGGTTTTCGCGTCGGCTTTCATGTAATCGTCACGGATGCGTTTCAAGACCGCCAGTACGGGGCGGGTGACATCCGGACCGCAGATGAACTCCGGCTTTGCCTGCTTCGCAATCGAATCGCCGAGTCTTCGAATGGCGTCGTCGGTTTGTTTCTCGTTTGTCGCCGGAGGCGTTTGAAGCGGCACTACGGGGACAACAGGAACGACCGGCGCCGCACGGTCGGTACGGTCTTCAAGCAGACCGCCCGCGCGCTCTTGCTCCAATCTCCCGCGCTCCGCGGGCTGAAGAGTATCGGATCCGCTTTCGCGCCCGGATTTTTTGTCCGGCGGCTCACCGGCCAACGCGCTCGAAAGGAGGACCGCCCAGACGCCCGCGAGTAAAAGTGCCTTTTGCAACCAGCGCCGTCGCATCGGCATACACGCTATTGCGAATACTTTACGAGATCGCCGCGCTTCGTCTCGAACGGCGCTCGCATCCTGCCGATGCTGAATTTTTCCTGTACGTCGACGAGCTCGATGTCTCCGCGCCTCTCTTCAATCGTCGTTAGAACTTCGCCGGAGTCGGGATCGGTCAATTCCTTCACGACCGTCGTGACGGCAAAGGCGTCGCCCGGCTTGACGCCGGAAGAGCTGCCGGCGTTGATATAGACCTGATCGCCCATCACCTCGACGACGCGGCCGGTCCACGGAACCGAATCCATCGCACGGATGATGATGGCAACTGCTTTCTCGATGGCGTCTCGAGTTGCGTGACCCAGCACTGTCTTATTGAATTCATCGCCGCCGAAAGCGACCTGATGGACATTGATGTCAGCGGAGACGCCGCGCTGGTCGAGACTCGATTCGGCGCGCTGCGATTGAAGGACTTTGCCGGTGCTCGTATCGATGAGACGTATGTCCATCGCGACCACGCCGTGCACGGATTGAAGGCCGAGCGCGCCGCCAACGCCGCCGCCGCCGAACCCAAAGCCGCCCAATCCAAAGCCGCCGCCGCCAGTTCCGCCTCCAACCCTCAAGCCGCCGCCGCTTTCGCCTTGGCTGAATTCGGTAACTGAGCCGCGCACCAGCAGCTGAGTCCCGAGCAAGCGGCCCACCTGGGCCGCGGTTTCCTTGGAAGTGATTTTCTGTACCGCCATCTCTTGCTCGCGCAGCACTCCGGCCAATTCGTTGCGTTCGACGACGATGAAGTACCCGGAATCTAACAGGGCCGTGGTCAGCTGAGCGGCAAGGCCGTCGCCGATGTTCCAGCCGGGATACTGATTGGTAATGACGCCAGACGCGTCGAAGCGAGCGACGGCGATGCGTTTCTTCGGACCGAAGGGAGGGGGCTGGCTGCCTGTGGGTGCAGGAGCGCCGTCAGGCGCCGCCGCTGCAATCGAAGAGCCGGAAAAAGCCGTAATCTCTGCGCAGGCGATCACCAGAATTACAAACACCAGCAATAGACCGACTAATCGGCGAGTCATCCGAGCTCCTCCTTGATGGTTTAAAAGAAACCTAACGGATAACGCCGCCGTTTATTGCACAGCATTTTATCGGGTGTCAACAATAATCGTACGAGCGGCGCGACGAGGGCGATACCGTGTGTTACCGGCGCCCTGCCACAGTCATGCGCCCGTGTCGCTGGCAGTTACCGAAAGGGGGCGAATTAATTTGTCTAAAAGCGCTGTCGGCTTTGTCAAAGGCAGGGTTAAGAGGAGCGAGGCTATTGCTTCACATCTTATACGGCGCGGCGCGGCGCGACTGGAAACCGACGACCTGATGCCAGGGGTTGTCGATGCTTCCCGGCTCCGCGCTGCAGAGGGGGCAGGGTTTCTGCTTCGCCAGATCGACGTTGTTTTGTCCCGCTCCCGTCTCGACCTCGAAGATCTCGCCGCAGGAGCGGCATTTAAACTTCCAGACTTGTGTGTCCATCGCCACCGTCCTTTAGGGGGTAAAAGACGCCTTCATGCTAACGTTTTTTCTCCGCCGGACCTTTTCTCTCTTCTTCCGGGCCGGGATGCCTCGGCTCCTTCTTCAGGCATTCCTCGCAGATAAGCCGATAGTCGTCGCGCACGCGATACGTTTTTACCTTTTTAAGGTCGATCGGCCGGCCGCACTTGCAGCACGGCTCGATCGCGATAAAGGGCATCGACATTCCTCCCATGCCCCATCGCACAACCATTTCCTCCACCCCCACGGCACCATCGCTTCCAACCGCTCCCCATCCACCTCGGCTCCCCCGGCGTCGATCAACTCACGGCGCGCTCCGCCGTGTAAATATCGCGCTCTCCTTCGGCCGCTCGTAAGGCAGGTGTTTGCGTGACCGCGGCGGCGCCGGCGGCCGCGGCTCGCTCGTCTGCCAGGTGCGGAGCGACTCGCGGATGCGCGTCGGGCTCAAACCCAGGACATCGCAGATATTGCGGAATGAGAAGGTGTCTTCGAAGTCGTCGGTGAAGAGCCACGTGGCGACTTCCGTGAAGCGCCGCCCGCCGTTGAAGATCAGCGTGCGATAGCTCCTCACGGCGTTGTCGAGCACCGCCAACAGCAGCCGTTTTTCCGGCTCGAGATCGCGCTTGCGGGCGAAAGTCTCCCAGTACTGCGCCGGCAACGACGCGTCTTCTTGAAATAGGTCGGTATTTTCCATCATCCCTCCTTAGCCGAGCGGCACCCCTGTGTCCGCGGTCTTTTTCAGTCGGTCGAAATAGCCGGTCTGTTTGAGCGAATCGGCGATGCGCGCCTCCGAGCCCCAGTCGCTCCAAAACACCCCCGAGACGGGCAGCACGCGGATGCGCGCCGGACGCAGCGCGGCGCATTTGTGCAGCACGTCGTTAAAGCAGAGCGGCTGGAGGCGCCGGTAGGCGCGCTCGATCGCCTGCGGCTCCGCGCGCGTTCCGAGCGCGGCTTCGATGTCGCAAAACGCTTGATAAAGCTGGGGGGCGAAGCGGCGAATGAGATGGACCGCCGTATCGGCCCTGAAGACGATCGTCATGGTGTTCCACAGCCCCGACGCCACCGCCAGCTCGTGCGCCAGCGCGGCGTCGGGTTTTTCCACGAGCAGGCGCACGTTGCGCGCTCCCGACGGCGCCAGCTCGTCCGCCTCCCCGTCCGTCACGATGTAGCCGTAGTCCGCCTCGGGCGCGTCGGGCTCGACGCCCAATAGGAAGACGTCGGTCGGGCTCCGCTCCACCATGTACAGGGCCATCCCCACCTGCGTCATGAAGAGCTCTTCCTCGAGGATGAAATGATCGGCGGGAAACACCGCGACCGCCGTCTCGGGCCGGCGCTTATGAATACGCGCCAGCGGCAGCATGATCGCGGGGCCGCTATCGAGATCGTTCGGCTGCACGATGACCGTATCGCGCGGGCGGCCGGCGAGCTGGCGCTGCACCTCCGGGTAAGCCAGGTGCTCCCGCGTCGCGACCGTGTAGAGACAACCGCGGCGCACCAGCCGCTCGGCGCGGTCGAGCGTGTGCTCGAGCATCGAACGCCGGCCGATGAAGTTGACGAACTGCTTCGGCGCCGCGCTGCCCTTGAGATAATGGATGAATGCGCCGAGCCGGTTGTCCTTCGAGCCGGCGAGCACGATGCCGCAGCGGTCTTGTGGATGGACCGGTTTCATCTGAACGCAAGTGGATAGAGCAATTAGTCTGCCACCCGCGTTGCGATCGGATGAAATTCCAGCGACTGCGAAAAAGTCGTTCAGGGAAGGTAGTTTTCAATGCCGAGCGTCGTGAGCCATATGTTACACGCTTAGGGGAAATACCCGAGGGAACTGTTTACCCGAGTTGACAGTGTCAAGAAATTTGAACAGTCAGTTGTAAAGTAACCTGGACAGGTGCCGCCCGCTAAAAAAGGTAGCAGCGACGGGCGAATTCAGTTCGCCAGCCGCAGCATCTTGAGCTTGTTGTAGAGCGCGGACCGGCTGATGCCGAGGAGCTTGGCGGCGTGCGACCGGTTGCCGCTCGTGCGCTGGAGCGCCTCGGCGATCTTCTCGCGCTCCATCAGCTCGCGCGCGCCGCGCATCGTCTCCTGCAGCGAGCTGAAGGCGCGGCTCTCCTCCATCATGAGGGCGGAAGGGAAGAGCGATTCAGGCGCGATCTCGACGCCGGGATTCACCAGCACGGCGCGCTCGATCACGTTCTCGAGCTCGCGCACGTTGCCGGGCCAGGAATGATCGAGCAAAAGGCGCAGCGCCGCCGGCGCCAGACGCTTGGGTTCGACCTCGTAGACCTTGCAGAATTTGCCGATGAAGTGGTTCGCGAGCAGCGGGATGTCGTCGCGCCGGCTTCTGAGCGGCGGGATGGCGACCGGCACCACGCTCAAGCGGTAGAAGAGATCCTCGCGAAAAGCTTTCCGCTGCACCTCGCGTCTCAAGTCCTTGTTGGTCGAGACGATCACGCGCACGTCGACCTTGACGCTCTTGTTGCTGCCGACGGGGCGAATCTCGTTTTCCTGCAGCACGCGGAGCAGCGCCGACTGGAAGGCGATCGACGTGTCGCCGATCTCGTCCAAGAGCAGCGTCCCTTCGTGCGCCTCCTCGAAGAGTCCCTTTTTGTCGCCGGTGGCGCCGGTGAACGCGCCGCGCACATAGCCGAACAGCTCGCTTTCGAGCAGCGTCTCCGGCACCGAGGCGCAGTTGACCGCGACGAAGCGGCGCTCGCGCCGCCGGCTGTTGTTGTGAATGGCGCGCGCGATCAGCTCCTTGCCGGTGCCCGATTCGCCGTGGATGAGAATCGTCGCGTTGCTGTCGGCGACCATCTTCATGAGGCGGAAGACCGCTTTCATGCCCTTGCTCTGGCCGACGATCGAATCGAAGTCGAGGTCCAGGTCGAGCTGGCTGCGCAGCCGGTCGACCTCGCGCGAGAGGCGCTGCATTTCGAGCGCCTTGGCGACGACGATCTTGATCTCGTCCTTATCCACCGGCTTGACAAGGTAATCGTAGGCGCCCTGCTTCATCGCCTCGACCGCGCTCTGCACGGTGCCGAAGGCCGTCAGCATGACGAATGTCGTCGCGGGGCGGAGCGCCTTGCCGCGCGTCAAGAGCTCCATGCCGTCCATGCCCGGCATCTTGAGATCCGTTAGGACGAGATCGCAGGGCCGCGCTTCGAGGTGCGCGAACGCCTCTTCGCCCGAGGCGGCGTACTCCACGTCGTAGCCGTCTTTCTCCAGGATGCGCTTGAACAGAGCGCGGACGTTTTCTTCGTCGTCGACGATCAGGACGCGTTCATGAGGCCCGCTCATAATTCTCCTCGGCTATGGGGAAGTGGAGATGGAACGTCGTTCCTTGGCCCGGCGCGCTCTCGACCCCCATGCGCCCGCCGTGGCCGCGCACGATGCGCTCGCAGATCGAGAGCCCGAGCCCCATCCCTTTTTTTTGCTTGGTCGTGAAAAACGGCCGGAAGATATGCGGCAGCGCGCTCGCCGGAATGCCGACGCCGGTGTCGGCGACCGAGATGACAATCGTGTGATCTCCTGAAACTGCGGCGCGAATATTGACCTCGCCGCCTTCGGGCATCGCCTCGGCGGCGTTGAAAAGCAGGTTGATCAGCACCTGCTGCAGCTGATTGCCGTCCACCCGAATCGCCGGCAGCAGCGGCGCGGCCTCGGTTTTGATTTGCACCTTCGACTTCATGAGATAATGCCAGGCGAGGCGCACCGCATTGCCGATGATCGGCTCGACCTCCGTCGCTTCCGGCTTGGCGGACTGCGGGCGCGCGAAGTTCATGAGATTGCGGATCAGCTCGCGGCAGCGCACGGTCTCGGCCTCGATGATCTTGAGGCCGTCGTAGCGCGGGCCCGACTTCTCCTCATCGAGCAATTCCTGCGCGAAGCCCATGATGATCTGGAGCGGATTGTTGAACTCGTGCGCGATCGAGGCGGCGAGCTCGCCGACCGAGACCAGCCGGTCGGAGGCGATCAGCTGCTGCTCCTGCTCCTGCATGAGC
>DATJFG010000108.1:0-17740 GCA_035495775.1 Verrucomicrobiia bacterium | reverse complement strand
CAAGACCGTTCAGGACGTCATCACCTACATCGACGCCCATAAGTAGATTGTTCAATACGCCGCCGGTATCCCGGCGGCGTCTCGGAAGGCGATCGCAGGGGCTCTGAATGGCCGCGCGCCATTCTCCTGCGATTTTCTTTTATTGGGGTATGAAAGTCCGGTTTTACGATCCGGACCGAAGAGCTGAGTCCATATGATCGTCATCGGAAGCGACCACGGCGGCGTCGCGCTCAAAGATTTCCTCGTGGAAAAACTCCGCGCGCGCAGCATCGCGGTCGAGGACGTCGGAACCAAGGGCGGCGATTCGGTCGATTACCCCGACTTCGCGAGCCGCGTGGCGGAAAAAATTGCGAGCGGCTCGGCCGAGCGCGGCATTCTCCTCTGCACGAGCGGCATCGGCATGTCGATGGTCGCGAACAAGTACCCGGGCGTGCGCGCGGCTCTCGTGCACGAGCCTAAAGGCGCCCAGATGAGCCGCGAGCACAACGACGCGAACGTGCTGGTGCTTGGCGGCGGCGTCGTTGAGCCGTCGATGGCCGAAAAAATTCTCGACATCTGGCTGGAGACGCCGTTTGCCGGCGGCCGTCATCAACGGCGCGTCGACAAAATCGCCCAGGTGGAGCGCGAGCTGGGAACTCGTCTCGAAGGTAAAACGAAAGGCTAGAAGGGAATTCTTACAATGTCTTTTTTACAGCGCACCGATCCCGAGGTGTTCGCCGCGATCGAAAAAGAAACCATCCGGCTCGAAGAGAATCTTGAATTGATCGCGTCGGAAAACGCCGTCAGCGAGGCGGTGTTGGAGGCCCAGGGCTCAGTCATGACGAACAAGTACGCCGAGGGCTACCCGGGACGCCGTTACTACGGCGGCTGCGAGTTTGTCGACATCGTCGAGGACCTCGCGATCGCCCGCGCCAAGGAGCTTTTCGGCGCCGAGCACGTCAACGTGCAGCCGCATTCAGGCTCGCAGGCGAATATGGCGGTTTATTTTTCTCAGCTGCAACCCGGTGACACCATACTAAGCATGGACCTGACCCACGGCGGCCACTTAACCCACGGGAGCCCGGTCAACTTTTCCGGTAAGTTCTTCAAAGTCGTTCCTTACGGCGTGCGCCGCTCGGATGAGCGCATCGATTACGATGCGATGCGCCAGCTCGCGCGTGAGCACCGCCCCAAGATGATTGTCGTCGGCTACAGCGCATATCCGCGGGAGATCGACTTCCGTCCGTTTCGCGAGGCCGCCGACGAAGTCGGAGCGGTGATCATGGTCGATATCGCGCACTTCGCGGGTCTCGTCGCCGCGGGGATTCATCCATCGCCCGTGCCGCACGCCGAGTTCGTGACAACGACGACCCACAAGACGCTCCGCGGCCCGCGCGGCGGCATGATTATGTGCCGTGAAACATTTGCGAAAACGCTTAACTCCTCGGTTTTCCCCGGCAACCAGGGTGGTCCGCTGATGCACGTGATCGCCGCGAAAGCGGTGGCGCTGAAAGAAGCGCTCACCCCAGAGTTCAAGGACTACCAGCGGCAGATCGTGAAGAACGCGAAGGCCCTGGCGGCGGCTCTCATGAAAAAAGGCTTCAAGCTGATTTCCGGCGGCACGGACAATCACCTGATGCTCCTCGATCTCCGTCAATCGGAGCTCACCGGCAAAGTGGCGCAGGAGACGCTCGATAAAGCGCGGATCACGGTCAACCGGAACACTGTGCCGTTCGAGACCCGCTCGCCATTCGTGACCAGCGGCATCCGCATCGGCACGCCGGCCGTGACCACGCGCGGGATGAAGGAAAAAGAGATGGACGCGATCGCCGAATTCATCTCTCGAGCGCTCAATAACATCGCGAACGACGCCGTGCTCCGTTCGATCGGCGATGATGTCCGAGAGCTGTGCAAAAGGTTCCCTATCTATCCGAATCGGCTGCGACAAGGAAAGTGAGCGGAGCGGCGAGTGGCGAGCGGTAAAATACTGATCGAGAACGGCTCGCTGCTCGCCGCCCGCCAATCACCGATTTTATGAAGTGTCCCTTTTGCCACGAGACCGAAAATCGCGTCATCGACTCGCGCTTGAGTAAGGACGCCAACATGATTCGCCGGCGGCGCGAGTGCGAGAAGTGCAGCCGGCGTTTCACGACCTACGAACGTGTTGAGGAGACGATGCCGCTGGTGGTCAAGAAGGACGGCCGGCGCGAGACTTACGACCGCATGAAGGTCGTGAACGGCCTCAAGCGCGCCTGCGAGAAGCGGCCGGTCAGCATCAATACGATCGAGGCGGTCGCCGATCGCATCGAGCGCGGTCTCCAGGAGCGGGGCGAGAAAGAGGTGCCGAGCTCGGTCATCGGCGAGGCGACGATGAAGGAGCTCCACGACATCGACGAGGTTGCCTACGTGCGCTTCGCTTCGGTGTATCGGTCGTTCAAGGACATCAACGAGTTCATGTTCGAGCTCGAAGAGCTCTTGAAAGAGCGCAAGGGGCAATCGAACAAGACGCCGCCGAAGCCGAAGAAGCAGGAGACGCATTCGTCTTGAACGATGAAGCCGACAAGCGATATATGCGCATGGCCCTCCGTCTCGCCGAAAAAGCGGCCGGCCGAACCAGTCCCAATCCGATGGTGGGGGCGGTGCTCGTGCGCGGCGGCAAAATCATCGCGACTGGATATCACCGACAGGCCGGCGGCGATCACGCCGAGCTCGACGCTCTCAAACGCGCCGGCACCAAGGCTCGCGGCGCGACCCTTTATCTCAACCTCGAGCCCTGCAGCCACTACGGCCGAACGCCGCCCTGCGTAAACGCGCTGATCGCGGCACGCGTCAAGCGCGTCGTCGCCGGAATGGCCGATCCCAATCCGCTCGTCTCCGGCCGCGGCTTTCGCCGCCTGCGGCAAGCAGGCATTCAGGTGCGCTCCCGTCTCCTCGAAGCGGAGTGCCGCGCGCTAAACGAGGCGTTCGTCAAATATATCACACGCGGGATGCCGTTCGTTCTTTTGAAAACCGCCGCATCGCTCGATGGCAAAATCGCGACCGCGACCGGCAACTCACGCTGGGTCACGGGACGGGAAGCGCGCCGCCGTGTCCACGAGCTGCGCAACCGCGTCGACGCCGTCATGGTCGGAATCGGAACGGTCATTGCCGACGATCCGCAGCTGACTTGTCGTATTCCAGACGGCCGTAATCCGATAAGGATCATTCTCGACCAGCGCCTGCGCATCCCACTGAAAGCCCGTGTGCTGAACGAATCGGGTAAGGCGATCGTGGTTACCGGCGGTCTCGTTTCACAAAAAAAGCTCAAGGCAGTCGAGATGAAGGGGGCGGAGGTCTGGCGCATGCTGGCGCGCCGCAGGGGGATTTCTCTCACCGCAGTGCTGCAAAAGATCGCCGCGCAGGGCATCCTCAGTGTGATGATCGAAGGCGGATCCGTGACCGCCGGCTGCGCACTTGCCGAGAAGGTTGTCGACAAGATCGCGTTCTTCTATGCTTCGAAGGTCGTCGGCGGCGACGGACTTTCCGTAGTCTCGCCGCTCGGCGTCAAGAATATGCGGCAGAGCATCCCGATCAAAAATGTCGAAGTTGAAAGAATCGATAAAGATATTCTGGTGACCGGCTACGTTTAACAATGTTTACCGGCATCATCGAAGATGTGGGCGAGGTGGTTCGCTGGGAGCGGCGCGGCGGGGCCGGCCTGCTGGTTGTCGCGACCAAGCTGCCGGTCGCGGAGATGGAGCTTGGCGCGAGCGTCGCCGTGAACGGCGCCTGTCTCACAGTTACTGAAAAGACTACGAGCCGATTCAAAGTCGATGTATCGCCGGAGACGCTAAAGCGCACGACCTTCGGCAATCTAAAAAAGGGCCATTTAGTGAATCTTGAGCGGCCGCTTAGGTTGAGCGACCGGCTCGGCGGGCATCTCGTGACCGGTCACATCGACGGCGTCGGCACGGCAGGAAAAATCCAAAAAAAAGGCGAGTTCACCTTCTATACCTTTCGTGTCCCCGCGGCGCTGGAGCGCCACCTCGTGGCAAAAGGGTCGGTCGCCGTCGACGGCATCAGCCTTACCGTCAATGAGTGTACGAAAGGCAGATTTTCCATCGCCGCGATCCCTTTTACGTTAAAACACACTAATTTGCGGGACCTTAGGGTTGGTGCTAAAGTCAACATCGAGACCGATTTAATCGGTAAATACGTTCAACGGCTGCTCCGGCCGGAGTAAATCCGAGTCCGGATGGGCTCGCGCGATGCAGTTATAAATCATGGCCATTTCCCCGATCGAAGAAATTCTGGAGGAAATCCGCTCCGGCAAGCTCTTCGTTCTCGTCGATGACGAGAGCGCCGACAGCGAGGGGTTTCTCTGCGCCGCGGCAGAGAAAATAACCGGGGAGGAGGTCAATTTCATGATGCTGCACGGCCGAGGCCTCATCTGCGTCGGTCTCACCGAAGCGCGGATGAAAGAACTCGGTCTGCCGCTGATGGTCCAGGAGAGCAGCTCGAAGATCACGGGCTCGCTCGGCGCCTCGATTGCGCTGCGCGCCGACGGCAGCACGGCCGCCTCCGCTGCGAGCCGCGCGCGCACGATCCGCGCGGCCGTCGCGCCGGAAACCAAGCGGAGCGACCTCGTGGTGCCCGGCTATGTCTTTCCGGTGCAGGCCCGTAACGGCGGCGTTCTCGTGCGCTCGGCGCGTGTCGAAGCGGCCGTCGATCTCGCGCACATCGCCGGCTTCCGCCCCGGCGGCGTTATCTGTCAGATTCTCGAAGAAGACGGCTCGGTCGCGCTCTTGCCCTATCTTGAAGGCTATGCCGCGCGCCATAAGCTCAAGATCGCATCGATCGCCGATCTGATCGCTTATCGACTCCGCAGTGAATGTCTCGTCAAGCGCATTGCCGAGGTCGACTTTCCGACTTTCCACGGCGGCGCCTATAAAGCGATTTTGTACAGCAACACGGCTGATTCCTACGAGCACATCGCGCTCGTGAAAAGCGAGATTCAAAAAGACGAGGCCGTTATAGTGCGCATGCACTCCGAGTGTCTCACCGGCGACGTCTTTGGCTCGACGCGCTGCGACTGTGGCGATCAGATCCGTCATTCCCTGCACATGATCGATGAGGCGGGCAAGGGTGTGCTCGTTTATATGCATCAGGAGGGGCGCGGCATCGGTCTTACGAATAAGATCAAAGCATATGCCCTGCAAGATCAAGGACTCGATACCGTGGAGGCAAACCTCGAGCTCGGCTTCAAAGAGGATCTGCGGGACTATGGCATCGGGGCGCAGATCCTGCGCGATCTCGGGGTACAAAAAATCCGCCTGCTGACCAATAATCCACGGAAGATCATCGGTCTCGAAGGCTACGGCCTGGAGGTCGTCGAACGCGTGCCGATCGAAGTGCCGCCCCATGCTACTAACATCGAGTATCTGCGCACGAAGCAGCAGAAGCTCGGCCACCTGTTTTCCAAGCTCGAGGCGAAGTCGGGAAAATAGGCCCGTTCATCGCCATGGTCAAATCGATCGAAGGCCGTCTCGACGCTCGCGGCATCAAGTTCGGGATCGTCGTGAGCCGCTTCAACGATTTCGTAACCGAGCGGCTCCTCGAAGGCGCCTTGGACGCCCTCAAGGCGCACGGCGCGCAGGAGCACGACATCGAACTCGTTCGCGTCCCCGGCGCCTTCGAGATTCCGCTCGCCGCCAAGCAGCTCGCCGCGGGTGGCAGGCGCGACGCGCTCATCTGCCTGGGCGCGATCATCCGCGGTGATACTCCGCATTTCGAATACATCGCCGACGCGGTGACCCGCGGCCTCGGGGCGCTGGGGCTTGAATACAGCCTGCCGGTCTCGTTCGGCGTCCTCACGACCAACAGCGTCGAGCAGGCGATGGAGCGCGCCGGGGCGAAAAACGCCAATAAAGGGTACGAGGCGGCGCTTACGGCGATCGAGATGGCGACTCTCAGCCGGGAGTTGAGCGGCAAAAAGCGTTGAGCAGCCGAGAGATTTAACAATTCCTGCGGCTTTTGCCATTGCGCAGTTTTATGGGACCGCGACGACATGGACGCGAGCTTGCCGTCCAGGCTCTGTACCAGATCGAAGTCACGGAAGATGCTTCGGCGCGGTCGCTCGCGCTCTTCTTGAGCCATTTCGAGGGCGGCGCCGAGGCTAAGGACTTTGCGCGGCGGCTGATCGACGGCGTGCTCGAGCATTGCGAAGAGATCGACCGGCTTGTCGGCCAGACGGCCGAGAACTGGAAGCTCGAGCGCATTGCTAAGGTCGATCTCGTCATTTTGCGCCTCGCTACGTACGAGCTGCTCTTCTGTCCGGATATCCCCGTAAAAGTGAGCCTCGACGAGGCGATCGAAATCGCCAAACGCTTCGGCTCCGCCGACTCTTCCACATTTATCAACGGCGTTCTGGACAAGATCGCAACGGCGAGCGGCACGAAGACAAGCTAGGCGACATTCATGGAAGAAAAGTATTACCCGCAAACGGTCGAGGAGAAGTGGCAGCGGATCTGGGAGGATAATAAGAGTTTCCGCGCTGTCACCGACCGCTCGCGTGAAAAGTATTACGTCCTTGAGATGTTTCCCTATCCTTCGGGCCGGATTCACATGGGCCACGTGCGCAACTATTCGATCGGCGACGTGGTCGCGCGCTACAAGCGCATGCGCGGTTTCAACGTGATCCATCCGATGGGCTGGGACGCGTTCGGTCTGCCGGCGGAAAACGCCGCCATCGAAAGAAACATCCATCCCGAGGCGTGGACGCGCGAGAATATCCTGTACATGAAGACCCAGCTGAAACGCATGGGTCTTTCCTACGATTGGGACCGGGAGGTCGCGACCTGCGAGCCCGACTACTATCGCTGGAACCAGTGGATCTTTTTAAAATTCTACGAACGCGGCCTCGCCTATAAAAAAAGCTCCTTCGTCAACTGGTGCCCTTCGTGCCTGACGGTGCTTGCCAATGAGCAGGTGATCGAAGGCGCATGCTGGCGCTGCGATACGGAGGTCGCGCAAAAAGAGCTCGAGCAATGGTTCTTCCGGATCACAGAGTACGCCGATGAGCTGTTGAACGATCTGGACAAGCTCAACGGCTGGCCCGACAAGGTCCTTACGATGCAGCGGAACTGGATCGGCAAGTCGATCGGCGCCGAGATCGAATTTCCCATCGAGGGGCGGCAGGATAGCCTGCGCATCTTCACCACGCGCCAGGACACGGTTTACGGCGTTACCTTTATGTCGCTTGCGGTCGAGCACCCGCTGGCGCTGGAGCTCAGCCGCGACACGGCGCAAGAGCCGGCAGTTAGAGCGTTCATCGAGCGTATAAAAAAGGTAAGCACGGCGCGGCGGGGCGAGGAAACGGGCGAGAAAGAGGGCGTTTTCACCGGAAGCTACTGCCGCAATCCTTTCACCGGCGAGCGGGCGCCGATTTATCTCGCCAATTTCGTGCTCATGGAATACGGCACCGGCGCGGTCATGGCGGTGCCCGCACACGACCAGCGCGACTTCGAGTTCGCCAAGAAATACGGCCTGCCGATTTGCCTCGTCATCCAGCCGGAGGACCGGCCGCTCAGCGCGGAAGATCTCACCGAAGCCTACGTCGATGACGGTGTCATGGTGAACAGCGGACCGTTTACGGGCCTGAAGAATGCCGAGGGCAAAGAAAAGGTCGCGGCTTATCTCGAAGAGAAGGATTGGGGCAAGAAGGATATTCGCTACCGGCTGCGCGATTGGGGCGTGTCGCGGCAGCGCTACTGGGGCACGCCGATCCCGATCATCTACTGTGACCGGTGCGGCATCGTCGCGGTGCCGGAAAAAGACCTTCCCGTCCTGCTGCCGCGCGACGTGCCCTTCACCGGCAAAGGCGGCTCGCCGCTCGCCGAGAGCAGGGATTTCGTCGTCACGACCTGTCCAAAGTGCGGCGGCGCGGCGCGGCGCGAGACCGATACGATGGATACGTTCGTCGACTCGTCCTGGTATTTTCTCCGCTACACCGCCCCGAAGTTCGATTCGAAGCCTTTTGATCCGAAAGAAGCGGCTTATTGGATGCCCGTCGACCAATATATAGGCGGCGTCGAGCACGCGGTGCTCCATCTCCTTTATGCCCGTTTTTTCACCAAAGCGCTGCGGGACCTTGGTCTCACCAACGTCGATGAGCCGTTCAGCAACCTGCTGACGCAGGGAATGGTCTCGAAGGAGACCTATCGCTGCGAGGAGCACGACTGGCTCTTTCCCAATGAACTCGCCGGCTCCGAGGCCGAAGGCTGGCGCTGCCCGAAGTGCGGACGTCCCGCGATCAAAGGACGGGTCGAGAAGATGTCGAAGTCGAAGAAAAACATCGTCGATCCTGAAGAGCTGATCGCACAATATGGCGCGGATACCGCGCGGCTTTTCACTCTCTTCGCTGCGCCGCCGGAAAAGGATCTCGAATGGAATGCCCAGGGCGTCGAAGGCGCTTTCCGGTTTCTCACCCGCCTATGGCGCTTCGTCATGCAAAACAGCGAGCCGCTCGCGAAGGCAGGGAAGGTTCCCGACGACTTGGCCTCGGATCTCAGGGACCTGAACCGCCTGGTGCACCGGACGATCAAAAAAGTCACCGAGGATATCGAGTCCCGTTTTCATTTCAATACCGCGATCGCAGCTGTCATGGAGCTCTTGAATGCCGTCATGGCTGCGGCACAGAAAGAGGCGCCGGACGGCCGTATTGCGGTCGTGAAAGATGCGCTGATTACGATCGTCACGCTTCTCTATCCGTTCGTGCCTCACGCCGCGAGCGAGCTC
Organism: Verrucomicrobiia bacterium; assembly: GCA_035495775.1. Classification (GTDB taxonomy): domain Bacteria; phylum Desulfobacterota; class Binatia; order UBA9968; family UBA9968; genus JAJPJQ01. The sequence goes on along the minus strand of DATJFG010000108.1, from coordinate 8,986 downwards.
TGGGAAGGCCTGGGACAAAAGCAGCCGTTGAACGAAGTCCGCTGGCCTTCGTTTTCCACCGAGGCGCTGGAGCAAGAAAAACTCTTGATCGTCGTGCAGATCGATGGCAAAGTGCGGGGTAAGATCACCGTCGCGGCCGACGCGACCGGCGAGGCGATCGAGCGGCTCGCGATCGAGGATCCGAAGGTAAAAGCATTCCTCGCCGGCAAGCGGATACAGAAAATCATTCAGGTCCCCCGGCGGTTGGTAAGTATTGTGCTGGAAAAATGAAGCGATTCGGGTTACACGTGGCGAGGTTTGATGCGTGAAGTTACCATTCCATAAAGCTAAGCGGTTCGTGTGTGCGCTTGTCCTTACAGCGCTGGCCGCCGGCTGTGGTTATCAATTCACAGGCCGGGGAGAGGCTTTCCCGCGCGACGTGCGGACGGTTTTCGTCGATCCACTTGTCAACCGGACGAAAGAAATCGGCGTCGAGCGCGAAATGACGACCGCGCTCAAGAGCGAGCTCAGCCGAATGGGACAGTTAAAGGTCGTCGAGCGGCTCGAAGAGGCTGATGCGGTCTTGAGCGGCGTCGTCCGCTCAATCGATGCCCGGGTCATCGGCATCAATCGCCATGACGAGGCGCTGCAATATGAGCTTCTGTTGGTTATCGATATGAATCTACGGCGGCGCTCGCCCGACGAGCTTTTGTGGCGCACTCAAGGCGCGCGCTTTACCGAACTCTACGCCGGATCGCGCGCCTCTGTCGTGACGACGTCCGCGGAGTCACGGGCGCGTGGAGTCAATCCTTCGGATGTGCGGCAGTTGACCGACGTGCAACTGACCGAGTCGATGAAGGACGAAGCGCGCAGCCGTCTGATCGAGACGGCGGCGCACGATCTGCATACGCGGCTCTTGCAGTTGTTTTAAGTCGCCTGGAACAATTGCGCCGGACGCGCGAATGCGGGTCAGTTAAGCCGGGCGGCTGGCGGAGCGGGAGAGGCGCGATAGCCATCGCGATGCGGTGTTTTTCTTGACGATCCCCTTGCTCACCGCTTTCCCGAGCGCGCTGCTGACCTCACGGAGACCGGAGGAGATCTGATCGGCGTCTTTCTTCTCGATCGCCTGCCGGGCCTTTTTAATCAGGGTTCTCAGTCTTGAGCGCACTTCTTTGTTAACCGTCCGCTTTTTCAAACTCTGTCGGTGGCGTTTTATCGCCGATTGATGGATAGCCAAAACAAAACCTCCGTCAAAAGATGCATCTCCTTACCATGCGTGCGCAACGGAGTCAACGCGAGTCCGGCGCGGCTTCCGCTTCAAAATCGTAAAAACTCATGCATTTTTTCAATCGACTGTAGGATTAACGGCTGTGACTGCATGATGTTTCATCCGCAATGGGTACCAGATTTGTTGAAACAAGTTAAGTCCGTGAAAATACTGATATTTTCGTGCAACTATTTTGTGCATTTCGTTCCGATTCGCTATTTTCAGCCTTGCGCGGGACACCGTTTATAACTTATCCACAACTTATGCACAGCTTTTGTGAGTTTTACGCTTGATAACTTCTTTTTCGGTTAATCTTCCTGACATGCGGCCGCGCGAAAAGATTTATGATTTTTCATGCGCTTCTGGTAAAATCACTTAACTCGGCTGGGCGGAGCTAAAACCTTCTATGCTGCGATTTTTCGTTTATACGATCGGTCTGACAATTTTCCTCGCTGCGCTCGCGGTCGGAGGAATCATTTATTATTACGGGCACGATCTCCCTGACCGATTGGATTTGAAGTCCGGCTATCAGCCCGCCGTCGTCAGCACCGTCTACGACATCGAGGAAAAACCGGTCGGCGAATTTTATCTCCAACGACGTTTCGTCGTGCCGCTCGATCGGATCCCGCGCCATGTCATCCAGGCGCTGCTCGCCGCTGAGGATTCGCGCTTTTACGCGCACGGCGGCATCGATCTTGTCGCGATCGTGCGTGCCTCCTTCGCCAATATAAGAAAAAGGAAGGTCCACGAAGGCGCTAGTACGCTCACGCAGCAGCTCGTGCGTGGATTTTTTCTTACGCCGAAAAGGACTTTCGATCGCAAGATCCGCGAGGCGATTCTCGCGTACCGTGTGGAAAAAAACCATACCAAAGATGAAATCCTCTATTTGTATTTCAATCAAGTTTACTTCGGGCACGGCAATTACGGCATCGAGGCGGCAAGCCGCGACTATTTCGGCAAAACCGTCTCTGACATCAATGTCGCCGAAGCCGCCCTTTTGGCGGGTCTGCCGCGCTCGCCGAGCCGCAATTCGCCCTATCGCGATTTTTTCGCCGCCCGCGAGAGACAACGTTACGTCCTCGGCCGCATGCTGAGTGAAGGCTTCGTCACTCGGGCGACTTACGAAGACGCGCTGCAGACGCCGCTGCATCTCAATCCCGCGCCCGCCTTGAACTCGCAGATCGCGCCCCATTTCGTCGAGCATGTGCGCCGGGTCATCGGGGACCGATACGGCTTCAATCCCCTGCTGCAAGGCGGATTGCGCATTTACACCACACTCGACTCCTCGCTCCAGGCCGCGGCGCAGCGCGCCGTTCACGAAGGCATCGACGAAATCCGGCTGCGTTTGAGAAAGAAAGCGCGGGCGACTCGTCCCGAGCGCGACGGGGACGTCGAAGGTGCGCTCCTCGCGATGGAGCCGGGTACCGGCATGGTGCGCGCGCTCGTCGGCGGCTACGATTTCGCCAACAGCCAATACAATCGCGCGCTGCAGGCGAAGCGCCAGCCCGGGAGTTCCTTCAAACCGATTATCTATTCAGCCGCGCTCGAATCGGGGCTCTCTGAATTGTCGGTCGTCCAGGACGGTCCGCTCAGCTTTCGCCTGGCGGCGGGCAAAGTATGGCGGCCGCAAAATTACGACGGCAAATTCCACGGACCGGTGACGCTTCGGAGCGCGCTGGCCCATTCGCTCAACAGCGTATCGGTCCGGCTCGTGCAGCGCGTCGGCGTAGAGCGAACGATTCAACAGGCCCGGAAGCTCGGCATCGAATCGGCGCTGGAAAAAAATCTGTCGCTGGCGCTCGGAACCCCGTCGGTGACGCTGCTCGAGATGGTGCGCGCCTTCGGCGTCTTCGCCGCCGGCGGCAATCTGGCCGAGCCGTTGTTCATCCTGAAAGTCACCGATCGCGACGGCAAGGTCCTCGAAGAGAACGAGCCGGTCGCCAAGCAGGTGCTGCCGCCCGAGATCGCTTACGTTATGACGGATATGCTTAAAAATGTGGTGCAAAGCGGGACGGCGCGCGCCGCCGCGAAGCTCGGGAAAAATATCGCCGGGAAGACGGGAACGACCAGTGATTTTCGCGACGGCTGGTTCATCGGCTACGATCCGAACATCGTCGCCGGCGTGTGGGTCGGCTACGACGATCATCGGTCGATCGCCGACAAAGAGACCGGCGCCAGCCTGGCACTGCCGATCTGGCTCTCTTTTATGACCGAGGCGAGAGAAGAAAACGACGATGAGGATTTCCCCGTCCCTGAGGGCATCAATTGGATGGACGTCAATCTTCGTGAGCGCTATCCGCTGCCGGTCTTCGAAAGCTCGCCGATCGCGAGAATCCCATATGTGTCTACTGCACGCACGCCGTCTCCGGTACCCGCCAAGGAGGCATCCGACAAATCCTCGAATTCTCCGAAAGTTGAGCCCGCCGACTTGACCGGGATCTCCGCCGAGGGCCAGCCCGCCCGCACCGCTTGGTAAGTGAGGCCATTTCCGGTCGACCCCCTTGAAAGTGTTTTCAACTTGTGTAATAGAACTTCGTAGCAAGCAGGCTCTTGAGTTGTGGAAAGGAGGTGAACAAGGATGGGAAAACGAGTTGCTTCATGCTCAATGGTGGCCCTTTTTATTTTAACTCTAGCTTTCGCCGGATGCGGAAAGAAGGAAGAACCGCCTCCGCCTCCACCGGCTCCAGCGCCAGCGGCGCCGCCGGCACCTGACACGAGCGCGCCCGGACAGCCCGGCGCGATGGCTCCGGCCCCCGGCGGGACAGACACGTCGACGACGGCAGCGCCGGCAGCACCCTCGGCTCCAGAAAAGCCGGCAGAAAAGAAATCCAAGTAAGGCTTCAATTCGCCTTATTGATTTCGCAATCGAAAAGGGGAAGGGATCGAATCCCTTCCCTTTTTTTGCAAATAGGCCGTTCTTAAGGTCTTCGATCACGCGCGAACGGCGGCTCGATGCTTCACGCTGACCCGCTCGAACTCGAGCGACAGCGCGAGCTCAAAGCCACAAGGCTCATGCGTAATCCGCGGACCCTTTGAACGGCCTCGGTTTATAAGATAAAAGGGCGGCCTGGTGGCGGCGAATCAGTACATGACCTTCACGGAGCATCTCGAAGAGCTCCGGTGGCGGCTCATCAAAGCGATCGCCGCGGTTGCCGTCGGCTTCGGTCTATGTTACTTCGCATCGGACAAAATTTTCATCTTTATGATCGCGCCGCTACGGCAGAATCTTCAGCCAGGCCAAAACTTAATCGGCACGGGCGTCACGGAGGCCTTTTTTATCGAGATGAAGGTGGGACTGGTCGGCGGCCTGTTCGTCGCCTCGCCGGCGATTTTCTATCAGATTTACCGGTTTCTCGCGCCGGGACTGCTGGGGGAGGAAAAAAAGCTCGTCATTCCCTTCGTCGTTTGCGCGACGCTTTTTTTTCTGTCGGGCTCCGCTTTTTGCTACTATGTCGTCCTGCCCGTTGCGTTTGGCTACTTCGTCGAGCAGTATCAATCGCTCGGAGTCGCTCCGGAGATCCGGATCGGGGAGTATTTCAGTTTTTTTTTCCGCATGATCCTCGCCTTCGGCATCACCTTCGAGCTGCCGGTCTTTACTTTTTTTCTCGTGCGTTTGGGCATCGTCAACTACCGACTCATGTGGAGATCGTTTCGCTACGCGATCGTTCTCATCTTTATTATTGCTGCGATTCTGACGCCGACGCCCGACGTCATCAATCAAACGCTGCTCGCGGCGCCGATGTTGCTGCTCTACCTGTTGAGCATCGGGGTGGCGTATGTCTGGCGTAAAGACCGCGAAAAGCCGGCCGATCTGGAAAGGACCTGAAGAAAGGAACATCGATGATCCTATTCGTCATCCTCATTAGTTTCGCCTCGCTGCTCTTCGCGGGCTATCTCGCGCGCTTCGTCCTGAAGAGCGATACAGGAACGGAGGCGATGCAGGAGATCTCGAACGCGATCAAGGAAGGCGCCGAGGCCTTTCTCGCGCGCCAGAACAAGACCATCTTACTGCTCGCTGTCGTACTCGCGGCGCTGATCTTCATCCTATACGGCTTCGTGCGCACGCCTAATCCGGCCGATCCCGTGCCGCCGATCGAGCTCGCGTTCTGGACTACTCTCTCCTTCATTCTCGGCGCGTTATGCTCGGTCGTCGCGGGATACATCGGCATGTGGGTCTCCATTCGCGCGAATATCCGCACGGCGTCCGCGGTGCGCACGAGTCTCAACGACGGGCTCCGCATCGCGCTCCGGGGTGGGGCGGTTTCCGGCCTTTTCGTCGTCGCGATGAGCCTTTTGGGCGTGGGTGGACTTTACGCGCTGCTCCAGGCGATGGGGCACGACCCGCAGAAGATCCCCTTTACGATTGTGGGCTATGGCTTCGGGGCTTCATTCGTCGCGCTCTTTGCCCAGCTCGGCGGCGGGATCTACACCAAGGCCGCCGACGTCGGCGCGGACCTCGTCGGCAAAGTCGAGGCAGGGATTCCCGAAGACGACCCGCGCAATCCCGCGGTCATCGCCGACCTCGTGGGCGACAATGTGGGCGACTGCGCGGGCCGCGGCGCTGACCTCTTCGAGTCGACCGCGGCCGAAAATATCGGCGCGATGATCCTGGGCGTCGGCCTCTATCCCTACTTCGGCTTGAAAGGGATTCTCTTTCCGCTGATCGCCCGCGCTCTCGGTCTCATCGCCTCGATCATCGGCATCGTCATTGTCAAGAGTGGCGAGCAGGAAGATCCCATGCACGCGCTCAACCGGGGCTACTACGTCACGAGCGCGCTCGCCATCGTCGGCTTCTTTGTCGCCACGTACTGGCTTCTGCGTGTCGATGAGGCGGCGCACCCCGAGGCGGCCTCAGCCTGGCTTTATTTCTTCGCCTGCGGCGTCATCGGCATCGCGATGGCGCAGGCGTTCGTCTACATCACGCAGTACTATACCGAGTATAAATATCGGCCGGTCAAATCGATCGCCGAAGCCTCGCAGACGGGTCCCGCGACTAATATTATCGCGGGTATCGCGGTCGGCCTCGAGTGCACCGCGATCCCGGTCCTAGTGATCTCGGTGGCGATCATCGCTTCCTATTATCTCGGCAGCTTGAGCGGGGTCGCGCACGCGGGCCTCTTTGGCACCGCTGTCGCGACCATGGGAATGCTCGGCACCGCCGCCTATATTCTCGCGATGGACACTTTCGGTCCTATCACCGATAACGCCGGAGGCATTGTCGAGATGAGCCAGCAGCCCGAGGAGGTACGACGCAAGACCGACCGGCTCGACGCGGTCGGCAACACGACCAAGGCGCTCACGAAAGGATACGCGATCGGCTCCGCCGCGCTGGCGGCGTTCCTTCTCTTCTCTGCCTACCTGGACGAGGTTGCGCACTACGGCGCGAAGCTGGAATCGGTCAACATCGCCAAGCCGGAAGTTTTCGTCGGCGGCCTTCTCGGCGCGATGCTCGTCTTTCTTTTCTCGGCACTCGCGATTCGCGCTGTCGGCAAGGCCGCTTACTACGTCATCAACGAGGTGCGGCGGCAGTTCAAGGAGAATCCCGGCATCCTCAAAGGCACATCGAAACCCGACTACGGCCGCTGCGTCGATATCGTGACCGTCGGCGCGCTGAAAGAGATGGTCGTTCCGGGGATTCTCGCCGTCGGCATGCCGATCGCCGTGGGCGTCATCTTTCGCTATCTCTTCAATATCGGCGCGGAGACCGTCGCGGCTTTTTTGATGGTCGGAACGATCGCGGGCATCCTCATGGCGACGTTTCTCAACAACGGCGGCGGCGCGTGGGACAACGCCAAAAAATACATCGAGATGGGCAATTACGGCGGCAAGGGTTCTGAGACGCACAAGGCGGCCGTCGTCGGCGACACCGTCGGCGATCCCTTCAAGGACACCGCCGGCCCGAGCCTCCATGTGCTCATTAAGCTTCTCAGCACGATTACGCTGGTCCTGGCACCGCTATTTGTTTAAACGGCTCTCCGGGGACTCTCCCTATAAAACACCGCGGTCCGGTTTTCCGGCCGCGGTTTTCATTTTTATTTCCGGTTGTGTAATCTAATTCGGCTTAGGAACGTTTCTTTCCTGCGTCGCGTTCTCCGCTGCGCCCGGATGGTGGAATTGGTAGACACACGGGACTTAAAATCCCGAGGCCCCGGAAGGGGCCGTGCCGGTTCGAGTCCGGCTCCGGGCACCAAGAATTAAATTTCCATTCCGATCCCCGCGGCGCGCGCCTTATCGTGCGCGAGCCTCGCGAGCGCCATGAAACCCACTCCCTGATCGCTGTTTTGCTTGAAGAGGGTAATCTGTTTCTCATTCGCGCGGCCGGGGGCATCGCCGGCGAGCAGAGCGCCGAGGTCGACGATGTCCTCCCAGCGCAGCACGCCCTGAGCAATCGGCTCGATGAAATCTCCCTGCTCGTCGTAAATCCCCTGCTGGCGGAGCGTGGCGACGATGACATCGGCCCGCTTCAACACCTCGTCGTCCAGTTCCCGTCGCGGGCGGGCGACGAGACCTTCCTCGACGAGCTCTTTGTTGCTGCCGACGATCGACGTCACGTGCTGTCCTGGCTCGAGCCACTCGCCGTAAAGCACCGGCACGTTGCTGCCGGTGGCGCAAACGATGAGATCCGAGCCGCGCGCGGCTTCGCGCGGATCGCCGACGGGGACGAGCTCGGCGTCGACGTGCGCCTGCATCAAGGCGCAAAAGGCGCTTCGGTGCTCCGCGCTGCGGCTGAAGACTTTGACTTTTCGGATCGGGCGCAGCGCACACATCACCTTTAAATGCCGCCGCGCCTGGCGCCCCGTGCCGTAGAGTCCCATGACGCCGCAGTTCGAGCGCGCGAGCTGCTTGGTCCCGACCGCGCTCGTGATGGCCGTTTCCGTCGCGATGTCGTTGTCGTCGAACTCGTAGAGCGGTATCGAGCCGACGATCACGGTGAGCAGCGCGGCGCTCTCGCTGTCGTAGGCGAGATAGACGCGCTTGCCGGCGGCGGCATAAGACTGGTCCTTCTCGGTGAAGCGGTGGCGCTCGTAATGAATGAACGTACCCGCGACGCCGAGACCGACGACGCCGCCGGAATGAATGTTGATGCGGCGATCGCCGGCGGTCATCCGTTGACGCGGCAGGCTGAAGCGCGGGTATCGCGCCTGATCGCGAAAGCCGCTCTCCACAGCGCCGATCGCTTCTTCGATCGAGATCAGCCCCTTGATCTCTTCGGCCTTGAGCAATAAAGCCATGTGAACTCTCCGTAGGGCTTCACCATAACCCCTTTCGCTTTGCGGCTTCAAACCGCTTCGCGCTTCGCCGTCAGGGTGGAAAACTCATTTCGATTGCGATAGGAATTTGGATTCTCAACTCCGCATCGAATAGAGTCACACGCGATGAAACGAAAAATATTCGCCGCTGCAATTCTCGCGACGGCGATGTTCGCCGCCGCGGCCATGCCGGCATGGCCCCAGGACAAGATCCGGCTCGGCTTGAGCTCGGTGAGCGCGCTCCACAGCGCCGTATGGGTGGCGGAGCAAAAAGGGCTCTTTCGCAAGCGCGGCCTCGACGCCGAGGTTGTCGTCGTGGGTGGTGCGGGTACGACCGGACTCAGCGCGCTGCTCTCCGGGGACATCCAGTTCGTGAGCTCGGCCGGCGACGCCGTCGTTAACGCCAACCTCCACGGCGGCGATACCGTCATGATCGCCGGCGTCATCAATCGCGGCCTGCAGCGGCTCGTCGTGAGACCCGAGATCAAAA
>DATJFG010000107.1:0-70640 GCA_035495775.1 Verrucomicrobiia bacterium | reverse complement strand
GCGACGATCATGCCGACGAGACCGCGGCCGATCGCGAGCCGCACGCCCGCGACGATGAACGGCACCGCAGAGGGTATGATCAAATGGCGCCAGAGCTGGCGCTCGTTCGAGCAGAACGAGCGGGCGACCTCCTGGAGATTGCGGTCGACGTTCTTGACGCCCTCGTAAGTGTTGAGCAGCACCGGAAAGACCATGAATAGAAAAACGATGATCACTTTCGCCGGCACCCTGAAGCCGAACCACAGCACGATCAGCGGCACCACCGCGACCATCGGCGTCGAGTAGAGCGCGCTCACGTACATGTCCGCCGCCCATTCGACCATGGAAAACCGTCCCATTAATACGCCGAGGACGACGCCCGCGATAATCGAGAGCACCGTCGCGTAGATCAAGACCAGCAGGCTCTCGCGCATGTAGCTCTGCAGCTCGCCCGAGATCACCAGAACGAAGAACGCCCGGACGATCGCCGTCGGATAGGTGAAGAGAATCGGGTTGACGCGCCGGCCGTAGAACTCCCAAAGCAGGAGCACGACGGCGAGCGAGACGAGGCGGACGATGGTTTTTTTGCTCATGGGATCGCCTCGTCCGCGCGGGCGTCATCCTGCTCTTGCTTGAGCATCTCCCAGAGGCGCGCGCGCAGATCGATGTAGCGCGGATGGGCGCGCACCGAGATGATTTTTCGCGGGCGGGGGATATTCACGGATATGACTTCGCGAATGCGCCCGGGGCGGCGCGACATGACGACGATGCGATCGCCGAGCAGGATCGCCTCGTCGATGCTGTGGGTCACGAACAGCATGGTCTTTTTCTCGGTTTCGAGCACGCGGAGGAGCTCCTCCTGCATCAGCTCGCGCGTCTGGGCGTCGAGCGCGCCGAACGGCTCGTCCATGAGAAGCAGCGAGGGATTGATCGCGAGAGCGCGCGCGAGCCCCGCGCGCTGCTGCATGCCGCCGGAGAGCTGGTGCGGATAGGACTTCTCGAAGCCCCTGAGCCCCATGAGCTCAATGTAGCGCGCGACCGTCGCGGCGGTCTCGCCGCGCGGCCGGCCCCTGAGTTCCAGGCCGTAGGCGATGTTCTCGTCGAGCCGCTTCCACGGAAAAAGGCCGAAGTGCTGGAACACCACTGCCACGTCGGGCCGCGGCGCATCGACCTCCTCGCCGTCGAAGGTGATCTCGCCGCTGTCGCGCGGGATGAGGCAGTCGACGATGCGGAGCAGCGTCGTCTTGCCGCAGCCGGACGGCCCCAGGATGCAGATGCTCTCGAACGGCTCGATGTCGAGGCAGATGTCGCTCAGCGCGACGACTCGGCCGCCACCGTAGGTCTTCGTCAGGTTGCGGATGCAGATTTTCGCCATCGAGCTAGAGGTCGAGGAGTTCGAGGCGCCGCTTCACTGCGGCGACAAAGCGCGCGGCGAGCGCGCCGTCGACCACGCGGTGATCGGCGGAGAGGTTCATCGTCATCGTCGGCCGCGCGCCGAGCCCGCCATCGACGGCGACCACGCGCGGCGCGACGCGGCCGACCGCGAGGATCGCGCACTCCGGCGGATTGATGATCGCGGTGAAGCTGTCGACGCCGAGCATGCCGAGGTTCGAGACCGTGAAGGTGCCGCCCTCGTAATCGAGCGGAAAAAGTTTTTTCTTCTGCGCCTTCTCCGCCAGCGCGCGGCTCTGCTGCGCCAGCTCTTCGAGCGACAACTGATCGGCGTTACGGATCACGGGGACGACGAGCCCCTCTTCGAGCGCGACCGCCATGCCGAGGTTGATGTCGGAATAAATCTTGACGCCTTCGTCGGTAAACGAGGCGTTGAGCGGCGGGAACTCGCGCAGCGCCTTGGCGACCGCCGCCAGGATGAAATCGTTGATCGACGGAACGACCGCGGCGCCGCCCTGCTTGAGCTCGCCGCGCTTTTTTTCGATTGCGGCCATGTCCACGTCGACGCCCACATAGAAGTGCGGCGCCGTCTGTTTGCTCTGGGTCATGCGCTTGGCGACGATGCGCCGCATGCCGCTGAGCGGCACGGTCTGCTTGACGCGCGCCGGTCCGCCGGCCGGGCGCTCCTGCGGCGCGCCGCCGGCACGCGCGACATCCTCGGCGACGATGCTGCCGTCGGGGCCGGTGCCCCTGAGCGTCGCGAGGTCGATATTTTTTTCTTTCGCGATGCGCTTAGCGGCGGGAGAGGCGGGTATGCGGCCGCCGGTTGTTTCCTCTCGCGCGCCCTCACCCCTTCCCTCTCCCTGTGGGAGAGGGCGAGGAACCCCAGCTGCAGATGCTGCGGCTTCTTTGCTTTTATCTTTGATTGCCCATTTTATTCCCCCTCCCTCCGGGAGAGGGCTAGGGTGACGGGCCTTAAATTCTTTCGTTGAGGTTTCCCCCGCCGCGGCGATGATCGCGATCGTCTTTCCGACCGGGACCTCGTCGCCCTCTTTCGCCGTGACATTCTGCAAAACACCGGAGGCGGGAGCCTCGACCTCGACGGTCGCCTTGTCGGTCTCGACCTCCATCAAAGGCTCGCCCTTTTTGACCGCATCGCCGGCTTTCTTGAGCCAGCTGACGAGCGTGCCTTTTTCCTGCGCCATGCCGAGCGCGGGCATGATGACTTCCGTGGCCATGTTTCGCTGGTTTTACAGGAAGATGGATTTCGTGTCTAACGCCCGCTCAACGCTTGATCCGATCCATCGCCCCCGGGTTGTTCAGGTTCGACTGCGTCTCGCGCGTCTCCGGCAGCGCGCCGCCGGCGGTGAAGTAATGCGTGCCGGCGACGAGCAGCTTCTCCGACGGAAAGCGCGTGATGATCTCGCAGCCGTCTTTGGTGACGACGAGCTCTTCCTCGAGGCGCGCGGCCGACCAGCCGTCCTTCGCCGGCCAGTACGTCTCGAGCGCGAAGACCATCCCTTCTTCGATCGTCTCGGGATGATCGAGCGAGACGAGCCGGCTGAAGATCGGCTTCTCCCAGATCGAAAGGCCGACGCCGTGGCCGTATTGCAGCGCGAAGGCCGCCTCTTCGTTGGCGAAGCCGAACTCCTCCGCCTTGGGCCAGAGTTTCACGACATCCGCGGTCGTGATGCCGGGCTTCACGATCGAGATCGCGGCGTCCATATAGTCGCGGCAGCGCTTGTAGGCGTCGGCCATCGCCGGCGACGCGCTGCCGACGGCGAACGTGCGGTAGTAGCAGGTGCGGTAGCCGTTGTAGCTGTGGAGGATGTCGAAGAACGCCGGGTCGCCCGGCCGCAGCACGCGGTCGGTGTAGACGTGCGGGTGCGGACTGCAGCGCTCGCCGGAGATCGCGTTGACGCCCTCGACGTGCTCGGAGCCGAGGTCGTATAAAACTTTGCTCACGACGCCGACGCACTCGTTCTCCTTCACGCCCGGGCGCATGAAGCGGTAGAGCTCTTCGTACGCCGCGTCGACCATCATGCAGGCGGTGTTTAATAATGTGATCTCGTCCTGGGTCTTGATCTTCCGCACGTTGTGCATGAGCTGCTGGCCGTCGACGACCTTGATGCCCTGCGCCTGAAGCGCGAAGAGCACCGGCAATTCGATCACGTCGACGCCGACGGGCTCTTTGTCGAGCTTGCGCTTCTCCAATTCAACTTTGATCTTCTTCGCGACGTCTTCGGCGAGACCGGAGCCGGGATGGGTCGCGCCGCGGAGCGTCGAGATGCCGGCGCGCGAGCGCTCGCCGAGCCATGGACAATAGATTTGATGATGACGCGCCGCCGAACCGAAGTCCCACAGGATCGGCTCGTCGTCCTGCGGCAGGAGCGAGAAGCGGACGAGCTTGTCCATCGCCCAAGTGCCGATGTGCGTCGCGGTGATGTAGCGGATGTTGTTCATGTCGAAGCACAGGAGCGCGCCCATCTCCGACTGCTTCAGCGCCTTCTTGACGCGCGCGAGGCGCTCTACGCGCAGCCGCTCGATATTGACGCGCTCTTCCCAATCGACGCCCATCAAACCAAACGTCTTCAAGCCCATAACGTTTCTCCTGCAACAATTTCAGTAGGGGCGCTTCGCGAACCGCCCCTACATTTTACCGCAGAGCTTTTTCGCCGTCTCCGCGACCGTTTCCGGCGTCGGCACGGTCTGATCTTCCAGCACCGGCGAGAACGGCACCGGCACGTGCATCGCGCCGATGCGCTTGACCGGCGCGTCGAGATAATAAAACGCGCCGTCGGCGATCACAGACGCGATCTCGGCGGTGACCCCGTAGCGCTCGTAGCCTTCGTCGACGACGATCGCGCGGCTCGTCTTCTTCACCGAGGCGATGAGCGTCTCTTTGTCGAGCGGGACGGTCGTGCGCACGTCGATGACTTCCGCCGAGATGCCGAGGGGCTGTAAAATCTCCGCCGCCTTGAGCGAGACCTCGACCATGCTGCTGGTTGCAACCAACGTGATGTCTTTGCCCGCGCGTTTCACATCCGCGACGCCGAAAGGAATCGTGTAATCGCCCTCGGGCACAATGCCCTTCTGCGTGTACATCATCTTGTCTTCGAAGAAGACGACCGGATTGTCGTCGCGGATCGCGGTTTTTAGCAGTCCTTTCGCGTCGTACGGCGTCGAGGGCAGGACGACCTTCAATCCGGGGATGTGGCTGAACCAGGCGTGCAGGCTCTGGCTGTGCTGCGCGGCGGAGCGACGCGCAGCGCCGAGCGTCGTGCGCATCACCATCGGGACCTTGAGCTTGCCGCCCGACATGTAATGGGTCTTCGCCGCCTGATTTACCATCTGGTCCATCACGAGTGTGGCGAAGTCGCCGAACATGATGTCGACCACCGGCCGCATACCCGTCATCGCGGCGCCGACCGACACGCCGGCGATGCCGGCCTCGGAGATCGGCGAATCGATCACGCGCTCTTTGCCGAACTCTTTCACGAGCCCCGAGAGCACTTTGAACGGCGTTCCCGCCTCGGCGACGTCCTCGCCGATGATGAAAACTTTCGGGTCGCGGCGCATCTCCTCGGCCAGGGCCTCGTTGATCGCCTGGGCGAAAGTGATGACGCGCTCTGATGCAGATGGCTTTTCGGCTTTCATGTTTTTTTGGCGAGCAGCGAATGGCGAGCAGCGAGCCGCAAAATCATTTCACCGCCCACCGCTCACCGCTCGCTGTTCACTCCGCATAAATGTGCTGCTCCACTTCCTCCGGATCCGGATACGGCGCGCTCAGCGCGAAGTCGGCGCCGGCTTTGATCTCGCCGCCGATCTCCTCTTCGGTTTTCGCCAGAAATTTTCGGTCGACGATCTCGCTGCGCACGAGCTTGTCGGCCAGGAGCTTCACCGGATCGCGCCGCTCCTTCCACTCCTGTTCCTCTTTCTTCGGCCGGTAGTAGGCGCGGTCGATGTCGCCGACGTGGTGGCCGTGAAACCGATAGGTGTTGCAGACGAAGAACGACGGCCCCTCGCCGCGGCGGGCGCGCTCGATCAGCTTGGTCGCGGTGCGGTAAACCAATTCCACGTCCTGGCCTTCGATCGTCTCGGAAGGAATGCCGAACGCCTGCGCGCGCCCTTCGATCGTGCCCGCGGTCGTCTCGCTGTAATGCGTGTACTCGTTGTAGAGATTGTTCTCGCAGAGATAGATCACCGGCAGTTTCCAGAGCGAGGCCATGTTCATACACTCGTAGAGCAGCCCTTGGCCGAGCGCGCCCTCGCCGAAGAAGCAGACCGCGACCTGATCGGTGCCGCGCATCTTGGCGGACATCGCCGCGCCGGTGGCGATGCCGGCGCTGCCGCCGACGATCGCGTTCGCGCCGAGATTGCCGCGCTCCTGATCGGCGATGTGCATCGAGCCGCCCTTGCCGCGGCAGTAGCCGTCCACCTTGCCGAGCAGCTCGGCGAACATCTTGTCGGCCGCCGCGCCCTTGGCGAGGCAGTGGCCGTGGCCGCGGTGCGTGCTCGTAATGTAGTCGTCGGCGCGGAGCGCCTCGCAGACACCGACCGCGACCGCCTCCTGCCCGATATAAAGGTGCGCGAGACCGGGCATCTTAGCGCCGAGATAGAGCTGATTCACCTGCTCCTCGAACAGCCGGATCTTCAGCATCTGGCGGTAAAAGCGCAATAACAGTTCGTCGTCGACTTTTGCCGCGACGGCCGCCGGCGCCTTTTTGATCTTTGGTGCTTTAGCCATGAGTTATTTCTTCATCCCCGCCATCTCCGCCAGCGCGTCGAAGAGCGCGGCGAAATCTTTTTTGGCGAATCCCAGGCCGCGCGCGGCGGTGAGCATCTCGTTGGTCACGGCGGTGGTCGGCAGCGGCACGTTTTGCTGACGTCCCAGCTCCAGAGCGAGCAGGAGATCCTTCTGCATCATGTTCACGTCGAACCAGGCCTCGTCCGGCTGCTTCAGCACGAACGGGCCGCGGTATTTTACCATCGGCGAGGCGATCACGCTGTTGAGCAGCACCTCCACGGCGGTCTCGCGCGCGATGCCGCTCTTCTCGGCGAGCAGCACGCCTTCGCTGAAGGCGAGCATCTGGACCGCGAGGCTCAAGTTCGTCGCGATCTTCATCGACACCGCGAGGCCGTTGGGGCCGACGTGCGTGACCTTGGGGCCGATCGCCTGCAAAATCGGCCTGGCGCGCTCGACCGCCTCGCGCTCGCCGCCGACCATGATCGAGAGCTTGCCCTCTTCCAATGTCGCGACGCTGCCGGAGACCGGCGCGTCGAGCATGTCGGCGCCCTTGGCCTTAACTTCCGCCGCGAGCGCGCGGCTCGCCGCCGGGCTCACTGTGCTCATGTCGATGTAGATTTTTCCCGGACCGAGGCCGGCGACAACGCCCTCCGGCCCGCGCGCGACGGCCTCGAGCGCCTCGGTGTTCGTCACCATCGAAAGGGTGATCTCCGATGCTTCGGCGACGGCGCGCGGCGTCGCGCCCCACTTCATGCCGGCGTCGAGGAGCCACTTAGCCTTCGCTTTCGTGCGGTTGTACCCGGTGACGCCGTGGCCGGCGTCGAGGAGGCGCTTCGCCATGCGGCTCCCCATGACGCCGAGACCGACGAAGCCGAGATTCGCCATAGATTCAATGAAGTTAGGCCTGCGGTCCGGCAATTGTCAATAGAATGGAGAGGGCGCGCGCTGAACTTCTCTCCGGTCCGAGGCGATGGGCCTTTGATCAATTGGAACGAAAATAAACATGTAGCTTTCCTCGACGCCTCGGCCCTTCGAGAAATTTCGCGCGCTTGGAAGAGGAAGAGAAGAGAAGAAGAGCAATCGGCGCCACTGATACGTCGCGCAAACTTGACAACCCGGCGGCGGCGGATGATAGATGTCAGAGATTACGGAGGGCGAATGGCGCAAGGGAAATATTATCGCGACGTGCGCGAGCACCTAAAAGTTTTGGAGGATCGCGGCAAGCTCGTGCGCATCAAGCGCGAGATCAACAAGGATACCGAGCTGATGCCGCTCGTGCGCTGGCAGTTCCGCGGGCTCGACGAGGAGCAGCGCAAGGCGTTTTTGTTCGAGAACGTCACCGACGTGAAAGGCAAAAAATTCACCATGCCGGTATCGGTCGGCACGCTCGCCGCCTCGACGGAGATCTACGCGGTCGGCCTAATGTGCGAGCCCGACGAGATTTTCGAGCGCTGGAACCAGGCGCAGCTCCATCCGATCGCGCCGATGGCGGTGGAATCGGGCCCGGCACAGGAAGTCGTGCGCACGGGCAAGGATCTCCTCAACGGCTTCGGCCTCGATATGATCCCGGTGCCGATCTCGACGCCGGGATTCGACAACGCGCCCTATCTCACCTCGGCGAACTGGGTAACGAAAGATCCCGACACCGGCATCTACAACATCGGCAACTACCGCGGACAGATCAAGGCGCCCGATCGCACCGGCGGACTGTTCCTCGGCCAGCACATGGGAACGCATTGGAAGAAATGCCAGGCCAAAGGCATTCCGCTGCAGGCCGCGATCGTCATCGGCGTGATTCCCGCGATCGCCTACGCCGCGACCGCGAAGCTGCCGTACGATTTCGACGAATACCGCCTCGCGGGCGGGCTCGCGGGCGAGCCGGTGCCGCTGATCCGCTGCAAAACCGTCGATCTCATGGTGCCGGCGACTGCGGAGATCGTGATCGAGGGAAAAATCTCGACCGAATGGATCGAGCCCGAGGGACCGTTCGGCGAATATCCCGGATACATGGGCCACCGCGGCATCGCGCCGTTTCTGGAAGTGACCTGCATCACGCACAGGAAAGACGCAATCTACACGACGCTCATGAGCCAGTTTCCGCCGAGCGAGTCGAGCAAGATCAAGCACACGGGCACGGAGAAAGTCATTTATAAACTATTGCGCCACGACGCCGGCAATCCCGCGGTGCTCGACGTCGCGATCCACGACGAGGTGAGCGGCAGCGGCCAGGCCTACTGCGTGGTCAAGATGAAGAAGACCAACTCGGGCGACGTCTGGCGCGCGCTCAATTCGACGGCCGGCTTCAGCGGCAGCTACGCGAAAATCTGCATCGCCGTGGACGAGGACATCGACATCCGCGACCCGGCGATGATCAACTGGGCGATCTCGTTCAATGTGATTCCCGATAAGGACGTGATGGTCGTCAAAGGAAAATCGCCCGGCCTCGATCCCTCGTGCTATCCGCCCGGGGTGCCGACGCACGTCTCGCGCCAGACGCCCGGGAGCGCGCTGTTGATCGACGCGACGCGGCCCTGGCCCTATACGCCGGTGTCGCTCCCGCGCAAGGAATTCATGGAGCGGTCGAAGGAGATATGGGAGGAGCTCGGCCTCCCGAAGCTCAAGCCGCGCATGCCGTGGCACGGCTACAGTTTGGGCGATTGGACGCAGCAGGACATCGAGGAGGCGGAGCTCGCGCTCAAGGGCGACTACTGGATCACCGGCGAGAAGGCGAAGGGGAAAAGAGTAAAACCGTAGTTTCTGGTTTCAGGTTTCTAGTTTCTGGTCGGAACGAGAATTTTTATCCGTCACCCCTGAAAGCGAGGGTCCACGTTAGGTGCTTCGAATTAAAAGACTGGATTCCCGCTTTCGCGGGAATGACCTCGGAAGTCGTTTCTCGTCGGCAGTATTGTCCGGAGAGATTCTTCGCTGCGCTCAGAATGATACAATAGCGGCCGCCTGCTGCTGTCATCCTGAACGAAGTGAAGGATCTCTTCGAGGATTTTTTAAAACAATCCCGGTATCCAGCGCTTGACGACGATCATGTAGCGCCGGTAGGGCTCGCCCCAGCGCTCGAGCAGTCTCCTCTCGTCTCCCAGGACGCGCAGGTGAAACCAGACCGCGCTCGCTACCGTGATCGCCGTCGCGAACAATGAATGGAGCGTCAGCGAAAGGCCGGTGAGATAGATCAAGTGGCCGAGATACATCGGGTTGCGCGTGTAATAATACGGTCCGCTGACGACCATGCGCTCGGGCGGAGTCTCGAGCCCCGGGCCGCCGCCGCCGCGTTGGACGCGGTACTTGCCGCACCAGCGGTATTGGAGATAGCCCCAGAGCATCAGCGGCAGAAATACGGGATGAAAGTCGAGGCCGCCGTTGGCGGCGAGCTCGAAGGCGATCGTCGCGAGCGGATAAAGGATGAAGGTCCTGATCGGCGTGCGGCCCAGCAATCTTTTGAGGCGGTTGATCAACGCCCGATCTATAGCAAAGTTGCTCGCGGCGTAAAAGCGATTTGATGTCCATCGACCCGACCACGATCGCCGTCGCCGCCGCGCTGCTCCTCGCCGCGTTCGTCAAGGGAACGAGCGGCATGGGTTTTCCGATGATCGCGACGCCGATGGTGGCGCTGCTCCTCGACATCCGCACGGCGGTCGTGATCCTCATCATCCCCAACATCGTCATGGACGCGACGCAGATCTTTCGCGGCAGCCTTTCGCGGGCGATCTTCCGCCGCTTCAAGTGGCTGCTCCTCTGGACGATTCTCGGCGTCTTTCTCGGCACGAAGGTGCTCGTCATGCTGCCGGCGTGGATCTTGAATCTCACGCTCGGCGTCACCATCCTCGCCTTCGTCGCGTGGAGCCTCGCGCGCGTCGAGTTTCACATCTCCGCACGGCTGGAAAAAATCCTCTCGCCGGTGGTGGGGATCGTCGGCGGGTTTTTAAACGGCATGACCAACGCCGCCGGTCCGGCGCCGGCGATCTATCTCTACAGCCTGAGGCTGCCGAAGGTCGAGTTCATCAAATCGATCGCGACGATCTTCATCGTCACCAAGTTCTCGCAGCTCATCGCCGTCTCGACCTGGGACCTCTTCGACCGCGCGCGCCTCGAGCTTTCGCTTGGCGTCACTCTCTTCGTGCTCGCGGGATTTTATTTGGGGCTCAAGGCGCAGGACCGCGTCAACCAGCAGACCTTCAATCGCGCGCTGCTCGCAATCCTGTTCGTCATCGGCGTTGTGCTGATCTGGCGGGCGGTGGGATAGGCCGCGTCTTTACACTACCGCTGTCGTTTCGATCTCGATCAGCTTTCCTTCGGCCGAGTAGCCGTCGACGAACGCGTATTCCATCTGCGGAATCTCGGCGCTCACAACCTTGCGGAAAACGCCGCGGAGCTTTTCGATTTTCTGGCTCCGGTGGAGGTAAAACGAAAGCTTCGCAACGCGGTCCCAGGAGGCGCCGGCCTCCTTGAGCGAGCCGGCGATGCGCGGCAGGATGTTCGCCATCTGGTCTTCCAGCGTCGGAAGGACGGCGGTGACGCCGGAGAGCACGACGATGGAATCGTAGACGAGATAGCGGAGCGGCACGATCGGCGGATCGTATTCCTTGAGGATCTTTTCGCACGTCCCCGTCGGGCGCATTGCGAGCAGGTCGAGCGCGACTTGCCCGCCGGAGTCGAAGCGCTCCGGCGCGATGAAGCTCGAGCTCGCCGAGCGCGCTCGGCCCGAGAGGATTCTGACGCGCTCGGCGCTGCCCTCGTCGCGGCTCTTGCGGTCTCTGCCCCACAGACGGCTCCGCACCGTGTGATCGAGAGAGAGACCGAGCGTCCCCAGCTCGCGCTCGAAGCGCGCGAAGAGGTCGCGCGCCTCAACGGTTGCGTCTTTAGCGCGCTCGGCCTCGGCGGATAGCTCGACAAACTCCCGGCCGAGCCAGTTGAAGATTCTTTTGATCATCGGCTCTGAATAGGTCCGAGACCCGAACGCGTCTCGATGACCGCACCATAGCGGGCGTCGAGTTCTTCGGCAAGCTTCCGGAGAGTGGAGATGTGGAAACGGCGATAGGGGCGCGGCATGCCGCATCCCCTATCGCCTGGAAAGCGTGTGGTTAAAAATGCTTAAACGCGAAGGCCGATCATGCGGCTCCGCTCGATGCGCCGCGGCTGCGGCACCCGCAGGCGCCTGATCTTCGGCTCCGGCTCATCGAAAGTCATCTTCGAGAGCTCTTCGATCTTCATCTCGCGCCATTTGAGGAGTCCCTGGCGGATATACTGGGGATCGAAGCCGACGACCTCGCAGATATTCGTGAAGCAAAAAGGACGGTTGCTGTCTTCGCGGAAAATCCATTCTTCGGTCTCGCGAAAGAGTTTCATGCCGCGGCCGCCGCGCGAGGAGAAGTGCTTTTGATAAGCTGCAAGCGCGTCCTCCAGGACCGCGAGCAGCAGTCTTTTTTCCGGTTCGGTCTGAACCTTGCGGCGGAAGTTCTCGAAAAACTGTACAGGCAGCAAGCTGTCGGGCTGAAAGAGCGAGGGCATCTCCTCGGTGATGCTGCCGCCGTTCATGTTGTTCATCATAAAAAAGGGCCTTTCATCCGAGCCGGGCGAGACCGGCCGGTTTAGTTGCTGCGCCTAGAACGAGCCGACCGTAGGGCAAATCGGCTAATCCCACCGATCGCGATAATGGTTGTCGTAGCCGTAATAAGGATAACCGTAGTAATAGCCGTAATAACCGCGGCTGTAATAGCGGGGGTAATAAGGATCGTAGACGACACATCCCGCCAGCGATGTTACAATGACCAGCGCTAGGGAAAAGCCAAGGATCATTCTTGTCAGGTTAGCTTTTCTCATCTTCCTCCTCCTTCGATGTTCCGGTACCCACCAAGATTCAGCAACGGCTATGCCAAACAAAACAACTTTTAGATTCAATAACTTACGACGCCTGACGTCGGTGTCAAGCGCGTCAAAAAGACCCCGGGCAAGGAATAATTACGTGCTTGATTAGTGGTAGGTCGGGGAGCGTGGAATCTCGACCGCGAGGCCGCCCCCTTCGCCCCGCTTGACCAGCCGTCCGATAAGCTCGGTAACGTCCTCGGGGGTCCGCAAAAAATGGCGCGCCCGCGTCGGGCTCGTCCCGACGCGAATAGCGTAAGCCCGCAGCGGTAGAATGCCGAAAGTGTCTTCATCGGTGCGATCGTCCCCAATCGCCAGCACGAAGTCGTAGCCGCCTTTTAAAACCCAGCGCTCTGCGGCGATCCCCTTATGGACGCCGGCGTTTCTGACTTCCACGGACTTGTTCGCCTGCACCACCTGAACTCCGATGTTGGCGGTAAACGCCAAGAGGTCATCGGACAATTCCCGCGCCGCCATGACGCCGCGCTGAGGATCCGCGTTGCGGTAGTGCCACACGACGCAAAACTCCTTTTCCTCGACGAAAGACCCGGGAACGCGGTCGGCGTAGGTCTTGAGAATCGGGAGCAGCTTGGATTTCCAAGGGGCGCCGAGCGGCTTGACCAGCTCCCAAGCTTTGCCGGGCTCCTTCAGCCAGGCGCCGTGTTCCGCCACCACGCCGATGGCGAGCGAGCCGAACCATTCATCCACGGTCGCCTTGTCGCGGCCGCTCAACAGGACGATCTCGTTGCGCGGATCGGCGGCGAGCTTGCGGAGCAAGTCGAGCATCGGTTCGTTGGGGCGCGCAAGATGCGGATAGCTCGCGAACGGCGTCAGCGTGCCGTCGTAATCCAACAGCAGCAGACGACGCGCGCTGCGCTCATAGTGCCGGACGAGCGTCGCGCGCGCCGCTGCGGTGAGCGGCCGGGAGGCGGCCGTTTCGCTCGCATCGGGGGCGGCGAGCTCGCGCAGGAAGTCCAACGCCCAATGCGCCACATCGGCTCGGCGGAGCCGGTTCTGCATCAAGCGGTTGCGGCGAATCTGCTCTTTGGCCGGCATTTCGAGCGCCGTCTTCAAGGCCTCGGCGATCTCGTCGCGGTGATTGGGGTTGACGATGATCGCTTCCGCCAGCTCTTTGGCCGCGCCCGCCATTTCGCTCAAGATGAGAACGCCGGTGCGATCGTCGCGGGAGGCGATATACTCCTTCGCGACGAGATTCATTCCGTCGCGAAGCGGCGTTACGAGCGCGATATCGCTCATCGCGTAGACGGCCACGAGAGTCTCGAACGGCACCGAACGATAGTGATAAATGATCGGCACCCAGCTGATCGCGCCGAAGCGGCCGTTGATCTTCCCGACCAGCTCCTCGATGCGCTGCTTCATGCCCTCGTAATCCTGTATCCCGATGCGCGACGGCACCACGATCATGAGCAGAGTGACCCGCCCGTGCCATTCGGGGGCCCGCTCGAGCATCGCTTCGAAGCCCTGGAGCCGGTGCAGAATGCCCTTCGAATAGTCCTGCCGGTCGACGGAGAGAATCACTCTCGTATCGCCGAAAGATTTTTTGAGCTCCTCTTTTTTCTTTCGGCCCTCGGGGCTCCGGGCGGCGGCGTTGAACTTTTTAAAATCGACGCCCATCGGAAAGCTGCCGACGCGCACGGTGCGGCTTCCGATCGGAACCTGGCCGACGCGATGTTTATAGCCGAGGATGCGCTGAACGCAGCGAAGGAAGTATTCCATGTAATCGTGCGTATGAAATCCGACGACGTCGGCGCCGAGAAGTCCTTCGAGAATCGCGCGCCGCCAGCGATCGGGAAACAGGCGGTAAATTTCGAACTGCGGAAACGGAATGTGGAGGAAAAAGCCGATGCGAAGCTTGGGCCATTTTTCCCGCAGCAACTGCGGCAGCAGCATCAGATGATAATCGTGCACCCAAACGATGTCCTCGGCCCCGACGACCTCGGACAAAGACTCGGCGAAGACTTCATTGACGCGCCGGTACTGGAGCCAGTAGTTCTCGTCGTAGCTCGCGTTCTGAGGAAAATAGTGGAACAGCGGCCAGATCGTTTTATTGCAGAATCCCTCGTAGAATTTTTCGAAATCCTGCTCGGAGAGAAAGACGGCGTGCGAGCGGAATTCAGCGCGGGCGCGCGCCTGGACGGCCTCTTTTTCCTCGGCGGCGACGGCCGCGCCCGGCCATCCGACCCAAATATACTCGGGCCGCGGCGTGAGGACCCCCGGCATGCCGTCGAGCAGGCATTTCAGGCCGGTGGCGACGCCGCCGGAGCTCGGCGTGAATTCAATGGCGCCATTCTTTCGCTCAATGGTGAACGGAAGGCGGTTGGAAACGACGACAATCTTGCGCGTCGCCGAATTCGTTTCTCTCATGGAGGCTAGTCCAATCGCGAATCGACCGCTCGAAAGCACCGAAAGGCGCGGAGTGGCGCTGAAGCCGGACGGTCTGGCTTCAGTGGGGAAGAATCTGCGCCGCGCTTATCTCCTGTGGAAACACCTCGACGACCTTGGGCTGGCCGTCTTTTTCGCTGTATTTCACGGCGACCTTAGCCCCTTCTTTGGCGTGGGCGACGCCTTTGCTGCTGCTGACGAGCAGGAGCGTTTCTTCGCCCTTGTCGGTTTTCAGCACCAGCTGTTTTTGCTCCCGGTCGACTTTGACGACCGTTCCTCTCATCTCGGCTTCCGCGAAGACCAACGCGGGGAAGAACGCCAAGATCGAAAACAGCATAACGATTTTTTTCATGGCTGCCACTCCCTTCATGTCATCCGGGCCGCGGCCGCGCCTAAGATTTCTTACGCTCCTCCTCGACGTATTTCAACGTTTTCTTGCGCAGCTGCTCGTTATTATTCACCGTAGCGAAAATTTTGCTGTAGGAGTCGGGCGTCAGCCCCTGCTTCTGCAAAGCCTGATTGACCTTGCCGTCGCCCTCGCGCTGGAGCCTTTCACGTTCCTTTACGTCCTGGGTTCTTTGAATGCGCGATTCGTAATCGCTTCTGATCTTGTGATAATCGACGTAGGCCTTGGCGAAGCTGCGCAGCTCCTTGTCGCTCAAATTTCTCGCGGCGGCTTTTTCTTCAGCCCGCGCGCTCGGCAGCGTCGGTGCGACCGCGCCGGCGCCCAGCATCAGAGCTAAAACCGAGCTCATGATCAGACCGCTCATCGGTGTCTTTCCGAGAATCATCCTCTCCTCGAAGCCTTGGAGCCGGGATTTTTCTCTTGCAGCCTGCGCAGCAGGTCGTCGAACGAAGCGTTGGCCAGGATCCGGTTGAATTGCGAGCGGTAGTTGTTCACCAGACTGATTTCCTCGACCACGACGTCGTAAACCTTCCAGTCGCTGCCGACCCGGTGGAGCTTATAGGTGATCGGCACTTCCTCGCCTTTATTGGTCAGCACCTTCGTGAACACCTCGGCGTTGTCGCCGTCGATCTGTTCGCGGCCGTAGACGATCTTGTCGCCGTTCGCCGATTCGATCTGATCGACGTAGGAAGCCTCGAGCAGGTCGGTAAAGACCCGGACGAACTCCTGCTGTTCCTGCGGCGACTGTTTGCCCCAATGCGGCCCGAGAGAGCGCTTGGCCATCTCGGAAAAATCAAACCGCGGATAGATGATCTGCCGCAGCTGCGCGCGGCGTTCCTGCTGCTTAGAGGGAGACTTGAGGTTCGGATCGCTGATGATCGCGAAAACCTTGTCGACCGTCTGCTTGGTTTGGTCCGTGGGCGCGCCGGCGAATGCCGGAGCCGCGCCGAGCCATACGGCGATTAACGACGATAAACCGAAAGCGGCGAAGATCTTTCTCATTCCTTCCTCCGGAATTGTTTTGTTCGAAGCGAAAAAGCGGTGGAGCCCGCCGTTCGCGAGAACGACGGGCCTTTACCGCGTATAACTTTTTCAACCGCGAGGCGGTTTCCCGCTCCTTCCGTTTATCTGCGTCGCAGGGCGCGCGGCTGTTCGTTCCGGTTGAGCCCGTCGAATCGATCGCCGCGGTCCGTCATGGCGACCGAGGTATTGTCGGACTCATCCGCGATGTCCTTGGTTTTTTCGACCTCGGCTTGCCGCGCAGCGAGGACACGCACCTGCCCGACCTGTTTCGTATAGGTCTTCACGAGCCAAACCTTGCCGGTCAATCGATTCATCACATAAGCGGCGTCCACGGCTCCGTTCGGCGGGGTGATTGTGTAAAGACCGCCGGAGACGAGGAAGAGAAAAAACAAGACGATTACGCCGGCCACCGCCCAGAGCACCCGGTCGCGATACAGCATGGCATAGCCCTCCTCATGCGGGAGCATTAATACTCCCTCCTGTAATAATCGTCCTGATCGCGCCGCATGCGGTCGCGGTCGATCTCGTATTGCTGGCGGCGGATTTCTTCGTCGCGTTCATAATTGCGCCGGTCCTGCTCCTGCATCTGGTCACCGACCAGCGCGCCCGCACCCAGACCGAGACCGCCGCCGATCAGCGCTCCGGCCGCCGGATGGCCCACAGCGCTGCCGACGATTCCTCCTGCGGCTGCTCCTCCGACGCCGCCGATCACGGCGCCTTGTTCCCGCGGGGTCAAAGGCCCGCTCGCGCAGCCTGCGCCGAGGAGCGCCGCAAACGTAAATGCAGCAAAAGCTCGAATGAATTGATTCATTTTTATGGCCTCCTCAAAAACCGGCGCGGTTTTAATGCCACGTGCCGGAATGGCTCAACAGGTCGCTCAGCATATCGGCGACCAGGGCATTCACTTCGTTTTCGTCTTCGGCGACGATGAAGGCTTCCTCGGTGAGCGCCGCGAGAAGATCGCCTAGAGGCGTTTGAATGCCTTTTCTGCGTTGCATATATTCCATTTTAATACTCCCAAAGAGTTCTGTTGTTGTTTTTGGGATTCCTTTGTGAAGCCTCGCTTTCCTTGCGATCGCGGTCATTGAGGCGGATCCATCCACGAAAGGGATCGGCGGACCATTCGCTGCCCCTGTTGGTTTTCTGATTTGGATCGAGATCCGTTGCGGCGCTATCCGCGTCGCGAATCACGTCGGCATCGCGGCTTTCGTGGTCGGCTATGGTTCTGTGCACGGCCGTGGCGAGCAGCAGAATTACAACGCAAATAATGATGGCGATAGCGGCTTTCATGGCGTGCCCAGGGTGTCTAACCATTTGGACAGCAACGGCCGTGCCAGGAAAAAGCGCAGTGAACCGGAAGCTTATCGACTAAGGGGGCGACCTGATACGAGTAAAAAGGTGGGACCGAGGGGAAAAATTACTTGGCGCTGTCCGGGCCGTAAAGGGCGAGCTTTGCGTTCAACGTTTTAGGCGTAATGCCAAGGATTCTCGCGGCCTGCGTCTTATTGCCGGCGGTGGCGGCCAGGGCCCGCTCGATCGCCTGACGCTCAGCCTCGGCGAGCGATACCGGTTCGGTATCGCTCGGCTCCACGAGCAGCGTGCTGAGGCAAAATTGCTTGACGTCTGCTGCGGCCAACGTCGGCCCCGGGGCGAGCACCGCGAGGCGCTCCAGCGCGTTACGAAGCTCTCGTACGTTTCCTGGCCAGCCATGTTCCTTGAGCGCGCTCGCGAAATCGGGCGCCCAGGGAAGCACGGGGCGGCCGTATTTCTCAGCGAATTGCTCGAGGAAAAAGCGCGCGAGCAGCGTGATATCGTCGCCGCGCTCACGCAGCGGCGGCAGCTCCAGATGAAAGACGCTCAGCCGGTAAAATAGATCCGAGCGTAATCGCTCGTCTTTCACGGCCTGGGCCGGCTGGCGGTTGGTCGCGGTGACGACGCGCACCGAGACGGGGATCGAATTGGCGGCGCCGATCCGCCGCACCTGTCTCTCTTCCAGCACGCGCAGGAACTTCGCCTGGACCTCGGGAACCATCTCGGTGATCTCGTCCAGGAACAGCGTCCCGCCATCGGCCTGCTCGAAGCAGCCGAGACGCCGCTCCATCGCGCCCGTAAACGCGCCTTTCTCGTGTCCGAGGATCTCGCTTTCCATGAGCGTCGGCGGAATCGCCGCGCAATTGAGAGCCAAAAAAGGGCCGTCGCGGCGAGGCGAAAGATCATGCAGCGTCCGCGCAACGAGCTCCTTCCCCGTGCCGCTCTCGCCGCTCACCAAGACTGGAGCGTCGGTCGCCGCGACGCGGCTGATGTTTTGATAGAGCTGCCGCATCGGCGGCGATTTGCCGATCAAGCTGCCGTAGGAACCGAGCGGCGATTCCAGCCGCTGGCGGAGCGCGTTGGCTTCGCGCGCGAGCTCGACCTGGCGCAGCCCCTTTTCGAGCGCCGCCCGCAGCCGGTTCGCTTCCAGCGGCTTGGCGAGATAATCGTAGGCGCCCAATTTAATCGCCTGCACGGCGCTGTCGATGGTCGCCTGGCCCGTCAAAAAGATCACCGCCATCTGCTGCACGCGCTCGCCCAAGGCCTGCACCAGCTCGATGCCGGTCATGCCGGGCATGATGAGATCGAGGACCATCGCGTCCGGAGGCGACTGTTCACACGCCTTCAGCGCGGCCTGCGCATCGCCGGCTGTCTGGCTCTTGTAACCCCAGCGTTCGAGCAGAGAGGCGAGGCCGTTGCGGCTCGCCGTATCGTCGTCCACGACCATGACTGTCGAACGCGGTCGCGTCACTGCACACCTCCGTTAAGCGGCACGCTCAGGCGGAAAGTCGCGCCGACCGCGGAATGGTCGTCGTATTCCAGCACGCCGCCGTGCGCTTCGACGATCAGCTGGCTGAGGCAGAGGCCGATGCCGCTGCCGCCTGGTTTGGTGCTGTCGCCGAAGTCGAATATCGTCGCCAGCCGGTCGGGAGGAATGCCGGGGCCGTTGTCGGCGAAGCGCAAAATCACTTGGTCACCGTTGCGCTCCCCGGCGACTTCGATGGTCCCGCCGTGGGGCTGCGCTTCGACGGCATTGCGCAGCAGGTTGTCGAAGGCTTGCCGCAGGCGGTGCGGATCGCCGTTCATGAGCCACGGCCCAGGCGGAAGATCGGTCTTGATGGCGATTCTCTGCGCCGTGCATTGCGCCATAACAGCCTCGAGGCTCGCTTCCAGGACATGCGCGAGATCGACCGTCTCGCGCTCCAAGGTGACCGGCATGCTGTAATCGGCGAAGTCGCGAAGGAGCTTCTCCACCTGACGCGCGCTCGTCTCGATCGTATCAAGCTCCTGGTGCGCCTCGGCATCGAGCGTTTCACCGCTCTGGCGCAGCAGCTCCAAATGGACGGTCATCGCGTTCAGCGGCGTTCTCACCTCGTGGACGAGCGTGCGCGCCGCCATGGAGACCCGCTGCACCGGGGCGGTAAGCCCGTTGCTGCCGCGCTGCTTCATCACCAAGCGATCGATCAGGTCGAGGCTCGTGCCGATCTCATCCTGACTGATATAGGATGGGCGCGCGTGGTAGGTGCCGGCGGCGGCTTCGCGAAGCGTCTGGTTGATCAAGCGAAAACGCCGCGTGTAGAGCGCCGTGGTTAAAAACGCCGCGAGCAGCGCGACATCGGCGCCGAGCAGAAACAGGAGCGTAAACTGCCGCCACATGCCGGAAATGAGCCCGGTCCAATCCGTCGGATCGATCCACAGGCGCAGGCCGCCGGGGCCGCGCACGCCCTGAGGCATCTGCAGCGGCACCAGAACATCGTAATAATTTTGGCCCCCCTCCTGGTGCGCCTCGATCGTCGTGATGCCTTGGGCGAGATTGGTCTTGAGTCCCGGATCGTTCATCGTCCGCCCCTGCTCTTGGCTCCGCGACGAATAGAGAATTTTGCCCTCCGGATTGAGCACCCACATCGCCTGAATGCTTGTGTTGCGATCGATATAGGCTTGGATCAAGCCCTGGACCTGCGTGCGCCGCGACGGCGGCGCGGGCGGCGTCTTAGCCGCCGGCGGATTTTCCGGCTGTGGAGCATTCCCGGGATAGAGCCGGCCGAGAAAGTCCCAAAAAGATGAGGAGCGCGGCGTCTCGCGCGGCGCCGTCGACTGCGGAGGCGCCTGCGACGGCTGCGGCTGCTGGAGGCTCTGCGCCAGCGCGATCTCGACCTGGCGCGCGAGCAGGAGCGCGGTCTGCAGCGTCGCTTCGGTCGTCAGCCGCTTGGCGACGAGCAGAATGCCCGTCGCGAAAAGACCGAAAATCAGGACGACGGTGCCGACGAAGACGAGAATTTGCTGGACGCGCAGGCTCATAAGCGGAAAATACCATAGCAGATGGATACGAACGGTCAAAGATAGCGCCCTTGCGGCCGCAGGCACTTTTCATGCATACTGAAAGATGATGCTGAGCGATGTTTACCAGCGGCCGTTGCGGGATTTGCGAATCTCCGTAACCGACCGGTGCAATTTTCGTTGCACGTATTGCATGCCGCTCGACGAGTACGAGTGGATCGACAAGCGCGAGATCCTCTCCTTCGAAGAGATCGCGCGGCTCGCGCGGCTTTTTGTCCGCGCGGGGGTGGAAAAGCTGAGGCTTACCGGCGGAGAGCCGCTGGTCCGGAACAACATCGAAAAGCTCGTCGCCGAGCTCGCCTCGATCGGGGACGTCAAGGAGCTCTGCCTCACGACCAACGGCTCGCTGCTC
Source organism: Verrucomicrobiia bacterium (assembly GCA_035495775.1). Taxonomy (GTDB): domain Bacteria; phylum Desulfobacterota; class Binatia; order UBA9968; family UBA9968; genus JAJPJQ01. The sequence goes on along the minus strand of DATJFG010000107.1, from coordinate 50,096 downwards.
GCGGAAAAGGCGGCGGCCCTCAAGTCGGCCGGCCTCAAACGCATCAACGTCAGCATCGATACGCTCGATCGCGAAAAGTTCCGGCGCATGACCAAACGCGGCGATCTCGACAAGGTGCTGGAAGGGCTTTTCGCCGCGCAGCGCCAGGGCCTCGAGCCGATCAAGATCAACGCCGTGGTCGAGCGCGGCGTCAACGAAGACGACATCCTCGATCTGGTCGCGTTCGCCCGCGAGCACCGCTTCACGATGCGCTTTATCGAGTACATGGACGTGGGCAACGCCAACGAATGGACGTCCAAGAAGCTCGTGCCGAAAAAAGAGATCGTGGAAAAAATTCACGCGCGCTTTCCGCTGCGGGAGATCGGCCGCAGCAACGGCACCGCGCCGGCGGTCGACTATGAATTCGCCGACGGCGGCGGACAGGTGGGCATCGTCGCTTCGGTCACCGAGCCGTTCTGCTCGACGTGCAACCGCGCGCGCCTGACGGCCGACGGCAAGCTCGTGACCTGTCTGTTTTCTTCCGTCGGCCACGACTTAAAGACGCGTCTCAGGAGCGGCGCCTCCGACGAGGAGATCTTCTCGTTCATCGCCGGCGTTTGGGGGCAGCGCGGCGACCGGTATTCCGCCGAGCGGCTCGAGGCGATGCGCTCCTCGGCCTACGATCCCAAGACGCGCAAAAAAATCGAGATGATCACGCTCGGCGGCTGACGGCTTTCAGCCGTCAGTACGGCAGCGCGCCGCGGCGCTCGAGATCGGCGCGCTCGGCCGGCGTGAGCCTGTCCACCGGCACATAATCGGGATAGCGCCTGATACAATCGTCGACCATGCCGGTCGCCGCCGGCGCCATCAGCCCCGAGCCGGACGCGGCGCACTTGACCGATGCGCCGGTGCGTGGATTCACCAGCAGCACGCTGTCGCTCGCGCATGCGGCGATCACCATAGCTCCCGAGAACAACAACCCTGCCGTTATATTCCTCATGCGTCTTCCTCCATCCCAATTTCGTATTCACAGTTTACAAGTCGGCGCGCCGATGACAAGCCGGCTCATCGTTGACGCCGCCGCAAGCCTGCGCTAGCTTTTCTTCTTTTGGAGGAAAGCATGCTGCTCGAAAATAAAATCGCGCTCGTCACCGGATCGACCAACAACATCGGTCTCGCGATCGCCCGCGCCTTCGCCCGCGAAGGCGCCAAAGTGATCGTCCACTCGCGCCACGGCGGCGAGGCGGGGAAGATCGCCGCGGAGATCGCCGGGGACTCGTTCGCGGCCGATCTCTCGCGGCCCGAGGAGATCGGTAAACTTTTCTCCCATGTCGAAGCGAAGCACAGGCGGCTCGATATTCTCGTCAATACCGTCGCCCACTCGACGAAGAACGGCATCCTGGAAGTGACCTTCGAGGAATGGAGCGAGATCATGGCGATCAACCTGACCGCCTATTTTCTCTGCATCCAGCGCGCCGCGAAGATGATGCAGGCAAGCGGCGGCGGCGCGATCGTCAACGTCTCCGCCGCTTCCGGCGAGCGCGGCAGCCCGGGAACCGCCGTCTATTCGATTTCCAAAGGCGCGATCAACGCGCTCACGCGCCAGGCCGCCGTCGATCTCGCGCCGCACAATATTCGCGTCAACGGCATCATCGCGGGTATCATCGGCACGCCGCTCGGGCGGAAAGACATGGGAAATCGGAAGACGGAATACGACACGATCCCGCTGAAGCGCATCGGCCAACCCGAAGAAGTGGCGGAGGCCGCGGTCTTTCTCACCTCGGAGAAATCCTCCTACATCACCAACGTCATACTGCCGGTCGACGGCGGACGGATGAATTCGATGGGGAGCGCGACGCGGAGCTAACTCACTAGCTGCCGGGCCAGGCCCAGCAGCGCGCCGGCCAGGACCCACCAGGCCGAGTTGATTTTGAAGCGAAAGACCAGCACGGCGGAGACGAGCGCGAGAGCGATCGTAAAGCCGTCGATCAATGCCGCTCGGCCGAGCTGCCACGTCACGACCGCCATCAACCCCAATGACGCCGCATTCACGCCGTCCAGAAAGCCGCCCGCCCAAGGAGAGCGGCGGAGCTTGGGGATCCACGGGCTGCTGATCGCGACGAAGAAAAACGCCGGCACGAAGATGCCGAGCGTCGCGAGCAGCGCGCCCGGCGAGCCGGCGATTACGTAGCCGATGAATGTGGCGGTGGTGAACACGGGGCCGGGGGTGAACTGGCCGATCGCGATCGCGTCGAGGAGCTGCCGGTCGGTGAGCCAGTGCCAGCGCTCGACGAGATCGGCGCGGAGAAACGCGAGCAAAACATAACCGCTGCCGAAGAGGACCGAGCCGATCTTCAGGAAAAAAAGCGTGAGCGCGGTGGGCGTCGCGGGCTCTGCCGCCGCCGTTCCGGAGGCCGTAAATAGCGGCAGGCCGGTCACGATCCATACCGCGGCGCGCGGCGCTTTCGAGCCGCGGAGATTTTTCCCGATCATCGCGCCCAAACCGGCGGCGAAAAGCAGCAGGATCTCGTTTACGCCGAGAAAGAAGCATACGATCACCGCCGCGCCGGCGGCGGCGGTGATCGCGTCCTTGATCGCGGCTTTCCCCAAACCCCAGAGCGCCTGCGCGATGATCGCGATGATTACGGGCTTGACGCCGTAGAGGAGCCACGTCGCCTGGGGCAGCGAGCCGTATTTGACGTAGAGCGCGGCGAGTCCCCAGACGATCAGCATCGCCGGCAGGATGAAGCAGGCGCCGGCGACGATGAGCCCTCTCCACCCGGCGCGCAAAAGGCCGATGTGGATCGCCATTTCCGTCGAGTTCGGTCCGGGGATCAGATTGGTCGCGCCGAGAAGGTCGACGAAGCGCGCGTGGTCGAGCCAGCGGCGGCGGCGCACGACCTCCTCTTCCATCATCGCGATGTGCGCCGCGGGGCCGCCGAAGGCGATCGTGCCGAGCTTGAGGAACAGGCGCGCGAGCCCCCCGAGCGATTCGCGCGCCGCCGGCTTGGTTTCGGGTTCGGGCACGGCGCTCACGGCTTCGGCTTAGCCGTGGGCTCCCAGCGTTGGTTGGGGACCGGCGGAGTTGTCGGCCGGACGATGCGGATGAATGAATAGCCGGACTCGGCGTGGCAGCCGTTGCAGGCGGCGAGCGCCGCGTCGTAGGATTTCTGAAACTCCGCGCCGCGCCGGGCCTTGATCGCGCCTTCGAGCGCGGCGACTTGGGTCTGGAGCACGGAGTCCAGGACGGAAGCGATCTTGACGCCGTTTTTTTCAACGCCGAGGGCTTTCGCCGCCTCCATCGTCTCTTTCATCTCGCCGACTTCATAGGCCGCGAGCTCCCAGTTCGACGCCTTGGCGGCGAACCAGAGCTTGCCGGCGTGGAGCTGGATCGTCGTCATGTATTCGCCGAGGCCGGGCGCCGATTCTTTCAGCGCGACGTTTTCGGCTGTAAGGCTGTGGAGCTTCAAAAAAAGCACGGCGTCGGCGACGACGAGTACGACGAGGAGAGCCCAAACTGCTCCGGCGTATTTCATGCGGTTCTCTTGCGTCCGTCATTGGCATACAACAGCCGCGCGCGAAGCGAAAGAGATTATGACTCACCCCCAAAGGCGGGTGGAAAATTGAGGTAAAGAGCGATATGAAATTTCCGGGCGCCCAATGCTGAAAGCCATACCCGTCGAAGAAGCCGTCGGCCTGCCGCTCGCGCACGATATCACCGAGATCGTGCCGGGAAAGCACAAAGGTCCGGCATTCCGCCGCGGCCACGTGATCCGCCCCGAAGACGTCTCGAAGCTCCTCGACGTCGGCAAGGCGCACATCTACGTGATGGAGCTGGAGCCCGGCGAGCTTCACGAAGAGGACGCCGCGAGACGGCTTGCGCGCGCGGCGGCGGGGCCGAACATCCGCTTGACCGAGCCGGTCGAGGGACGGGTCAATCTCATCGCCGAGAACGACGGAGTGTTGAAAATCGACGTCGACCGTCTCTACGATTTCAACGCGCTCGGCGATCTGATGCTCGCCACGCTGTCCGGCGACCGCTACGTCAGAAAAGGCGAAGTGCTCGGCGGCACGCGCACGATCCCCGTCTTCGTCAAGGAAGAGCTCGTTAAAAAAGCTGAGGCAATCTGCAAGGACAAGCCGATCGTCACGATCGCGCCGATCCCATCGCGGCGCGTGCGTCTGATCGTCACCGGCAGCGAGGTTTACACCGGCCGGATCAAAGACGGCTTCGGCCCGGTCGTCAAGCAGAAGCTCGCGAACATGGGGACGGAGGTCGAGGACATCAAATTCGCGCCCGACGATCCGGCGGTGATCGCGGGCCACATCAAGGACGCGAAGCAGGCCGGCGCCGATTTGATCCTCGTGAGCGGCGGCATGTCGGTCGATCCCGACGACCAGACTCCCGAGGGGATTCGCCAGAGCGGCGCCGACGTCGTCTCGCACGGCTTTCCGGTGCTGCCCGGGTCGATGTTTTTGATGGCCTACCTGGGCGAGACGCCGGTGCTCGGCCTATCGGGCTGCGTCATGCACGATTCGTTCACCGCTTTCGACGTGCTCTTGCCGCGGCTCCTCGCCGGAGAGAAAATTTCGCGCGCCGACATCGTCGCGATGGGGCATGGGGGATTGCAGAAAAAGCACGACCACTGATATTAACCGGACAGTCGATCGGCTGACAGCCAAGGAGGAAGAAAATGATGGTCTTAAAAACCCCTCAGGAGCGTTGGGATCCGCGCTGGGCGGCGCTCATCGTCGTCGACGTGCAGAACGACTTCGCGAGCCCCAAAGGCGCCGCAGCCGAGCGCGGCGAAGACGTAAGCGAGTCGATCGCGATGGTGCCGCGGCTCGTGCGGCTGATCGACGAGGGACGCCGCGTCGGGCTCACGATCATCTACGTTCAGACCTTCCACGGCGAGTGGACCGATACGCCGAGCTGGATCTACCGCGAGTCGCAGAAGAAAAAACTCAACTCCTGCCGCGAAGGCACCTGGGGCGCGGAGTTTTACGACGGCATCAAGCCGCTCGCGAGCGAGCGCATCGTCGTCAAGCACCGCTACAGCGCCTTCATCAACACCGACATGAACACCGTGCTCAGGGCCAAGGGCATCGAGAGCGTGCTCGTCACCGGCATCGCGACCAACGTCTGCGTCGAGACGACCGCGCGCGACGCCTACATGTTCGACTATTATGTTACGATGGTCGGCGATTGCGCCGCCGCGTACGATCAGAAATCGCACGAAGGGACGCTCGACAACATCCGCCGGCATTTCGGCCTGGTGGCGAATTCGGAAGAGATTATCAAAACCTGGGAAGGTCTGGGACAGAAAAAGGCGGCGGGAATTTAATAAGACCGATCGGGTCGATCCGGCCGATCGGTCGGATTCAAAAAGGCGCCGGCTGCCGAGATCGCGGCCCGCGCCTTTTTTATTTCATGAAGTCCGCGTTGATCTTGTCCAGCGCAGCCTGCGACGGCTGAAGCACGTCCTGGCCCAAATCCGCCAGCGGCGTGTCGCCCAAATTGAGCTCGGTCGCGAAGTCCTGCCGGTGCGGGTCGTAATAAATCAGGCCGGTCAGGAATTTTCCCTCGGCGACCGAGGCGTGGATCATCTGCATCGCCTGGATGCGATTCGTCGGATCGTAGTCCTCGTGGAGCTTGTGCAGCACGATGCGCGAGCCGTCGTGCATCGTGACCATGTGGTCGGTGCCTTCTTTGTAATCGACCTCGATGTTTTGGTAGGACGGGATGAAGTCCACGTCGTGGATCGGGTCGAGATGTCCTTTGACGTATTTCAAGCTTTTGGTCGAGCCCTCGTGGTTGTTGAACGTGACGCAGGGGCTGATCACGTCCAGGATCGCGCTGCCCTTGTGGGCGAGCGCGCCTTCGATGAGCGGCGCCAATTGCTTACGATCGCCGGAGAAGCTCCGCGCCACATAGGTCGCGCCGAGGACGATCGCCAGCTCGGCGATGTCGAGCGCCGGCATCTCGTTCACCTTGCCGCCTTTCATTACGCTGCCCTTGTCGGCGGTCGCCGAGAACTGTCCCTTGGTGAGGCCGTAGACGCCGTTGTTCTCGACGATGTAGGTGAGGTTTACGTTCCGCCGCATCATGTGGCAGAAGTTCCCGAGGCCGATCGCCGCGGTGTCGCCGTCGCCGGAGACGCCGATCGGGATCAGCGTGCGATTCGCGAGGTTGGCGCCGGTTGCGACCGCCGACATGCGGCCGTGCACGGCGTTGAACCCGAACGACTGGCTTAAAAAATAGGCCGGCGTCTTGGACGAGCAGCCGATGCCGGAAAGCTTGACGACCTTGCGCGGGTCGATGCTGCTGTCGTAGAAGGCGCGCATCACCGACGCCGAGATCGCGTCGTGGCCGCAGCCGCGGCACATCGTCGATGGGGCGCCCTCGTAGTCTTTTTCCGTTAGATTGACGCGATTAACTTGTTCTGCTGCCATTTGGGTTCCTCTTGAATGTCGCCGTCGTGGTGACGCCGGATCTGGCGCACGACCTCGAGGGTCGTGACGGGCAGTCCGTCGTAAATGAGTATGCTCACGATTTTCGTCGCGAGGTCCGGCCATTCGTCTTTGAAGATCGAGGCCATCTGCGCGTCGCGGTTCTGCTCGACGAGATAGATCACGTCGTGCGCCGCGACGAATTTCCTGGTTTCCTCGGTCAAGGGCAGCGCCCTTAAGAGGAGGTGATTGGTCTTTAGGCCCGACGCCTTCAGGCGGTCGCGCGCCTCGCGCACCGGCTCGTAGCTCGAGCCGAAGCAGATGACGCCGCTCTTGACGCCGTCGTTCATCTCGACGATCGGCTTCGGCACGTATTTGCGCGCGGTCTCGAATTTCTTTCTCAGCCGATCGAGGATGTATTTGTAATCTTTCTCGTCCTCGGAATATTTCGCGTCGCCGTCGTGGCCTGAGCCGCGCGTGAAATAGGACGCCTTGCGGTTCGGGTTGCCGGGAATCGTCCGGTACGGGATGCCGTCGCCGTCCTGATCGAAGTAGCGGCGGAATTTCTTCCCTTGCTTTTCCCATTGCTCGAGATCGGCCGCCGTCAGCACCTTGCCGCGATCGAACGGCTCTTTGGCCAGCTCCAGCGGGTCCGACGACCAATAGTTCATGCCCATGTCGAGGTCCATCATCACGAAGACCGGGGTCTGGAAGCGCTCGGCGAAGTCGAAGCTCCGGCGCGATAGATCGAAGGAGGATTTCATATCGTGCGGAATGAGGATGATGTGCTTGGTGTCGCCGTGCGAGGCGTAGTACATGAGCTGGATGTCGGCTTGCTGGGTGCGGGTCGGGAGGCCGGTCGACGGTCCGCCGCGCTGGATGATGTAGAAAACGCAGGGAATCTCGGCGAAATAGGCGAGGCCGATCGCCTCGTTCATGAGCGAGAGGCCCGGCCCCGAGGTCGAGGTCATCGCGCGCGCTCCGGCCCAGCCCGCGCCGACGATCATGCTGACCGCCGCGATCTCGTCTTCCGCCTGGACGATCGCATACGGCGAGCTGCCGTTGCTCTTCCTCAAACGCGGCATGTAATGCTCGATCGCCTCGGCGAGCGAGCTCGAGGGGGTGATCGGATACCACGCGATCACCGAGGCGCCGCCGTAAATCGCGCCCAACGCGCAAGCGGTGTTGCCGTCGGTGATGATCTTCCCTTTGTTGCCGTTGGGGATCGGCTCGAGCCGGGCGATGTTTTGCGTGTAGCCTTTTTCCTTGACGTGCTTGAAGCCCGCCTCGATGCAGACCAGGTTCGATTCGATGACGGCGGGCTTTTTGCCGAAGGTGTCCTCGAGGACCGCCTTGATCGTCTCCAAGTCGATGCCGAACAGCGCCGCCAGCACGCCGACGTAGATCATGTTGCGCTGTTTGGTGCGAAGGGGCGAGGCGGGAACGATCTTTTGGATCAGCTTGTTCGCCGGCACACCGAAAAATTGGACGCCGTCGCGCTTGAGCGTCGGCGAGAGCGGAGTGGAATCGTCGTAAATGATGATGCCGCCGTCTCTGACCCGATGGATGTCCTTGGCGGCCGTGACCTCGTTGAACATGACGATGACGTCGATCACGTCTTTGCGCGCCATGTATCCGTCGGCCGAGGCGCGGATCTGATACCACGTCGGCAGTCCCTGGATGTTCGACGGAAACATATTCTTCGACGAGCACGGGATGCCCATCTTGAAGATCGCCTTGAACAGAATGTTGTTGGCGGATGCGCTTCCCGTGCCGTTCTCCGTCGCTATGGATATACTAAGATCGTTGATTGTGGCTGTTTCCATAATTTATCCGCAGACTTACCTGTCTCCTTAAGATAATTAACTTATCAGGAAATGACCTGAAAAACAAGAAAACGCGCGCTCGTCTACCCTGGCGTGTAGTGCTCGTCGGATTCCCAGAACTCCTCGATCTCTTTCCAGGTGCTCCGGACGCTTTCGTCGACGTCGAGCGCCTTGGCGTATTTGAGCACGTCGCGCATCGAGACCATGCCCGCGAGCTTTCCCTGATCGACGATCACCATATGGCGGAAGCGGCGGTTGCGCATTTCGGTCAAGACTTGACTGACGGGCACGGTCGTAGGCAGCGTCACGAGGTTGGTGGTCATCACGCTGTGGAGCTGGGTCGCGTCGGGGTCGCGCTCGACGACGGCGACCCGCTTCAGCAGATCGCGCTCGGTGAAGATGCCCTTTAGATCCTGCCCGCTCATGACGACGACGCAGCCGGTGTCGTTTTTGATCATGGCGTCGATGGCGTTGCGAATCGACTTGGAGCTTTCGATCTTGATCGGATCCTTGAGCAGAATATTGCCGATCTTCTGGGTGTCGGAGAGTCGGTCGCCGAGCTCGACGGCGAGCTCGAGAATGCGGCGCATCGAGACCATGCCGACGATTTTGCCTTTGCGCTCGGCCACGAGCAGGTGGCGAAACTTAGAGCGGTACATCTTCCCCAGCGCCTCGACGATATGGGTGTCTTCCGGCACGGAGCGGATGGGCTTGGTCATGACTTTTTTAATGCTCGTCGCCTTGGCGTCGAGCCGAGCGGCCAGGACCCGCTTGAGCACGTCTTTCTCGGTGAAAATGCCCGTGTAAACGCCGTTTTCGGAAACGAGCACGCGGCCGACGTTTTTCGACGCCATCAGCTGCATGGCTTCGAAGACCGTGCTCGCGACGTCGACGGCGAGCAAATCGCGCGTCATGATTTCGTTCACCTTGTTGGACAGCATCGGACCTCCGTGGAAAGGACGGCGTTGATAAAAAGTCGCGGCTTGTGGATTAAAATATCCCTCTTTTCGTAGTCCGCTTCAAGGGAGCGCTGCGGGAGAATCCCGCATTGCGCGGTCTAGGGAAGCGTGTTACTTTTAATTTGAGTCTTGCGAGGCGCCGCGTGAGCCGAAGGGAAGAATTTGATCATGAGGTCGTCACCGAGACCGAGAAGAAGCTCAAGCGGCCGCCGCTTTACAAGGTGTTGCTGCACAACGACGATTATACGACGAAAGAGTTCGTCGTTCAGGTGCTCGAATACGTTTTTCACAAGGAGCACACCGAGGCGGTTCAGATCATGCTCCACGTCCACCGCAAAGGCATCGGCGTCGCCGGAGTTTATCCTTACGAGGTCGCCGAGACCAAGGTGGCGCTGGTCGAAAATCTCGCGCGCCAGCATGAGTATCCACTCAAATGCTCGATGGAAGAAGTTTGAAGATGTTCACCAAAGAGCTTAAGGCCACGCTAACGCTGGCTTTCGCCGAGGCGAAGCGCCGGCGGCACGAATTCGTCTGCGTCGAGCACCTGCTTTTCGCTCTGTTGCAGGATAAAGACGCGAGCTCGGCGATCGCGCAGTGCGGCGGCGACGCGGCCAAGCTCAAAAAGGGGCTCGAGGACTTCTTCACGACGCACATGGAGTCGCTGCGCGACGGGATGGATCGCGAGCCGCAGGAGACGATCGGGTTTCACCGCGTGCTCCAGCGCGCCGTCATCCACGCGCAGTCGGCGGAGAAGAAAGAGATCAACGGCGGCAATCTCCTGGTCGCGCTCTTTCGCGAGCCTGATTCCTATGCGGTCTACCTGCTCGAAGAGCAGGGCATCACCCGCTTTGACGTCGTCAATTATGTCTCGCACGGCATCTCGAAAACCGCCGTGGGCGAAGAAGAGATGGCGCCGCCGTCGGAGGCCCCTGACGAGGAGCGTCCGTCCCCTTCGCGCAATCCGCTCGAGGCCTTCACGGTCAATCTAGTCAAGCAGGCGCGCGACGGAAAGATCGATCCGCTGATCGGGCGCGATAACGAGATCGAGCGCACGATCCACGTGCTCTGCCGACGGCGCAAAAACAACCCGATTTACGTCGGTGACCCCGGCGTCGGCAAAACCGCCATCGCCGAAGGGCTGGCGCTGAAGATCCACCGCGGGCAGGTGCCGGCGGCGCTCAAAAACGCCGTGATCTACGCGCTCGATATGGGCGCGGTGCTGGCGGGAACGAAATTCCGCGGCGATTTCGAGGCGCGCCTCAAAGGCGTGCTGAACGCGCTCAAAAAACGGGCCAACTCGGTCCTCTTCATCGACGAGATCCACACGATCGTCGGCGCCGGCGCCACGAGCGGCGGCTCGCTCGACGCCTCCAACATCTTAAAGCCGGCGCTCGCCTCCGGCGAGCTCCGTTGCATCGGCTCGACGACGTATCACGACTACAAGAGCTATTTCGAGCGCGACCGCGCGCTTGCGCGCCGCTTTCAGAAGATCGAAATTTCCGAGCCGACGCGCGAAGAAAGCTATCAAATTTTGAACGGCCTCAAGCCGCACTACGAGAAGCACCACGGCGTCAAGTACACCGACGACGCGATCCAGGCCGCCGTCGATCTTTCCGCCAAGCATATCAACGACCGCCGCCTTCCCGACAAGGCGATCGACGTTATCGACGAGGTCGGCGCGAAGGTGAAACTCGCTCCGGAAGAAGAGCGCGAGAAGGTCGTCGTGCTCAAAGACATCGAGGACATCGTCGCGAAAATCGCCAAGATCCCGCCGCGGAGCGTCTCGGCCTCCGACAAGGTGCAGATCCAGAACCTCGAAGGCGATTTGAAAGCGGTCGTGTTCGGTCAGGACAAAGCGATCGAGAGCCTCGCGAGCGTCATCAAGCTCTCGCGCTCGGGCCTCGGCCATCCGGAGAAGCCGACCGGCTGCTTTCTCTTTTCCGGCCCCACGGGCGTCGGCAAGACCGAGGTGGCGAAGCAGCTCGCGCGTATTCTAGGCGTGGAATTCATTCGCTTCGACATGAGCGAATACATGGAGAAGCACACCGTCTCGCGGCTGATCGGCGCGCCCCCCGGATACGTGGGCTTCGATCAGGGCGGCCTCTTGACCGATGCCGTCACCCGCACGCCCTACGCGGTCCTGCTGCTCGACGAAATCGAAAAGGCGCATCCCGACCTGTTCAATATTTTGCTCCAGGTGATGGATCATGCGGCGCTCACCGACAACAACGGCCGCAAGGCGGACTTCCGCCACATCATCCTCATCATGACGACCAACGCCGGCGCGCGGGAGATGAGCGGCTCGCCGCTCGGCTTCGGCGCGATCACCAATCTCGGCAAGGGCAAAGAAGCGATCGAGAAGACCTTCAGCCCCGAGTTCCGCAACCGCCTCGACGCGATCATCGCCTTCAACGCGCTCAGCTTCGAGGTGATCTTGAACGTCGTCGACAAGTTCGTCAAAGAAGTGAATGACCAGCTCGTCGAGAAGAACGTCGCGCTGAAGATCACCCCGCGCACGCGCGAGTGGCTCGCGCGCAAAGGGTACGACCCGATCTTCGGCGCGCGTCCGATGGCGCGGCTGATCCAAAACGAGGTCAAGCGCCCGCTGGCCGACGAGATTCTCTTCGGCAAACTGCAGGCCGGCGGCGAGGTCGAGGTCGACGAGCGCGACGACGCGCTCGTCTTCAATATCGTCGATGCCGGCCATCCGGTTGCCCACGAGATCGTCACGGCGGACGAATAAGTCCGGCTGACCGTGTCGCCGCAGCTCATCATCGGCCTTTTTCTCGCGCTATTCTTTCTCGAGTTCACCGTCGAGTTCGTCCTCAACGAGCTCAATCTCGCCTACGTGCGGCGGCGCGCGCTGGACGGCAAACTTCCCGACGCCCTGGACGGCAGCATCGGCCGCGAAGCCTACGAGAAATCCGTCGCCTACACGCTCGTGCGCGGCGGCTTCCACCGTTGGAGCGCGATTTATCATACGCTCGTCGCGTTCTGGATCATCTTCGGCGGCGTCCTGCCGGTCGTCGATCGCGTGGCGCAGAGGCTCGCGGTCCATTTTCCCGCGAGCTCGCACGCCGAAGGCATCATCTTCTGCCTCGCGGTGGGGCTCATCTTCGCGGTCTTCAGTCTGCCGACGGGAATTTATTCGACCTTTGTCCTGGAAGAGCGCTTCGGCTTCAACAAGACCACGCCGGCGGTTTATATCGCCGATCGCCTGAAGGGCGCGCTTCTCGCGCTGGTGATCGGCGTGCCGTTTCTCTTCTGCATTCTCTGGCTCATGGAACACGCCGGTCCGCACTGGTGGTTTTGGGTATTTCTCTTTATCGTTGCCTTCCAGCTCCTCATGGTTGTCGTCTTTCCGACGCTGATCGCGCCGCTCTTCAACAAATTCGAGCCGCTGAAGGAAGGCGAGTTCAAGGAGCGGATTCTAAGTATGGCGAAGAAGGTCGGCTTCAAGACCGGCGGCATATTTACGATGGACGGGTCGCGCCGCTCGGCGCATTCCAACGCCTATTTCACCGGTCTCGGCAAGGCGAAGCGGATCGTGCTTTTCGACACGCTGGCCGAACAGATGACCACCGACCAGGGGGTCGCGGTGCTGGCGCACGAGATGGGCCACTACAAGATGAAGCACATCCGCCGCATGCTCGTGCTCCGCTCGGTCTATCTGCTCGCCGGCCTCTATGTGTTGAGTCTGCTCGTCGACTATCCGCCTTTTTTTGCCGCATTCGGATTTGACCGGCCGTCGAGCCACGCGGCGCTCGTGCTTTTCAGCCTGCTCGCCGGACCGGCGACGTTTTATTTGACGCCGTTGATCAACTACTTCTCGCGCAAGCACGAATACGAAGCGGACCTTTTCGCGGCGCGGGCGGTCGGCGAGTCCAAGCCGATGGAAGAGGCGCTCATCAAGCTCACCGTCGACAATCTCTCCAACCTGACGCCGCATCCGTGGTACTCCGCGTATCATTATTCGCACCCGACGACCGCCGAGCGCATCGGGGCAATGCGGGGAGAGATGTGTGAACACGCGTAAAAGGCTGCGCGAGCTGCTCGCGCGTAACAGTTTATTGATCGCGCCGGGCGCGTTCGACGGCCTCTCCGCGCGCCTCGTCGAGCAGGCCGGCTTCGAGGCGGTCTATCTCTCCGGCGGCGCCGTCGCGCGGAGCGCGGGATTTCCCGATTTGGGATTGATGTCGATGGCGGAGGTGATCGAGCGCGCGCGCGAGGTGACGGCGGCGGTCAAAATCCCCGTCATCGCCGATGCCGACACCGGCTACGGCAACGCGGTGAGCGTCGTCCGCACGGTGCGGGAGTTCGAGCGCGCCGGCGTCGCAGCGATCCACATCGAGGACCAGGTGACGCCCAAGCGCTGCGGCCACCTCGAGGGGAAGGAGGTGATCGCGCAGGGCGAGATGGAGGACAAAATCCGCGCCGCGCTGGAGGCGCGGAGCGATCCCGATTTCATCCTGATCGCCCGCACCGACGCGCGCGCGGTCAACAGCCTCGACGATGCGATCGCGCGCGGCCGGGCGTTCGTCAAACTCGGCGCAGACGCCGCTTTTATCGAGGCGGCGGAGTCCGAGGCGGAGCTGGAGACGATCGCCCGTGAGCTGAAAGACGTTCCCTTGATCGTCAATATGACCAAGGGCGGCAAGACGCCGCTCCTGCCGGCAGAGCGCCTGGAGACGATGGGCTACCGCGTCGCGATCTTTCCCTCCGATACCCAGCGCGCGGCGATCCATGCGATGAAGGAGACATTGGCGGCGTTAAAGCGGGACGGATCGACCGAGGCGATGGACAAGACAATGGTTTCGTTCAAAGAGAGAGATCGCATCGCGGGTCTGGAGGAGTGGGAGAGAATGGAGAAGAGGTACCTCCCGAAGCGCCGCGACTGAATTCACCCTCGTTAACTAAAATCCCATTCGCTTTAATCACCAGCCATTGCGCGCGTCGCACCCCTAAGCTACGTTTTTGCATCGACATGGCTACTTGCGACACACGGGAGGTCTCGCGCTGGCTTTTGGACGGCGCGCGCTCGGCCGAGCGCCCAGAGCAGCTGCTTCAGCAACTCTCCGAGCGCATGATCGGTGCGGGCGTGCCGCTCGCCGGCGCGGGATTTTTCGTGCGCACCCTCTACCCCGGCCTCTTCGGGCGGTCGTTCATCTGGCGCCGCGGCGTCGACGCGATCGTCCTCGAGTTCGCGTACGACAGCGAGGAGAGCCGGGATCTGCAGCAAAGCGCGGAGGCTTGCATACGCGATTCGGCGGTCAGATTCGATCCCGCCCAGGACGACTCCTGCCTCAACCTGCCGGTATTTAAGAAGCTTCACGCCGACGCCGTAACCGCATTCCTCGCGACGCCGATCGTCTTTGCGAACGGCGATATCCACATCGCCGCATGGACTACGCGCGAAGCCGGCGGCTTCACCGAGGAGCAGGTCCGGAATATCGAGGCGCTTATTCCCGCTTTCACGCGCGTCGCGGAGATCTTCGCGCTGAGACGCAGAGCCACCGTGCTGCTCGATACCTACGTCGGCCACGCGACCGGCGAGCGCATCCTGGCCGGCGCCATTCACCGCGGCCATACCGAGGCGCTCCACGCGGCGATCTGGCTCTCCGACATGCGCGGCTTCACCGAGCTTGCCGACCGCCTGCCGACCGACGTGCTGATCCGGCTTTTGAACCGCTATTTCGACTGCCAGATCCCCGCCGTCGCGCGCCACGGCGGCGAGGTGCTCAAGTTCATCGGCGACGGCATGCTGGCGATCTTTCCGATCGAGTCCGAGGACAGCGACGCGAAGCGCGTCTGCAACGAGGCGCTCGCCGCCGCGTACGAGACGCGCGCGCGAATCGCCGCGATGGAGCAGTCCGAGCTCGGCGCCGATCATGCGCCGGTGCGCTTCGGCGTCGCGCTCCATGTCGGCACCGTCATGTACGGCAACATCGGCGGCGAGAACCGGCTCGATTTTACCTGCATCGGCCCGGCGGTGAACCTCGCGGCGCGAATCGAGAAGCTCACCGGCGGGCTCGGGCGGACGATCCTCGCCTCGGCGGCGTTCGCGAGCGCATGCGACGAGCCGATGCTCCCGGTCGGGGAGTTCGAGCTGGCGGGCTTCGCTCATCCGCAGGCGGTCTTCGGGCTTCCGGACGAGGCCGGCTGAGACCGCGCGCCGCCGTATTGATTTTCGTTTTTTTCTTCGCCAGAATCCGTTCTATCCGGAAATTTGCCTGTACACTGTTCTAAGGAGGATGACGATGCGCGCGCTCGCCGTATTCTTCGTACTGTTAGCTTCCTGTGCCGCCCCGCAGTCTACGCAACATGACCATGGCGGCGGCGCCGCCGCGCCGGTATCCGATCTTCATCCGGGCTTAGGCAACTACCATCATCCGATCACGACCCGGAATCCCGAGGCGCAGACCTACTTCGATCAGGGGCTCACGCTGCTCTACGGCTTCAACCACGACGAAGCCGCGCGCTATTTCCAGCGCGCGTCGGCGCTCGACGCCGACGCGGCGATGCCCTACTGGGGTCTCGCGCTTTCGGTCGGGCCGAACTACAACGACACCGCGGTCGACGAGGCGCGCGCGAAGCGAACGTACGACGCCGTCCGTGCGGCTGCCGCGCGGGCGTCCAAGGCGAGCGCGCGCGAGCAGGACTACATCGGCGCGCTCGGGAAGCGCTATCCATCCGCGAACCCGAAATCGGACTGGAAGAAGCTCCATCTCGAATACAGCGACGCGATGCGCGAGCTGGTGAAGAAATATCCCGACGACCTCGACGCCGCGACCATGTTCGCCGAGAGCCTGATGATGTTACGCCCCTGGCAGCTCTGGACCGCCGACGGCAAGCCGGCGCCGAACACGCTCGAGCTCGTCGCGGTGCTCGAATCGGTCCTTAGGCGCAATCCCGATCATCCCGGCGCGAACCACTTTTACATCCACGCCGTGGAGGCTTCGCCCAATCTCGAGCGCGCGATTCCGAGCGCGGTTCGGCTGATGGGGCTCGTGCCCGGCGCCGGTCATCTGGTCCATATGCCCGGCCATATTTTTCTCCAGACCGGAGACTACGATCTCGCCGCCCAGACGAACGAGAACGCGGCGGACGCGGATAAGTCTTTTGTCCGGCGCACCGGCGCGACCGGCGTTTACCCGCTGATGTACTGGACGCACAATCTCCACTTCATCGCCTACGCCCGCGCCCAGCAGGGGCGCTACCAAGAAGCGCGGCGCGCGGCGGAAGACATGACGCACAACGTTGGCGACGCCGATTTGAAAATGCAGATGCTCGAAGGATTTCACCTCTACCCCATGATGATCGAATTGCGCTTTCACCGCTGGGAAAATATCCTCCGCTCGCCCGAGGTGAGCCCGGAGCGCAAGCTCCAGCAGGCTTTCCGGCGCTATGCGCGCGCGTACGCTTTTGCCAGTCTCGGGCGCCTCGATGAGGCGGCGGCGGAGCGCCGGGAGTTCGAAACTTTGCGCAAAGCCGTGCCGCAGGATTCTCGCTACATGATCAATAATCATTCCTCCGACGTTCTCGGTTTCGCAGGCGCGACGCTCGACGCCAGGCTCGCGTGGTCCCGCGGAGAGAAGGACCGCGCGATCGAAGAATGGCGCCGCGCGGTCAAGCTCCAAGAATCGCTCCAGTACGACGAGCCGCCGCCATGGGTCTACGGCGTGCGTCAATCGCTCGGCGCGGCGCTGCTCCAGAGCGGCCGGGCGAAAGAGGCGGAAGCGGTCTTTCGCGAGGCGCTCGCGAAGCAGCCGCGCGAGGGCAGGCTGCTCTTCGGTCTGTGGCAGAGCCTGCAGGCGCAGCGGCGCGACAGCGAGGCGCCGCTCGTCGAGCAGCAGTTCAGGGCCGCGTGGAAAGACGCCACGACGGAGCTCCGCGTCGAGGACCTCTAAATAACGCCGAGGCCACAGACCTAGCCTTTCGGGGAGTTGCATCCGCGCCGCTTCTCCTCCAGACTTAAATGTTCTCGTTCGCATTTTTGTCTGAGAGGTGGCGCGATGAAGCTCTATTTCAACCCCGAGAGCCGCGCTCTGATCGCCAAATGGATGCTCGATGAGTGCGGCGCCGAATATGAGATCGTCCCCATCGATCTCACCAAGCGCGAGCACAAAAGTCCCGAATTTTTAAGCGTGAATCCCGCCGGCAAGCTGCCGGCGCTCGTTGACGGCGACACGAAGGTTTTTGAAACCGCCGCGATCTGCCTCTTTCTCGCCGAGAAATTTCCCGAAGCCAACCTGGCTCCGATGATCGGCGCGCCCGAGCGCGGCCGCTATCTCTCGCTGATGGTGTATTCGACCGCTCAGGTCGAGCCGGCACTCGGCGACAGGGTGTTGAAGCTGGAAGTCGATGCGCACCGCGGCTGGAGCGACTACGAGAGCGTGCTCGACGTCATCGAACGCGAGCTGGGCGACGGGCCGTATCTCTTCGGCGCGTGGTTCACCGCCGCCGACGTGATGATCGGCGCGATGCTCATCTGGCAGCGCTGGCTGAAGCTCGGCGCCGAGCGGCCGAAGCTCGCCGTGTACGTCGACCGTCTTCTCGCGCGGCCGCACGCGATCAAATTGGGAAAGTAATCTCTTGGCGCCGCCGACCGTCATCTCGATCAAGAGGCTCACGAAGACCTATGCCTCGGGTTTCCAAGCGCTCAAAGGCCTCGATCTGGAGATCCGAAAGGGCGAGATCTTTGCTCTCCTCGGCCCGAACGGCGCGGGCAAGACGACGCTCATCAGCATCGTCTGCGGCATCGTTACGCCGAGCGCGGGGACGGTGCTGGTCGACGGCCATCACATCGCGCGCGACTATCGCGCCGCGCGCGCGAAGATCGGCCTCGTGCCGCAGGAGCTGACCACCGATGTATTCGAGACCGTATGGGCGACGGTCAACTTCAGCCGGCGGCTCTTCGGCCGCGCGGCCAATCCGGCGCACATCGAAAAGGTGCTCCGCGGATTATCGCTCTGGGACAAGCGCAAAGACAAGATCCTGACGCTCTCCGGTGGCATGAAGCGGCGCGTCTTGATCGCCAAGGCGCTCGCGCACGAGCCCGAGATTCTCTTCCTCGACGAGCCGACCGCAGGTGTCGACGTTGAGCTGCGCCGCGATATGTGGGGCTTGGTGCGCGAGCTCCGCGCGGGCGGCGTGACGATCATCTTGACGACACATTACATCGACGAGGCCGAGGAGATGGCCGACCGCATCGGCGTGATCCACAAGGGCGAGCTGATCGTGGTGGAGGAAAAAACCAAGCTCATGAAAAAGCTCGGCAAGCGGCAGCTGACGCTCCATCTGCAGGAGCCGCTCGCGGCGGTTCCTCCTGAGCTTGTCTCATGGGGTGTCCAGCTGAAGGACGGCGGCTGCGAGCTGGAATATATTTTCAACGGCAACGAGGAGCGCACCGGCATCCCGGCGCTGCTTCGGGCCCTCGCCGAGCTCCGCATCGGCATAAAAGATCTCGACACGCGACAGAGCTCGCTGGAGGATATCTTTGTGAGCCTCGTGAGCGAGCGGAGATGAGCTCGATGACGCGCCGCTGGACGTTCAACGCGCACGCCGTTGCGGCGATCTACCAGTTCGAGATGGCGCGCGCGCTGCGCACGCTGCTCCAGAGCGTGGTGACGCCCGTGATCACGACGTCGCTCTACTTCGTGGTCTTCGGCGCCGCCATTGGCCCACGAATGTCACAGGTCGGGGGCGTGCCGTACGGCTCGTTCATCGTTCCCGGCCTGATGATGCTCTCGCTGCTGACGCAGAGCATCTTCAACGCGTCGTTCGGCATCTACTTTCCCAAGTTCACCGGCACGATCTACGAAATCCTCTCGGCGCCGGTATCATCGTTCGAAATCGTGATCGGCTATGTCGGCGCGGCGGCGACCAAGTCGATCATTTTAGGTCTCATCATTCTCGCCACCGCCTCGCTGTTCGTGCCGATCCACATCCTGCATCCATTCTGGATGATCGCCTTTCTGGTGCTGACGGCGGCGGCATTCAGCCTGTTCGGCTTCATCATCGGTTTGTGGGCGGACGGCTTCGAGAAGCTGCAGTTCATCCCCATGCTGATCGTCACGCCGCTCACTTTTTTGGGCGGCGCATTCTATTCGATCGACATGCTGCCGCCCTTCTGGCGCAGGGTGACGCTGTTCAACCCCGTGGTTTATCTCATCAGCGGCTTTCGCTGGAGCTTCCACGAGACTTCAGATGTCTCGGTGGAAATCAGCCTCGTGATGACGCTGGCGTTTTTTGTCGTCTGCCTGGCGGTGGTCGCATGGATCTTCAAGACCGGCTACCGGCTGAAGAACTGAGAATGTCTATGATCGGAGGCGTGATCGAATTCGTCGCGACATTTTGCTGCGGAGTATTTTTCGGCGCGGCGCTTTACATCTCGCTGGTCCAGCATCCCGCGGTGCTCGAGACCGGTGTCGACTTCGCCGCGCGCTTCTTCGGACCGATGTACCGCCGCGCCGCGCTGGTGCAGGCGAGTCTCGCTTTGAGCGGCTTTGCGGCCGGAGTCGCAGCGTGGTGGAAAGGTGCCGGTCGCCTGTGGCTCGCGGCGGCGGTTTTACTCGTAAGCGCGGTTCCGTTCACGCTCGTCGTCATCCGGCCCGTTAACGATGCGCTGCTCGCGAGAAACCGTCTCGTCGCCAATGAACTCGAAGCCCTTCTCGTTCGCTGGGGCCATCTCCATTGGCTGCGTACGGCCGCGAGCGGTCTCGCCTTCGCGGCGTGCCTTTGCGCGCTGGTTCGACGCGGCGCCTAGCGTCATATCAATTGAGGGAGGAACCATGACTTATAAAGGCTCCTGTCATTGCGGACGCATTGCTTTTGAGGTCGAAGGCGAGATCGAACAGCTCATGGAATGCAACTGCTCGCATTGCAGCCGCAAGGGCTACCTGCTCTGGTTTTCGCCGCGGGAAAAATTCAAGCTTAAGACTCCCGAAAGCGATCTCGCGACGTATACCTTCAATAAACACGTCATCAAGCACCATTTCTGTCCGAAGTGCGGCTGCGCGCCGCTGGGTTTCGGCGTGGGTCCGGGCGGCGTTGACACAGCGGCGATCAACGCACGCTGCCTCGAAGGGGTCGAGCCGTCGGCGTTTAAAATCGTCAAGGTCGACGGTCGGAGCCTGTAACGCGTCCGCAATGAAGCCGCGATACAATGGACTCGATGGACAAACAGTCGCGCGACGCGGTGGATGCCGTCTACCGCGCCGAGTCGCGGCGCGTGCTCGCGACGCTGATCCGCCTGCTCGGCGATTTTGATCTCGCCGAGGAGGCGCTCGCCGAGGCGTTTCGCGCGGCGCTGGAACAGTGGCCGCGGGACGGCGTGCCGGACAATCCGCGCGCGTGGCTCATCTCGGCCGGGCGCTTCAAAGCGCTCGACGCGATCCGGCGGCGGAAGCGCCTGGAACCGCTACCCGACGACATGGACGAGCGGCTCGCGGCGGAGGACGGCGACCCCGCCGCGTTCGACGGCGAAGCCGTCGGCGACGACCGGCTGCGCCTCGTCTTCACCTGCTGCCATCCGGCGCTCGCGCCCGAAGCGCAGGTGGCGCTCACGCTCCGGGAAGTGTGCGGCCTCACCACCGAAGAGATCGGCCGCGCTTTTCTCGTTCCCGCCCCCACGCTGGCGCAGCGCATCGTGCGCGCCAAGGCGAAGATCCGCGACGCGCGCATTCCCTATGAGGTGCCGGGCCGCGCCGATCTGGCCGAGCGCCTCGACGCGGTGCTGCGAGTGATTTATCTCGTTTTCAACGAAGGCTATTACGCCTCGACCGGCGCGGCGGTCACGCGCCGCGATCTCTCGGCGGAGGCGATTCGCCTCGGCCGCCTGCTGACCGAATTGCTGCCGGAGCCCGAGGCGATGGGATTGCTCGCGCTGATGCTGCTGCATGAATCGCGTCGCGCGGCGCGCGCATCGCCCAGCGGAGAACTGATCCTGCTTGACGACCAGGACCGCTCGTTGTGGGACGGGAAGCAGATCGCGGAAGGCTCGGCGCTGGTCGAGCGCGCGCTCGCGTCGCGCCGCTTCGGCCCGTATACCTTGCAGGCGGCGATCGCCGCTGTGCATGCCAATTCTCCCAGCGCCGGAGCGACGGATTGGGCTGGAATCGTCGCGTTTTACGATGCGCTGCAGAGCGCCGAGCCCTCGCCGGTCGTCGAACTCAACCGCGCCGTCGCGGTCGCGATGCGCGACGGCCCGGCGGCGGGGGTCGCGCTGATCGACGGGCTTTTGGCGGACGGCGCGCTCGCAAATTATCATCTGGCGCACGCTGCGCGCGCCGATCTTTGCCGGCGGCTCGGCCGCACAGCCGACGCCCGTAAATCCTACGAACGGGCGCTGTCCCTTGCCCAGCAGGAGCCCGAGCGGCGCTTTCTCGAGCGCCGGCTCGCCGAACTAAAATAATTTTACCGCCGGTGTCGAATTCGGTCCCGGCCGGACGACTATCCGATGAAAGCGCTGAAAACAACTGATTAATGGAGGTTCCGATGCGATTCATGGTGCTAGTCAAAGCCAGCAAAGACTCGGAAGCGGGAGTGATGCCGAGCCAGCAGCTCCTCACGGAAATGGGCAAATTCAATGAAGAATTGGCTAAAGCGGGCGTGCTGCTCGCGGGCGAGGGGCTGCATCCGAGCTCGAAAGGCGCGCGCGTGAAGTTTTCCGGCAGCAAACGGACCGTTACCGACGGGCCGTTCGCCGAGACCAAAGAGCTCATCGCCGGATTCTGGATCTGGCGGGTGAAGTCGAAGGAAGAGGCGATCGAGTGGGTCAAGCGCTGCCCGAATCCGCACAACGAAGAGAGCGAGATCGAGATTCGCCAGATCTTCGAAGCCGAGGACTTTGGCCCGGCGCTCACGCCGGAATTGCGCGAGCAGGAGGAGCGGCTTTTCGGGGGATCGAAAGAGCGAACAAGTAAAAAACGCTAAACAAACAAAAATTCTAACTAAGGAGGACGAACATGAACATCGAACCGTATCTGTTTTTCAATGGCCGCTGCGAAGAGGCGATCGAATTTTACAAAAAGGCGCTCGGCGCCGAAGTTTCGATGCTGACGCGCTTCAAGGACAGCCCGGAGCCGCACCAGCCCGGCATGCTGCCGCCCGGCTCGGAGAACAAAATCATGCACGTAAATCTTCGCATCGGCGATACGAACGTCATGGCTTCCGACGGACGCTGTACCGGCAAGACCGACTTCCAGGGTTTCGGCCTCTCCCTTCCGGCCGGGAACGAGGCCGACGCCCAGCGTAAATTCGCCGCGCTCTCGGAGGGCGGCCAAGTGCAGATGCCGCTCGCGAAGACATTCTGGTCGCCGCTCTTCGGCATGGTCAGCGACCGCTTCGGCGTCTTGTGGATGATCGGCATGGCTCATTGAGAGGGTGTCGATTTCGGCCTTCGCCGAACGACTATTCGGTGAGGGAGGGATATAAAATGAAGTACCTTTGTTTGATCTACCAGGACGAATCGGTGACGCAGAAGTTGTCGAAGCCCGAGCTCGAAACGATCTACGACGAGTATCTCACGCTCACCGATGAGATCGAAAAATCGGGCCGCCTCCTCGGCAGGAACAGGCTTCAGCCGACTCAGGCGGCGCTCACGGTCAGGGTGCGAAACGGAAAGGTCACGACCACTGACGGTCCGTTCGCGGAGACTAAGGAGCAACTCGGCGGCTATTACCTCATTGAGGCCAGAGACTTCAACGAGGCGGTTCAGGTTGCGTCGAGGATTCCGTCCGCCCGTCTGGGGAGTATCGAGGTCAGGCCGGTTTGGGAAATGCCATAACGTTCGGGGCACTCCTATGGATACATTTCTTCCTCCCATCGAGAAGCCGCAGAGTCTCGTGATGAAGTTGGCGTATAACTTTGCCCGGCGGCGATTCGGCAAAGTGCTCACACCGCTGAAGGTGCATTCCGCACGGCTACCGGCCGCGTTCGGGCTCTTCTATACGAAGGTCGGCAAGCTGGATAAAAAACTCACGCTGCCGCACGAACTGGTCCTGCTCATCCGCGAACAGGTGGCGCGGATCAATGTCTGCCTTTTCTGCACGGATATATCCCGGTCGTTCGTGATCAAAGCATCGATGAACGAGGCGAAATTCGACGCGTTGGAGCAATACGACACCAGTCCTCTTTTCAACGATGCGGAGCGCGCGGCGCTGGATTATGTGACGGAGCTGACAAAAGACAAGAAGGTTAATCCGGAGACTTTCGCCCGCTTGTCCCGCCATTATTCCGAGCGCGCGATCTGCGAGATCGTCTGGCTGGTCGCCAGCGAGCATCTTTACAACCTGACCAATATCGGTCTGAACATCCATTCGGACATGCTCTGCGACATCAACCGCGCGCCGAAAAAGGACTGAAGGAGAAACATTATGCCAAAAATCACGCCGTGCTTGTGGTTCGATAAAAACGCCGAAGAGGCGGTGAAGTTTTACACATCCATTTTCAAAAATTCCAAGATTGTCAACATATCGCGCTACACCGAAGCGGGATACGAAGTGCACCATATGGCCGCCGGCACCGCGCTGATGGTGGAATTCGAGCTCGAGGGCCAGACTTTCACCGCGCTCAACGCCGGTCCGCAGTTCAAGTTCAACGAGGCGATCTCCTTTCAGGTCCACTGTGACTCGCAAGACGAGGTGGACTATTATTGGGAGAAACTCTCCGCGGGCGGCGATCCCCGCGCGCAGCAGTGCGGGTGGCTGAAAGACAAGTTCGGCCTTTCATGGCAGATCGTGCCGCGCGGCGTCGTCGAGATGATGACGGACAAGGACGCGAAAAAATCCGGACGCGTGATGCAGGCGCTGCTGCAAATGAAAAAAATCGACATCAACCGGTTGAAGCAGGCGTACGAAGAACGCTAAATTCATACGCACGAAAGAGAAAAAAATGAAGTACATGCTGCTGATCTATCTCGACGAGAAAAATCCGCTGAGCGAGGCCGAGCGCCAGGCCTGCTATGCGGAGTCGACCGAGCTCGCCCACGAGCTTCACGCGAAAGGACAATATGTTTCCGCCAATCCGCTGCATCCGACGGAATCGGCGACCAGCGTCCGCGTGCGCGAGGGCAAGCGCATGGTGACCGACGGGCCGTTCGCCGAGACGCGCGAGCAGCTGGGTGGCTATTTCTTGATCGACGCGAAGAATCTCGATGAGGCGATGGCGGTCGCCGCGCGCATTCCGATGGCGCGCAAGGGAACGGTCGAGGTGCGGCCGGTGATCGACCTTCCGGGACTGCCAGGCTGATATACAATCAAGGAGGAGCAACCAATGAATAAAGTACGAGTGCTGGTGGGCACGCGCAAGGGCGCGTTCGTTCTCACGTCAGACGGCAAGCGTCAGAATTGGGACGTCAGCGGTCCGCACTTCGCGGGCTGGGAGATCTATCACATGAAGGGCTCGTCCGCCGATCCGAACCGCATCTACGCCTCTCAGTCGAGCGGCTGGTTCGGGCAGATCATCCAGCGCTCCGACGACGGCGGCAAGACATGGCACCAGCCGGGCACGCCGGCGGGGGAGCCCAAAACGACGCCGGAGGGCATGCCGAAGGCAGAGAGCAATAAATTCGTCTACGATACCTCGCCTGAAAATGGCAAGCCGCTCACGACGCATCAATGGTACGACGGGACGCCGCATCCGTGGGAGTTCAAGCGCGTATGGCACTTGGAGCCGTCGCTCGATAACCCCGACACGGTCTATGCCGGCATCGAGGACGCGGCGTTATTCCGCTCGACCGACGGCGGGAAAAATTGGCATGAGCTTGCCGGGCTTCGCGGCCACGGCAGCGGACCCGCATGGCAGCCGGGTGCCGGCGGTTTGTGCCTGCACACGATTCTCCTCGATCCAACCGATCCCAAGCGGATCTTCATCGCGATCTCCGCGGCCGGCGCGTTTCGTACCGACGACGCGGGAAAAACGTGGCGGCCGATCAACCGCGGCCTCCATTCGCTTTACATTCCGAATCCCACCGCCGAGGTCGGCCACTGCGTCCACCGCATCGCGATGAATCGATCGCGCCCGAACGTGCTTTTTATGCAAAAGCACTGGGACGTCATGCGAAGCGACGACGCGGGAGAGTCGTGGCGCGAGGTGAGCGGCAATCTGCCGACCGATTTCGGCTTCGTCATCGACGTGCACGCGCACGAGCCCGACACGATCTTCGTCGTGCCGATCAAAAGCGACTCGGAGCATTTTCCGCTGGAGGGCCAGCTCCGCGTCTACCGCAGCAGGAGCGGCGGCAACGAATGGGAGCCGCTGACCCAAGGCCTGCCGCAGCGCGACTGCTACGTCAATGTGCTGCGCGATGCGATGTCGGTCGATACGCTCGATCCGTGCGGCGTCTATTTCGGCACGACCGGCGGGCAGGTCTATGGCTCGGCGGACGGCGGCGAGAGCTGGACGGCAATCGTGCGCGACCTGCCGGCCGTGGTGTCGGTCGAGGCGCAGGCGCTCGCATGATCCGCGTCGTCCTGCCGGCGCATCTCCGCAAGCTCGCGCAGGTCGACGGCGAGGTCCAAGTCGAGGTCGCCGGCGTGGTAACGCAGCGGACGGTGCTCGACGCCGTCGAGGCGCGCTATCCGATGCTTCGCGGCACGATTCGCGATCGCACGACGCAGAAGCGCCGCGCGTTCGTGAGATTCTTCGCCTGCGAGCAGGACCTCTCGCACGAAGCGCCGGACACGCCGCTGCCGGACGCCGTCGCCAGCGGCAAAGAGCCTTTTCTCGTGATCGGCGCGATCGCCGGCGGATAGCATCTTGTTAGAAGCTGGGGGTAGGAGGAGGAAAACAATGAATGTCGGTCTGTGGATCGTTCAAGTTTTGCTCGCCGCGGAATTTTTATTCTCGGGCGTCATGAAATTCGTCACCCCGGTCGAGGAGATGACGAAGCAGATGGCGTTGCCGGGATGGTTTTTGCACTTCATCGGCGCCGCCGAGGTGCTCGGCGGCTTGGGTCTCGTGCTTCCCGGGCTTTTCGGCAGGAATACCATGCTTACACCGCTCGCCGCGGCGGCCCTCGTCGTCATTATGATCGGCGCGACGGTCGTGACGCTGATGATCGGCGGCGGCGTGTTGGTTTTGATCCCGCTCGTCACCGGCGTCCTCGCGACATTCGTCGCCTACGGTCGCTGGCGGCTTCTTCCGCATCGGAGTCGCCGCGCCCGGTAAAGCGTCAAAACGAAAAAAGCCGCGGACCCGCCAGGGCTGGTCCGGGCAAAGAATTCAAGGGAAGAGTCGTGTCAAGGATATGTGAAATGAAAGAAATGGTCGGGGCGACTGGATTTGAACCAGCGACTTCACGGTCCCGAACCGTGCGCTCTACCAAGCTGAGCCACGCCCCGACGGAATTTACTTTTACACGTGCGGAGACAATAATCAATCGACGGGGATCGATTATTCGCCCACGGCGCGCCGCATTTTCTTGATCGTCGCGCCGTAGTCCGGCGTCTTGAAGATTCCCGACCCCGAGACGATCACCTCGGCGCCCGCCTTGACGACGATGGCGATGTTATCCGCCTTGATGCCGCCGTCGGCCTCGATCAGAACCGGGAGTTTCCGCGCCGCGATAAGATTTTTCGCCTGTGCGATTTTCGGCAGCACGTCGGCGATGAAAGCCTGGCCGGCGAAGCCGGGAAAGACCGTCATCATCAGGATCATGTCGGTATGATTCAGCAACGGCTCGATTTTTTCGAGCGGCACGTCGGGGTTGACGGCAACGGAGGCCTTCGCGCCCAGATCGCGGATCGTCTTTAACGTTTTGATCGGGTCGGGACAGGTATCGGGATGGACCGAGACCCAATCGGCGCCGGCTTTGATGAATTCGGGCGCGTACTTGTCGGGATCGGTGATCATCAGGTGCACATCCAACGGCAGGCGCGTTACTTTGCGCACCGATTCGACCACGACCGGGCCGATCGTTATATTCGGCACGAAATGGCCGTCCATGACGTCGACGTGGAGCCAATCGGCGCCGCCGCGCTCGACTGCCCCGATCTCTTCTTTGAGCCGGGCGAAATCGGCCGAGAGAATGGAAGGGGCGACTTTCATTCACGCTCGCTTTCTCAGGCGCGCGGCGAAAAAGCCGTCGGTGCCGTCGCGGTGCGGCAGCGCCATGAAATAATTTCCCCGAGCCATCCCGCGGGCTCTTTCGGGCAAGAACTCGGCCGCATCTTCTAAAAGATAATCTTTATGACAGCGCAAAAAATCCTCGACGACTTCCTCGTTTTCTTCCCGCGTGAGCGTGCAGGTGGAATACACCATCGTTCCGCCCGGTTTCAAATGGGAGCTCAAGCGGTCGAGCATTCCCCTTTGCAAGCGGCTCAGGCGCGCGATGTCCGTCTCGCGCCTTAACCACTTCGCCTCGGGATGGGACCGCAGCGTGCCCAAGCCGGTGCAGGGAATATCCGCCAGAATTCGATCGTAAGGCAAAGCGAGCTCACCCGTCAACTCGGCCGATGCATCGACGACGAACGGATGGATGGATCGGAGCCCGAGGCGGCGGATATTATCTTTAAGCCGCTCGACGCCGCGCCGAGAGATGTCGGTCGCCACGATCTCGCCGCGGTCCTCCATCAGCTCCGCCAGATGCGTCGCCTTCCCGCCGGGCGCCGCACTCGCGTCCCAGACGCGCTCGCCGGGTTGGGGGCCCAGCAGATAGGCGATCAGCTGCGATGCCTCGCCCTGAACGAAAAACAGTCCTTCATCAAAACCCGGCAGTCGTTCGACGCCGGAGGCACGATCGAGCTGCACCGCTTCCGGCGCGCGAGACGCCGGCACGGCGTCAATTCCGGCGGCGTTCAATTTCTCGATCAGGGCATCGCGCCCGATCTTCAGGCGGTTCGCGCGGAGCACGAGCGGCGCTTCCTCGTTGTCCGCCTTGAGCAGCGCCGCGGTCTCGGCGGCGCCGAAATAATCGAGCCATTTTCGAACCAGCCATTCCGGATGGGACCAGGCGACGGCGAGCCGGCGGACCGCATCGCCGCCGCCGTCGGCGGTCATCAGACGGTCTTTTTCGCGCAGACAGCGCCGTGCGACGGCATTGACGAAACCGGCGGCGTTTTTTCCGCCGTAGCGCTTGGCCAGCTCGACGCCTTCGTTGACGGCTGCGTAGGCGGGGATCTTATCGAGAAAAAAAATCTGATAGAGCGTCACGCGCAGCAAGTTTTTGAGATAGCGGTCCATGGCTTCCAGCGGTTTGCGCGTCGATTGGCCGAGCATCCAATCGATTCGTCCGCGCCAGCGGAGCGCGCCGTAGACGATTTGGGTCAGAAGCCCCGCGTCAACCGGCGACAGCGGGTTCGTTCTGAGCGCGCGGTCGAGCAGAAAGTCGGCGAAGGCTTTTCGCGTCTCCACCGCATGGAGGATTTCCACCGCAAGGGCGCGCGCCGTTTTAAGCGGCGCCGAAGTGCGCGCCTTTTTCGATGCGGACGCCATTGAGGAACTCCGACGCGCTCACGCGTTTGCGATTTTCCAGCTGGACCTCGACGAGGCCGAGCACGCCTTCGCCCGTGGCGACCCAGAGGCCGTCTCGGTCGGCGCGGACGATCTCGCCGGGCGCGGCGCTTGTCGCCGACTCAACCTTGGCGCGATGAATCTTCAACATCTGCCCGTTGAAATGGCTGTACGCCGTCGGCCACGGGTTGAAGCCGCGCACGCGCCGCTCTATCGCGCGCGCGGGCAGATGCCAATCGACGAGGCCGTCTTCTTTTTTCAACATGGGCGCATAGGTCGCCTGAGCATCGTCCTGCTCCTTCGGCTTCACGGTTCCCGCTTCGATGCCGGCGAGCGTCTCGAGCAAGAGCTCGGCGCCGACCGGCGCGAGCTTGGCTTGCAGCGATGCGGTCGTCTCATCGGCCGCCAAAGCGATTTCGCGCTGGAGCAGGATCGGTCCCGCGTCCATCTTTTCAACCAGATGCATCGTCGTGACGCCGCTCTTCGCTTCGCCGTTGATGACCGCCCAGGCGACGGGCGCCGCGCCGCGATACTTCGGCAGAAGCGAGTAATGAACGTTGAGGCATCCGTGCGGCGCGAGCTCGAGAATCGACCGCGGCAGAATGCGGCCGTAGGCCACGACGACGATGATCTCCGGCGCCCATGCGCCGAGCGCGCCAAGGAAAGCCGGATCGCGGACCTTCTCGGGAGCGCTGACGGGAACTCCATGCTGTTCCGCCGTTTTTCGCACCGGCGCGGCAATAGACTTTTGCCCCCGCCCCGCCGGACGGTCGGGCTGGGTGACAACACCCGCGACGGTATGTTCAGAATTTAACAGCCGCTCGAGAGAAATCGCCGCGACGGCGGGCGTTCCCATGAAGACGATACGCATTGGAGACTGGAGCTAATTGGAAGCTGAACGATCCACGCCGCCGCCGCGCGGCCTATATCATCATGCGCGGATTTTCCGGCAGCGGCTTGTCGCTGCGCAGTAGTTTTTTGAGCCGCCGCAGGTAGAGGTCGCGCTTCAAGCGACTCACGCGATCGAGGATGAGCTTGCCGTCGATGTGATCGATCTCGTGCTGCAGCGCGACGGCAAGAAGCCCTTCGGCGTCGATCGAGATCTCCTGCTCGTCGACGCCGACCGCCGACAACTCCACGCGCGCCGCCCGCTTCACCTCCACGGTGAAGTCGACGACGCTTAGGCAGCCCTCTTCCCAAATCACTTCGCCATCGCGCCGGCGAATCTCGGGATTGATGAGCTTGAGCAGGTGTTTGCCGGGATTTTCGTGATCGGTGTCGAGAACGATGATGCGCCGTGACACGCCGACCTGCGGCGCGGCCAGTCCGATGCCGGGTGCGGCGTACATGGTCTCGACCATATTCTCGATGAGCTGCGCGGTTTCCCCGGTGATATTCTTCACCGGCTGCGCAACCTTCTTGAGAATGGGATCGGGATACTTGAGAATCTCTAAAACCGCCATGGCTAATCCTTATTTATAACATACTGTAAGGATCTACATCAATGTGAAGACGGCTCCGGCTCGTCCGTGGCACGCGAGCTTGCGCTCCGGCGGCGAGCGCGAGGAGCGCCGGACTTTGCTTTCCCTTGAGCAAAATCTGCCAGCGAAAACGGCCTCGGAGCTTGACAATCGGCGCCGGCGCCGGGCCCAGGACCTCGATATCGGCATAGCGCGACGCCGCCCGGCGGCACTGATCGCGGAGCCAGTCGCCGAGGCGCTTCGCTTGATCTTCGATCTCCAGCGGCTTGGCGCCCTCAAGTCGTAGGTGGACCAGGCGGCTGTATGGCGGGTAATCGAGGGAGCGGCGGAATTCCACCTCGGCGGCGAAAAAACCGGCGTAGTCGTGCGTGAGGACGTGCCGCAGCGTGTAGTGCTCCGGATTGTAGGTTTGAATAAGGACGCGTCCCGCGTCGTTGCCGCGCCCCGCGCGGCCGGCGACTTGACTCAGGAGCTGAAAAGTCCGTTCCGCGGCGCGAAAATCCGGCAGATTCAGAGACAGATCGGCGAGGACGGCGCCGACCAGCGTCACGCCGTAGACATCGTGGCCCTTCGTGATCATCTGCGTGCCCATGAGAATATCGATCTCGCCCTTCTCCCACTGTCGAATCAGCCTCTCGTGCGAGCCGCGCCTCTCGGTCGTGTCGCGGTCCATGCGCGCGATGCGCGCTGCGGGAAAAAGCTCTGCAATTTCCTGTTCGAGCTGTTCGGTACCGAAACCGACCGGCAGGAAGGCGGGCTGGTTGCAATGGGGACATGTGTCAGGCGCCGGCCGGCGCCAACCGCAATGGTGGCATAAGACGGCCGCTTCGCGTTTGTGAAACGTGAGCGTAACGCTGCAATGGCTGCAGCGAAGCACAAAGCCGCATAGCCGGCATTGCAGAAAATTGGCGAAGCCGCGCCGGTTTAGAAAGATCAGGCTCTGCCGGGCGCGCCCGAGGTTCTCGCGCAGCGCTTCGATTAAAGCCGGCGAAAGCAGCCGGGCTTTGGATCCGCCGTCATTCCCGCTCTGCCAAGCGGCATCGCGCAAGTCCACGATTTGAACCTCGGGCATCAAGCGGCGCTCGACTCGATATTTGAGCTCGAGGAGCGTATAGCGGCCGCTGCGGCAATTTTCATAACTCTCGATCGCCGGCGTAGCCGATCCTAAAACGACGGGGCAGTCGAGAAATTTGCCGCGCACGACGGCGACATCGCGGGCGTTATAGCGCAGGCTCTCTTCCTGCTTGTATGAAGGATCATGCTCTTCATCGACCACGATGAGGCCGAGATCGGGAAGCGGAGCGAAGATCGCCGAGCGCGCGCCGACCACGACGTCGACCTCACCGCGAATCATGCGCCACCATTCCTCCCAGTGCTCGCCGTGAGTCAGCGCGCTATGGAGCACGCCAACGCGGCCGGGAAAGCGGCTTTTCAGTCGATCGAGGAGCTGCGGCGTCAGGGAAATCTCCGGAACCAGGATTAGGCTGCGTTTGCCGGCCTCACGCGCGCGCTCCATCGCGCGCAGATACACCTCGGTTTTTCCGCTGCCCGTGACGCCATATAGAAGGAAGGTCTCGAATCGACGGCCGGCGACGCCGGCTCCGATTGTCTCGCACGCGGTTTGCTGTTCTTCGGTCAATGCCAGCGGGCCTTGGGCGGAGGTATCTTCGGCCACCGATTTGTTTTTCCTCTGCCGGCGAGCGCGGTCGCGGATTTCGACCGCCCCGATTCGAGCGAGGGCTTCGAGCGCCGGGTAAAAGCCGCCGCGCGAAAACTTTCGCCCCAAGGCTTTAAGCGCGATCGGTGTTTTGCTCCGACCGAGTTCCTCGAGGATCCGCCGTTCGAGCCCGTCGACGGCGAATTCACCCTCTTTGGCGGAGACGACGCGGCGGCTTTCGCTCCTGAGATGCGCCGGCATCATCGCCGCCAGCACCTCGCCGATTGGGCTCAGATAATATTTGGCGATCCACTGAGCGAGGCGGATCAAAGAGGCGTCCATGACGGGCCGCTCATCGGGTGCTTCCAAAATCGGCTTGAGGCCCTCGATCGACGTCTCGCCGACCAAATCGCTGACGACCCCAGTCACGCGCCGCCTCCCGACAGGGACCACGACGCGCATGCCTACTTTCAGATTGAAATCGGAGGGTACTTCGTAGGTGAGCGGTTCTTTTAAAGGAGAGGGGATGATGACCTCGGCGAAGCGCCCGCGGCCTTTGTGCATTTCTGGAGTATTTACCTGCTCAAAAAGGGAAAAGCAATGAATGTTTGGAGCGTCAATTTCCGACGAACGAATGACAAAAAGTGTACATTTGCCCAAATCGGGCCGCTCAGCCGGGAAGATGCCAGGCGAAAAACCCTTGCAAAAGCTGGCACGGCTGTTTTTTCAACGTGTGCATGTTTCTTGCTTATACAAGAGAAACACAATAGGTCAACGACGCGTAATTTTACTTAATTATACTTAATTGATTTGACAACCGAGCCGCAGTTGTTCCACAATGGCGGGCCAAAAAGCGCACAGTTCCAAAGGGTAGGCGGTGGGGATGCAGCAGAACAATGTGCGGAAGATTCGGGAAGCCAAAATGTTGAGCAAGGCGGAACTCGCGCGGCTCGCAGGCATCTCGCCCTTAACCATAGATCGCATCGAAAGAGGCATGAGCTGCCGGTTGGCGACCAAACGCAAGATTCTTCAGGCACTGGGAATGAAGCTCACGCACAAAAACCGGGTTTTCAGCCAATAATATGCAAATCGATTTTTGGAACAAACTCGATCTATCCGCTTTGAATCCGTTTCGACGAAACGACGGATTCGTCGCTCTCGATATCGGCTCGAGCGCGATCAAAATGGTCGAGGTCGAGGTCGATAAAAACGGCTATCGCCTGCTGAATATGGGTATTCAGCCCATACCGGCTATGGCGATACAGAATAACATGGTGGCCGACAAAGACCTCGTCGTCAAAGCGATTCAGAATTTAATCCGAAAGCACGGCGTAAGGTCGACTCAGGTCGTCGCGGCGGTGCCCGGCCGCGTCGCCATCATCAAAAAAATCCAGCTGCCGGCGCAGGGCGAGGAAGAGCTTGATGCCAACGTCGAGTTCCAGGCGAGCCAGCTGATCCCGGATACGCTCGAGAACGTCAACCTCGACTACCAGGCGCTCGACTATGTCGAAAACAGCGATCGCATGGACGTGCTGCTCGTCGCGGTGAAAAAGGACATCATCAACAGCTATACCCAGGCGATCAAAGAAGCCGAGCTCGTGCCCGCGATCGTCGACGTCGACTATTTCGCGATGGAGAATATGTTCGAGATCAACTACGAGCCCGAGGCCAGCGGCGTCGTCGGTCTGGTCCACATCGGCGCACGCTACACGAGCATCAACGTCTTAAAGCGCGGCATTTCAGCCTTTACCGGCGATCTTCCCGTCGGCGGCGAATCGTTCACCGAGGCGCTGGTCCACGCGCTCCAGCTCTCCTACGAACAGGCCGAGACGCTCAAGGTCAGCGGCGGCTCCGATGCGAAAAAGCAGGCCGAAGTCGAGAAGCTGCTCAAGCCGACCGCCGATTATCTCGCCTCCGAGATCAGCCGCACGCTCAGCCTCTACCGCGCCATGGCCGATGAGGGCGGGATTCACAAGATTTATCTCAGCGGCGGCGGCGCGAAAACCGCCGGGCTGTCGCGTATCATTGCCGACCGGCTCGGACTCGAGGTTGAATTGATCGATCCGTTCCGCGGCTTCACCGTCGCTAGAGGCATCGATCCCGATGATCTCGCCGAGGCCGCGCCGGCGCTGGCCGTGGGCGCAGGACTCGCGATCCGGAGGCCCGGAGACAAATGATTCGAATCAACCTCCTCTCAACGCGGGAGATCGAAGCCGAGCACGGCCGGCGGCAGGATACAATCGTCGGCGTCCTCGCCGTTGGCGGGACTGTGGCGCTTTGCCTCGCCGTCTTCCTCTATCAGTTCGTGCGCACGACCATGCTTCAGCGCGAGCTCGCGGGGCTCAAGGCCGAGGTCGCCTCCATCGAGGGCAAGGCCAAGGAGGTCATCGAGCTGCAACGGACCAACGCGGCGCTGAAGGAAAAGATTTCCGTCATCGAGGACTTGAGCAAGAAAAAAGTCGGCCCGGTGCGCGTGATGGAAAGCCTCTCCGCGTCGGCGCCCGAACGGCTGTGGCTGACGGAATTCAAGGAAGTCGCGGGCGGCTTGACGCTTACCGGAATGGCGGTCGACAACCAGACGATCGCGGATTTTTTAAAGGCGCTGCAGGCATCGCAGTATTTCAAGGATGTCGAGCTGGTCGAAACGGTCCAGGCACAGCAGGACAAAACGGCCTACAAAAAGTTTTCGCTGAAATCCAGACTTGTTTACCAGCCGCAGCCGGACGCCCAAACCAAGGTGGTACCGCAGGCGGCCGCCGCCCGGGGAGGCGCTAAGCCGTGAAGGAATTATTCGAACGCATCGCCGCGCTGCCGCGCCACCAGAAGCTCGCCGTGCTGGCGGGAACGATCATCGTTTTGCTCGCGGTCGACTACCTCTACGTCTACACGGGATTCTCGATGCAGATCGTGGATCTCCAGCAGAAGGTGACGACCGCGAAAGCCGAACGGGACAGAAAAAAGGCCCTGGTCGCCAACGAGCCGCAGCTCCGCGCGCTGAAGGTCGAGCTGGAAGCCAGATACAAGGAGGCGGTCGCGCAGCTCCCCGATCAGAAAGAGATTCCGGATCTTCTGATGAACATTTCGAACAAGGCGCGCGAATCGGGTCTCGACATTCTCTCTTTCCGTCCCAAGACGGAAAATCCTCAGCAGTTTTACGCCGAGATTCCCGTCGATGTGACGGTGCGGGGGGGCTTTCATAATTTGGTGAGCTTCTTCGACGAGGTCGGCCGGTTAAACCGCCTGGTGAACATCAACGACATCGATATGAAGAACTCCAAGCCGAACGATGACCTGGCGGTCGTCGATACGTCGGCGCTCGTGACCACGTTCCGTTTTCTGACAGATGCCGAGCGCGCGAAGCTCGCCGCCGAGAAGGCGGCTAAAGATAAGGCGAAGAAGTAAGATGAAAATCCCGGCGACGACATCGACCTTGGTTGTCTTGTTCGCTTTTGCGCAGCTCGGACTGGCGCAGGACGAGAAATCGCTGCCCTCGCAAAAGACCAAGCAGGCGGTCGATGCCTTCAACGCGGCGCCCGCGGGCGTCGCTAAAACGCTCGAAGCGCTCAAGCAAACGGTCCAAGAAAAAATCGGCAAAGGCAGTCCGCAGAGCGGGACACCGGTCGATCCCCTCGCGCTTCCGGACCGGTCCGACAAGGCTGAAACGCCGCATTATTCTTCCGCAGGAAAGCGCGATCCGTTCCAGGCGCCGATGAAAACCCAGCCGAAGCGGCGCGAGAACCTCACGCCGCTGGAGCGTTTCGACATCGGCCAATTAAATCTCGTCGGCGTCGTTTGGGACCTCAAAGACCCGCGCGCCATGGTCGAGGACTCGGCCGGTCTCGGCTACATCGTCCGCATCGGCACGCCGATCGGGACCAACGAGGGGAAGATCAAACAGATCAAGCCGGCCGAGGTCGTCATTGAAGAGAGCTACATCGATTTCTACGGCGCGAGAAAAAATCGCCAAGTCAGCATGAGGATCGTTTCGGACTAGCGGGCGGAAAAAAGCTCAAGGAGTTCCCTATGAAGTTTTTACCGATCCGACATTTTCTCCGGCTCGCCGCGCTCGAAACCCTCGCGGGGCTGGCGCTGCTCGGAGTCTTGAGCTGCGCGCCGGCGGTGCAGGAGGAGCCTGCGGCGAATGCGCGGCCGACGCGCTCGGCCGAAGCCGATAATCGCGCGCGTGAGGATACGGCTCCCACGGTCGCCGTCAAAGAATCGCCGTTACAGGAACAGTCTTTCCACGTGCAGAATCTCTCGGTCGCTGAAGAGCGCGGACAAACAACGCTGAGAATTAAATTTTCCACTCCGGTCGCACAGTACCGCCATTTCGTTTTGATGCAGCCGGCCCGCATTGTCCTCGATGTCTTCGGCCCGGTGAACGCGATGCCCGACGTCGAAACCTTTCGCTCAGAGACCAATTGGCTAAGCGTATTGAGGCTCAGCTCCGGCGCAGGCAACCTGCGTCTCGTGATGGAGATCGCCGCCGCCGAGGCGCCCGCTTACGTAATCGAGCCCGATAGCAGCGGATTGAAGGTGGTTCTGGGACAAATCGATCCGAAGCGTACTGCCAAGAAAGATTTGCTGCTGGTGCAGAACGGCCGCCGGGTCGATTCCGTCGGCGCGCAAGCGCGCGCTACGGCTACGGCCGCACAGGCGCCCGCAGCCGCTCAGGACGTCAAGGCCGCCGCTCCGGCGACGCGCGGGCCGAAGGTTTACACCGGTCAGAAAATCTCCCTTGATTTCAAAGATGCGGACATCAAAAACGTCTTTCGGCTTTTGGCGGAGGTGAGCGGGCTGAATATCGTCGTGACCGACGAGGTCAAGAAAAGAGTCACGGTGAGGCTCGTCGATGTTCCCTGGGACCAGGCGCTCGATCTCCTGGTCGACACCAACGGCCTCGGCAAAGAGCAGATGGGCAATGTCGTTCGCATATCGACCGCCGGACAGATGAAGAAGGAGCGCGACGACCTGCTCGCGGCGCAAAAGGCTCAGGACAGCCTCGAGCCGCTGCAAACCGCTTACCTCAGCGTGAATTACGCCAGGGTGAAGGAGCTCGTCGATAAGATCAAGCCGGTGTTGAGCCCGCGCGGCGTGGTCCTGCCCGACGAACGCAGCAATACGATTCTCGTGCGCGACATCCGAAAGGGCGTCGAGGAGGCGAACGAGATCGCGAGCCGCCTCGACACGCGCACGCCGCAGGTGTTGATCGAATCGAATCTTATCGAGACGACGCCGACATTCGCGCGGTCGCTGGGCGTGGATCTGGGCTTTTCCAAGGGAGGAGCGACAATTGACAGCAATGCCGCGGCCGGCTCGCCTTTCGTCGCGTCTCCTGCCGAGAACGCGTTAGGTCTCGCTCTATCGATCGTGCAGCACCGCTTCGCCGGCTTCAAGGACATCAACTTGAAGCTGACCGCGGCTGAAAGCGAAGGAAAGGTGCGCGTGCTTTCGCGTCCCTCAGTGGTCACTCTCAACAACGTCGCTTCGACGATCCAGAGCCTGCAGATCGTGCGTGTCGCGCTGCCCAGCGGCACGACCAACATCGCGAGCGGCACAGGCTCCGCCGCCGGTTCGGCGGTCGCCACCGAGAAGATCCCCGTCGGCATCGTTCTCACCGTCACCCCGCAAGTCTCCAGCGACGGCTTCGTTCTTTTGAACGTCAACGTCAAGTCGAGCACGCTCGGTACGAGATCACTGGGAGCTCAGATTCCCGACGAGCTCAGCCGGGAGGCGATCGCCAACGTGCTTTTGCGCGACGGAGAAACTCTGGTGCTCGGCGGTATTATGCGCGACACCAAGAATTACTCGGAAAGCGGCGTGCCCTGGTTTAAAGACATTCCGGTTCTCGGCTGGCTCTTCAAGACGACAACGAACCGGGTCGAATTCAGCGAATTGATGGTCTTCGTCACGCCGCGGATCATCGCCTCGGGCTCGCAGAACCTCCCGACCGCGGAAGATCTCTGGCGCGACCGGCTAAGGCAAACCGAAGGCAGCTAAGGCTTCCGGTTTTCCTCATCGATTTCCGTCAGTTTCCGGCACGAGACGGTCTCGCGCCGGAACGCTTTCTGCCGTCCTTTCAGTTGGCACCCCTAAGCGAATAGAGTAATATAGGCGCGATGCTGCGTTATTTTACCGCTGGCGAATCGCATGGCCCGTGCCTCACCACGATCATCGACGGCGTTCCGGCCGGATTTCCGATCGATATCGACAAGATCAACCACGACCTCTGGCGTCGGCAGCAGGGCTACGGCCGCGGCGGCAGGATGCTGATCGAAAAGGACGAGGCCGAGATCCGCTCCGGCATCCGCTGGGGCGAGACGCTGGGCTCGCCGGTCGCCCTCGGGATCGCCAATCGCGATTGGAAAAACTGGACAAAAAAAATGTCCGCCGCGCCGGCCGACCGCGACGAGACGATCGCGGTCACGAAGCCGCGGCCCGGCCACGCCGACTTGACCGGGATCCTCAAATACGATCAGGAGGATATCCGCAACATCCTCGAGCGCGCGAGCGCGCGCGATACCGTCACGCGCACCGCCGTCGGAGCTTTTTGCAAGCAGCTCCTCGCGCCGTTCGGCATTAAAGTAATGGGCTATATCCGCTCGCTCGGCGGCATCGAGTCGGAAAGCGACGGCCTCACCTACGAAGAAGTCTACGCCAAGGCGGAAAATTCACCCGTGCGGGTCGCCGACGCCGGCGCCGAAGCGCGGATGATCGAGCTTATCGAAGACTGCAAGAAAAAAGGCGATACGCTCGGCGGCATCTTCGAAGTGGTCGCGCTCGGCCTCCCTCCCGGCCTCGGCACGCACACGCAATGGGACCGCAAGCTCGACGGCCGGCTCGCGCGCGGCCTCATGAGCATCCAGGCGATCAAAGGAGTCGAGATCGGCCTCGGCTTCGAGATGGCGCGCCGGCGCGGCTCTGCGGTGCACGACGAGATTTTCTTCGACCCGCAAAAGATGGTGAGCGAAGGGACGCCGAGAATCGTCCCCACGGGTTTTTATCGCGGCAGCAACAACTCCGGCGGCACGGAAGGCGGCATGTCGAACGGCGCGCCGCTTCTTGTGCGCGTGGCGATGAAGCCGATCTCGACTTTGATGAGCCCGTTGCAGTCCGTCGACATGCGCTCCAAAGCGCCGGCCGACGCCTCGGTCGAGCGCTCCGATGTCTGCGCCGCGCCCGCCGCGGCGGTCGTCGGCGAATCGGTCGTGGCGTTCGAGCTCGCGGCGGCCTTTCTGGAAAAGTTCGGCGGCGATTCGCTCCATGAGATCCGGCGCAACTACGAAGGCTACCTGGAGCAGATCAAGCGATTCTGAGCCCTTTGTGCCTCCGAGCGCCCCTAAAAACATCGCGCTCACCGGTTTCATGGCGGTCGGCAAGACCCATGTCGGGCGCGAGCTCGCGCGCCGCTTGGGCTGGCGCTTCGTCGACGTCGATCGCGCGATCGAGAAGAGCGCGGGCTTAAAGGTTCAAGAGATCTTCAACCGGCACGGGGAAGCGCATTTTCGCGCCTTGGAAAAAGAAAAGCTCAAAGAGATTCTCGACCGCGAGCGACAGGTGATCGCCACCGGCGGCGGCGCCGTCTTGGACGAAGAGAACCTCGCGCTGCTCAAACAGAAAACGCTGCTCGTGTGTCTGACCGCCACTCCCGAGACGATCCTCCGGCGGGCCGGCGGCGGAGCGCGCCCGCTGCTCGACGTGGGCGACCGCGGCGCACGGGTGAGAGAGCTTTTGGGCCGCCGCGCGCCGCTCTACGCGCAGGCGCACACGACGATCGATACCGAGAAGCTCTCGGTCGAGGAAGTCGTCGAAGCCGTCTTACGAGTCGTTCAATGAAGTCCGCCATACGCACGATCAACGTCGATCTCGGCGCCCGCTCCTATCCGATCTCGGTCGGAGAAAACAATCTGCCGGAGCTGGGCGCGGCGATGCGGCGCGCGAAGTTGGGCAAGCAAGCGGCCATCGTTACGGACCGAAACGTCGCCGATTTATATCTCGCTCCCGTCGAGAAGTCGCTTCGCGGCGCAGGCTTCGAATGCGCCGTCATTTTTCTGCCGGCGGGAGAAGAGCATAAGAACTTGGCCGCCCTCGCGGCGATTTACGATCATCTGATCGCGGCCCGGTTCGATCGCGGCTCCTCGCTCCTGGCCCTTGGCGGCGGCGTGATCGGCGACGTCGCCGGCTTCGCCGCCGCGACGTACCTTCGCGGCATCGACTATGTCCAGGTGCCGACGACATTGCTCGCCCAGGTCGATTCGAGCGTCGGCGGCAAGACCGCCGTCAATCATCAAGAAGGCAAGAACCTGATCGGCGCGTTTCATCAACCCCGTCTGGTGTGGATCGACGTGTCGGTCCTCCGCTCGCTGCCGAGACGGGAGCTCCTCGCCGGCCTCGCGGAAGTCATCAAATACGGCATCATCGCCGATCGCGAGCTTTTCCGCACGCTGGAAGAGAAGCTCGACGAGTTGTTGAACGTAAAAAGCGAGATTTTGGCCGAGGTCGTCGCCGTTTCGTGCGCGATCAAAGCGCGCGTCGTCGAGAAAGACGAGCGCGAGAGCGACTATCGCGCAGTCTTAAACTTCGGCCACACCGTGGGCCACGCGCTTGAATCGCTCACCGGCTACGGAAAGTTTCTCCACGGCGAGGCGGTCGCCATCGGCATGCTGCAAGCCGCGAGGATCTCGGGCGCCGAAGGCGTTTGCGATCCGGAGAGTTTTGAGCGTATTCGCCGGCTCATCGTGCGCGCGGGCCTGCCGGCGGAGCTTCCGGAGGATGTGAGCCTCGCCGAGCTGGTCAAACATATGGAAGTCGATAAGAAATCCGCGGCGGGTAAAATCAAATTCGTGCTTTGCGAAGGCATCGGCGCAACGCGATTCCGCGAGCTTTCGCCGCGGGAGATCGTCGCGCGGCTGGCCGGGAAAAACGATTAGTGTCTGCTCAAACCACAGCCGAGCTGCTCGACGCGGCCGAGGCGTCGCGCCGCCGGGGACGCAGAGCTGAGGCGATGGACGCGATCGAGCGTGTCCTCGCAGACAACCCCGCCGAGCCGCGGGCGCTGCTGCTGAAGAGCCGTCTGTTTTATCAGAGCGGCAGCATTCGACAGGCGCTCGATGACTTGCGCCTGCTGGAGGCGATCCTCGGCCAGGGGGAGTTGGCGGAGCTTACATCCGCGCTGGCGCGCCTCGATGAGGATTCGCGCCGCCCGCCGGCTTTTGCGACCGAGAGCATGGCGCGGCTGCTCGTGCAACAGGGTTATTTGCTCGAGGCGATCGAGGTTTATCGCGAGTTGTACGTCAGCGCCGCCGATCGCGCTGAGGTGCGCGAGGAGATCGTTCGGCTCGCTGGCGCCGTCGAGCGCGAAGGCTCGCGCGACGCCGACGATGAGCGCGTTCGAAGCGAGCTCGAAATATGCCAAAGCTGGCTCGCGGAACATCCACGGGGGGCGTGATGGCGAAAAAAAGAAAAATTCTCGTGCTGCACGGGCCGAACCTCAACATGCTGGGCAAACGGGAGCCCAAGATCTACGGCCGCTTGACCCTCGATCAGATCAACCGCAAGATCGCGACGCTCGCGGGCGAGTTGGGCGTCGAGATCGAGGCGCGTCAATCCAATATCGAAGGGGAGCTGGTGAGCTGGATCCAGCAGGCGCCGAAGGATTTCGGCGCGCTGATTCTGAATGCCGGCGCTTATACCCACTCGAGCATCGCGCTCCGCGACGCGCTTTCCGCCGCCGGAATTCCCGCGGTCGAGGTGCACCTGTCGAACATCTATAAGCGCGAAGAGTTCCGCAAGCGCTCGCTCATCGCCGAGGCGGTCATCGGTCAAATCACGGGCTTCGGCGTGAACAGCTATTTGCTGGGGCTCAGGGCCGCGGTCGAGGCTTTGTAATTATTGGTCGAGGAAGAGATTGCCGGTCTGAAGATTCTTCTGCTTCATCTCGTCGATTAGCTGCTCACGCTCCTTGGTGAGCTGCGTCATCTCGTTTCTCAAGTCGCTTAGCTGCCGCTCGCCGGGCGTATAGCCCTGGGGCGGCGGCGTGACGGTCGGCGCTGCGGCTCCCGGAGAAAGCTCGGTGATCGCCGGAGGAGTTCCGGTGAACGGAGAAGGGCTTTCGAGTCTGACGGGTCCTCCGTCTGGCTGGCCGCCCGGACTGTGCTCCGTGTCGCGGAGGCGCGCGTTCAAATCGTCGGCGCGGCGGCGGATGGCGTCTTCGGTCGGCGGCATTATCGCCGGGTCGGGAGAGCTGCTCCCGCGGCTCGCGTTGAGAAAATTATTTTGCGCGGCTTTCAGTCGCTCGGTGACCTCTTCCACCCGCTTGCGATATTCTTGTTCCTCTTTGGCCCTTTGCTCCTCCGGCGTCAGTTCGGAGCTTTCCGGCGCGGGTGCGGCCGGCCTGTCGATCGTTGGACCCGGCGCTCTCATCTCGCCGGCAGGGACGGTCTGCCCGGAAGCACCTGAGTCGCGCAGGTCGAGGCCTCGTCCCGGCCCTTCCTGGGCGCCCAAGATCGATTGAACCTCGTCGCGCGGGATAGTGAATTCCCCACCGAGGCCGAAGACTCGAACCGATGTCCCCTCCTCGCGGTAAGCCTGCGTCGTAATCCTGCGACCGTTTTTGAGAACGATCGTGTACTGTGCCGCCGCGAGCGCGGGGAATAATCCCATCGCGATAATGAAAGTCAGGACGCGCACCATGCGTTGCATGGGGGCCATAATACAACAAGCCGAAATTTGCGGCAAACCCGATCGCTAGGATCGATTATAAGTGGCGGCCGGCTGAACCGGCGTCGGTTGGATAAGTACCTGAAAAGTCATGATTATTTCGCATTTCGCTCGGCGTGATGATGCAGGCTTTGGATCCAGTGGAACAGCCTCGTGCGATACAAGTAGGCCGCTACCACCACGGCCGCCGAGACTACGATCAAAACAACCGTCGTGCCGTACTCCTCCTCGCGTACGCTCGCGCCTTGAACCGTGAGCAGGTACGTTCCCGGAAGCCTGCCGATCGTCGACACGACCAGGAACGTGCGCAGGCGCATGCGGCTTAGCCCCAGTAGGAAGCACAGCATATCCTTGGGGAAGCCAGGGATCAGAAAGAGGAGGAAAGCGACCATGACGCCCGCATTGCTGCGGGTCAGGAAATCGAATTTATCGACAATGTCTTTCTTGATGAGTCGCTCGACGAAAGGTCGGCCGAGAATACTGGCGAGCTCGAAAGCGACCCAGGAGCCCAGCATCAGGCCCACCATCGATAGGATAAGCCCGTAAACCTTGCCGAAGACGAACCCGCCGACTACCCCGGTGAGCTCGCCGGGAATCGGCGCGACGACCACCTGGAGCGCCTGCAGGATCACGAAAACGGCGGCGGAATAGGAACCGAAGGAGGCGAGAAACGCCATGATGCGCTCTTTTTGCGCCTGCACGGCGTGCAGGTCTTCGAGCTCTTCCCAACCGGGACCGAAGACATTCAGCGGTTGCGGCGTGTATTTGCTCAAGACGAAGATCAGCGCGACGAGCGCGGCGAGAATCGCTCCGCGTATGAGGAGCCGGTGTTTCTTTGATCTCATCGTCCGAGAAAAATCTTAACAGCAAAGACCGACGGAGACGACCGTCTCCGCGTCGAAGATTTCATCGAGATTTAATTCCCGTCTGTATATGCCAGCCGCAGAAGAAAAGCGAGACATGCCGCTCTTCC
Organism: Verrucomicrobiia bacterium; assembly: GCA_035495775.1. Taxonomy (GTDB): domain Bacteria; phylum Desulfobacterota; class Binatia; order UBA9968; family UBA9968; genus JAJPJQ01. The sequence continues at coordinate 6,600 of DATJFG010000107.1, read as the reverse complement.
GGTTGGGGCGTGAAAATAAAAAAAGCCGGGCGGGATCGATCCCGCCCGGCTCTGTCGCCACTTTTTGCGACCTGATCGGCAAAGAGAGACTTACGATTTCTTCTCTTCGCTCTTCTTTCCGTCGGATTTCTTCTCGTCGCTCTTCTTGCCCTCGCTCTTCTTCTTCTCCTCGCCTTTCTTCTTCTCTTCGCCCTTCTTCACTTCTTCCGCTTTCTTCTCATCCGACTTCCCTTGGGCTAGCACCGGAGAAGAGATCATTGGAGAGACGGCCAAAGCGGATCCGATCAGGACCGCGACCATCCACAGAAATGCACGGCTTTTCATACACATCCCTCCTTTCCACGCCCCAGCCGTCGTAGATTTACCCCAACTCTTGTATCTGCCGACCGGGGATAGCCGGCGCAAGAAGGGGCATATTTTTATGAGTGCGACTTGTAGTAAAATGGCGTTCGATTGTCAAGGATCACGGATGCGGCGCGGCTTTCCGCATGGCATGGTAGGTGAGAAAGCGCACCAGACGGGGCATCAATCCTTTGAGGAAGCAGACGAACGCCAGCGAGCGGGGTAATACGATCTCGAATTTCTTTTTATCGATCGCGCGGATGACCGCGCGCGACACGGCGGCGGCGTCGAGCACCATGAACTCCGGCGGCCTGGGCGCGAGCGCGTCGAAGCCGCGCCGGAAATTCGTTCGGACGGGACCCGGGCAGATCACGGCGACATGGACGCCGTGGGGCTTGAGCTCGTGGTACAGGCTTTCCGAAAGACCGATCTGAGCGAATTTCGTGGCGGAGTAAAGCGCCATGTTCGGCGCCCCGATCTTTCCCGAAACCGAGGAGATATTGACGATCGCACCTGAGCCGCGCGCGATCATCGACGGCAGCGCCTCGCGCGTGCAATAGACCGTGCCGAGATAGTTCGTGGCGAGCATCGACTCGATCGTATCGACCGATGCTTCCGCCAGCGGCTCATAGGCGCCGAAGCCCGCGTTGTTGACGAGTATATCGATGCGGCCGAATTTTCCGAGCGCGGATTGCACCATCCGTTTGACTGCAATCGGATCGCTCACGTCGCATTCGACGACCTCCGACGCGCCGCCATAGCGCTTGAGTCGCTCGGCGGTCTCCTGCAAACGGTCCAGAGCGCGGCTCGAAGCGACCACCGTCGCGCCGCGCGCGGCGAGATCGAGGGCGACCTGCAGGCCGATGCCGCTGGAAGCGCCGGTGACAAGGGCGATGGCATTCTTGAAGTCCATAATCGATGATTATTTCGCGAGAATGTTTTCGAGCGCCGGGCGCAAACTCCGATAGCGGAAGCGGTAGCCGAGCTTTTGCGCCTCCGCGGGGACCGCGCGCTGCCCGGTGAGCAGCATGTCGGCCATCTCGCCGAGCGCCGCGCGCAGCACGAATGCGGGGACCGGCGCCCAGCACGGCCGGCGCATGACGTTTGCGAGCGTCGTGCAAAACTCCTTCATCGTGACCGGCTCCGGCGCCGTCGCGTTCACCGCGCCGTGCGCGCTCGAACGGATGAGAAACGCAATCAGCCCGATTTCGTCTTCGAGATGAATCCACGGCATCCACTGCCTTCCCGAGCCGAGAGGTCCGCCGAGAAAAAATCTGAAAGGCGGGAGCATTTTGGCGAGGGCGCCGCCGCTTTTACCCAGCACGATACCGGTGCGAAGCAAAACGACGCGCACGCCGCGCGTTTCGGCGCCGAGCGCCTCGGCCTCCCAGTCGCGGCAGAGCCGCGCAAGAAAATCGCTACCGGGCGGATTGGCTTCGGTCACGATCTCGTCGCCGCACGGACCGTAGTACCCGACCGCCGAAGCGTTGATGAGAAATTTAACACTATTCCGGTTCCTACCGATCCCATCGACGAGCGCGCGGGTCGTCTCGACCCGGCTAGCGCGAAGCTGCTGTTTCCGCGCTTCGGTCCAGCGTCCGCCGGCGATCGGCTCGCCGGCGAGATTGACGACGCCGTCCGCGGCGGCCATGGCCTCTTCGAGCGGCCGGCGCCAATCCCCCGCGCCGCCGGGTTGCCAGACGATCGTCGTCGACCCGACGGGCGTTCGCGCCGATTTCGCGCGTGTGAGCAGCGTCAGCGCGTGGCCGTCCTCACGGAGACGCGCCAGCAGCGCGGAACCGATAAAACCCGTAGCGCCGGCGACAATAATTCTCATCGATGGATCGGGTAAACGTTAACCTTAAACTGCCGTCTAATCATATTATGATAGTGTGTCAATCCAAGCCTTTACCCGTTAGAGTGTCAATATGAGCCGCGGCAACGGCAAACAGCCGCGCCGCCGGGTTGTCGTCACCGGCATCGGTGCGGTGAGTCCCAACGGCGTCGGCACCGAGGCTTTTTGGCGCGCGACGCGAAACGGCATAAGCGGCGTCGATACGATCGCGTCCTTCGATGCCGCACCGCTCGCCTGCCATATCGCCGGGGAGGTGAAAGACTTTCACCCTGAGCATTATCTTGCCCCCAAAGATTTAAAGCGCACCGGCCGCGCCGTGCCGCTTGGAATTGCGGCGGCGCAGGAGGCGCTCCAATCCGCGGGGCTCGAAGCGCCGATGACGCTGGAAGAGAAGCGCTCGTGGGGCGTCATTCTCGGCAGCGGCGGCGGCACGCCCGACTTCACCGAAGCGCAGTACCGGCTCTATTTCTCCGATCAACTCAGGAAAGCGAGCGCCTATAACATCTCGAGCTCCACCATGGGGACGCTTTCGAGCGAGATCTCGCTCCACTTCGATTTTCGCGGGCCCAGCCATGTGATTTCCACCGGCTGCACGAGCTCGACGGATGCGATCGGCTATGCCTTCAACCTGATCCGCTTCGGCCTCGCCGACCGTCTCGTCACCGGCGGCGTCGATGCGGCGATCACGCCCGGCATCATGCAGGGCTTTTCCATCATGCGGGTGATCTCTATTTCGCATAACGACGCGCCCGGCAAGGCTTCGCGGCCGTTCGACCGCCGGCGCGACGGTTTTGTTCTCGGCGAGGGTGCGTGGATGCTCGTTCTCGAAGACGAGGAGCGGGCGCTCGCGCGCGGCGCGCGCATCCGCGGCGAGGTCTTGGGGTATGCCTCCACGTGCGACGCCTATCACATGGTGCGCGGCGATCCGAGCGGGGAAGAGCCGGCGCGCGCGATGGCGCTCGCCCTCGAAGACGCGGATGTGGCGAAAGACGAGGTCGGCTACATCGCGCTCCACGGCACTTCGACCGTTCTCAACGACAAGACCGAGACGCTGGCGGTCAAGCTCTGCTTCGGTGCGCGCGCGTACGACATCCCGATGAGCTCGATCAAATCGATGATCGGCCATCCGCAGGGCGCCTCGGGCGCCGCCGGTCTCGCCGCCGCGCTCTTCGCGTTGAGCGATCGTTTTCTTCCCCCGACGATCAATTATGAAGAGCCGGATCCCGAATGCGACTTAAATTATATTCCCAACCGCGGCATCGCGGCCGACGCCGAGGTCGCCCTCTGTAACTGCATCGCGTTCGGCTCGAAAAATTCGGCGCTAGTGATCCGCCGGTGTGGATAAGATAAGGGCATGAAGCACAGCGAACAAAGCGAGCTGATGGATGTTCCAGGCGTCTCGCCCGGGCTGCTCGAAGGGGACTTGAGCAACCTGCGGACGCTCAATCGAGCGCTCGGTGCGAAGCGCGGTATTTTTAAATTCCTCGCCGCGACGCTGAAAAAAGAGCGCATGCGCGAGTTCTCTCTCCTCGACGTCGGCACCGGGAGCGCCGATATCCCCGTCGCGATCGTGCGTTGGGCGAAAAAAAGAGGCCTCGCGGCGCGCATCGTCGCGCTCGACCGCCATCCCGTCACGGCGGCGGTGGCGCGGCGCCGCGCACGCGATTATCCCGAAATCACGGTCGTGCGCGCCGACGCCTTCGCGCCGCCGTTCGCGCCCGGCGCCTTCGATTTCGTCCTCTGCTCGCAGGTGCTGCACCATTTTCCTGCGGCGGAGATTCCGGCGCGTCTCCGTCAGTGGGCGGGGCTCGCGCGGCGCGCCCTGCTCGTGAGCGATCTCGTCCGCCATCCGCTCGCCTATTGCGGCATCAAGCTCCTCACCGCGATCTTCACCCGCAACGAGATCACACGCACGGACGCGCCGCTCTCGGTGCGCCGGGCTTTTACCGTGGACGAATGGCGGGAAATTTTTCGCCGCGCCGGCGTCGGCCCGGCGGACGTGCTGCCGCTCTTTCCCTTCCGCCTCTTCGCCCGCCTCCGCTTGAGCCGTGAGACTCTTTGACGTCGCGATCGTCGGCGCCGGTCCGGCCGGCTCCTCGTCGGCGATTTTTCTTGCGCGACGCGGCTACTCCGTCGTGCTCATCGACAAGGCGGTCTTCCCGCGCGACAAGCTCTGCGGCGATTTTTTAAATCCGGCCGGCTGGAATCTCTTCGAGCGCCTCGGCATCCGCGACGCGCTGCTCGCCGTGGATCATCAAAAGATCGGCGCCTTCCGTATCACGACGCCGTCGGCCGCGGCGGTCGTTCCGTTCTCCGCGGCTTCCGGCATCGGCGTCAGGCGGCGGACCTTCGACCATCTGCTGGTCAAGCAGGCCGTCCAGGAAGGCGCATTACTGTTCCAAGGCTGCAAGCTGAATCGCATCGAGCGGGATGACGCTGGCTGGCGGCTGCGCGGCGAACACGCTTCCCGAGGGCGAGACTTCTCCGCGCGCCTGGTGATCGGCGCCGACGGCCGCAATTCCTGGGCCGCGCAGCGCTTGGGCGTGCGCTCGCCCGGCGCGGCGGGTCGCTGCGTCGGCTTTCAATTGAACTTGACCGGCTACTGCGGCGCCGCCGGCGAGATCCAGATTCATCTTTTTCCCGGCGGCTACGCCGGGCTGATGGGACTCGGCGGCGGCGCGGCGAACCTTTCCTTCGCCGTCGAGAAAGAGCTTGCGCGGGAAAATCCAGTCGAAGCGTTGGTGGAACAGCGCTTTCATCGGAATCCTCATCTCAAAGCTGCGATCGCGCCGTGCGCGATCGTGGAGGTGCGCTCGATTTACCCGCTCAATTCCGTCCCGCGGCGCGCCGTCGGCGACGGCTTTCTGCTCGTCGGCGACGCGGTGCGCGTGACCGAGCCGGTGACCGGCGAAGGCGTTTACTTCGCGCTCAAAACCGGCGAGCTCGCCGCCGAAGCTGCCGACCGGGCGTTCGCCCGGGGCGATCTCTCGGCGCGCGGCCTGGCAGGCTATGTCGCCGCCTCGCGCCGGGCGCTTTCGCGGCGCGAAAGCGTCAATCGCCTCATCCGCGCGCTCGTGTATCGCCCGCGGCTCGCGACGCCGCTCGTCCGGCTCTCCGCAGGCGGCCATTTCCCCATCAATGCGCTCGTCAACAAGGTCTGCCAACTCGCGCCGTAAGATTTTCTCCTTGTCATTATCCGCGAACCGAATAGAATTGCCGCAGCGATGAAGGAAGAATTTACCGCGAAGGAGCAATCGGCGCTCGCGCCGTTTTTCACGAATCTCACCGATCCGGTCTTCGGCCTGAAGCTCCCGCAGGAGGTCGCCGGCGCGCTGTTTTCGCGCTACAGCCGCTCGAGCAAAAGCCTGCGCCGGACTTTTCTCGACGAATTTCTCGGCGACCCCGAGCTCGCCCTGGAAGATTTGCTCGGCGGCGCGCGGCCATCGGGCGATAAGAGCGCCGCGCTCGCCAAGGCGCGGGCCTTTTACGACCGCGTGCTCGTGGGGTACGGCGACGACTCGGTCGCGCAGCTGGGGGCCGCGCACCTCGCGTGCGAGAATATCTCGAACGTCGCGGCGAATATCCTGGAAGACGCGCGCATCGGCATCGCGCCGCTCGAGAAATCGACGCGCTACGTCCGCTTCGATCAGAAAGACGCCGCGGGAGATTATCTCTTCTACCGCGAGCCCAAGATCATGGCCTCGCGCCATCAGGGCGAGTATCTCGCGGTCATGAACCTTCTCTTCGAGACCTACTCGCGCGAGATCGATCCGATGATCGAGTTCGTCAAGCGCTCGCTGCCGATCGAGGCGGTCGAGCTGCGCCACCCGGAGAGCGGCGCCCCTTTGAGTTATCGCGACGCGCAAAAGGACGAAAAGCTCAAGAAATGGGCCGAGACCGCCTATCGCTCGACGATCCGCACGCAGGCATGCGACATTCTCCGCGGCTATCTGCCGGCGGCGACGCTCACGAACGTGGGCTTCTTCGGCGTCGGGCAGGCGTTTGAATATCTGCTTACCAAGCTCTATTCGAGCGAGCTCAGCGAGATGCAGGAGCGCGCGCGCGCGATGCACCGCGAGCTCAACGATCTCATCCCCTCCTTCGTCAAGCGCGCTAAGCGGAGCGAATATCTCGCGGAAACCTATGCCGCGACGCGAGCGGCGGCGGAGCGGCTGGCGGGAACAGCGGCGGCGTCGAGCGCCGAGCCCGTGGCGCTCGTCGCCTTCGACGAGCGCGCCGAAGAAAAGACGCTCGCCGCGATCCTCTATCCTCATACGAGAAGGCCGCTCGGCGAGCTGGAAAATCTCGCGGCAAAATTATCGCCGCAGGAGCGCGAACGCGTCTTCGCCGACTACTTCGGCCGCCGGCGCCACCGGCGCGACAAGCCGGGCCGCGCGCGCGCG
>DATJFG010000106.1:0-36059 GCA_035495775.1 Verrucomicrobiia bacterium | reverse complement strand
CATCGGCATCGTCGGCGCGTTGCTCGGCGGCTTCATCGGCCGGGCCATTGGTCTTTATCGCGAAGACGACCCGGTCGGCTTCGTGATGGCGGTCATCGGCTCGATCGTTTTGCTGCTGCTCTACAGGATGTTTACGGGCGGCAGCCGGCGTCGCTTGACCATCTGACGTTCAAGCGACGCGGTTTCGCTCCTGGCCGCGGGTGAAGGCGAGGATATTCTCTTTTACCTCGGCCAGGAGCCGCTCGCGCGCCTCGCGCGCCGACCAGGCGCAGTGTGGCGTCACGAGCAGGTTGTCCATCTCTTTGGCGGCGCGAATGATTGGATGATCGGCCGGCGGCGGCTCGCGAGAGAGCACGTCAAGCGCCGCGCCGGCGATTTTTTTCTCTCCGAGGGCCGCGATGAGCGCCGCTTCATCGACGAGCGCGCCGCGTGCCGTGTTGATAAGAAACGCGCTGCGCTTCATGAGACCCAGCGCGCGTGCATCGATCACTCCCTTCGTCGCCGGCGTCAGCGGGCAGTGCAGCGAGATAAAATCCGCCTTTGCCAACAACTCATCGAGCCGTAGGCGACCGGCGGACGCCTCTTTTGTTCCCGGCCGCAGCGCAATCAACACTTCCATTCCGAGCCCGCGCGCGATCTCGGCGACGCGGCGGCCGATGTTGCCGTAGCCGATGATGCCTAATTTCTTTCCGGCGAGCTCGGTCACGGGGAAATCGAGGCGGGTATAGATCGGGCTTTTCTCCCAACCGCCGCCATGGACCATGTCAATGTACGCGCCCGCGCGCGTGGCCAATTCCAGGATCAACGCGATGGTAAACTGCGCAACCGATTGGGCCGCATAGCCGGGCACGTTGGCGACGGCGATGCCGCGCTCGCGCGCCGCGGCGAGGTCGATGTTGTCGGTTCCGGTCGCGGCCTCGGCGATGAATCGTAAGCTCCTCGCTTCTGTCGCGTTCATGATCGACCGGTCGAGGGCGACCTTATTTGTAACGACGATGGGGAAGCCGTCGATGCGGCGCAAGAGTTCTTCCGGCGCGGTGACACTGTGGACGGTACAATCCCAAGTTTTCCTGAAAGCGTCGAGCGAAACATCGCCGAAGGTCATGGCGTCGAGAAAGACGATGCGAAGCGGCGCTGGGGGCATGATTATTTCGCGCGCTCCAATCGCTTTGCCTCTTCCCAGAACGCATCCATCTCCTCGAGCGTGGCATCGGAGATTTTTCTTCCCTGCGCGCTGATTTTTCTCTCGATATGCGCGAAGCGGCTCAGGAAGCGCTCGACGGCGCTGCCGAGGGCGTCTTCGGCCTCGATACGCAGAAAGCGGGCGAGATTGACGAGGGAGAATAGGAGATCGCCGAGCTCGTCCTCGGTATGCCGCGGGTCTCCTGACGCCGCAGCGGTTTTCAGCTCGTCGATTTCTTCTTCGACTTTTTTCCACACCGGCGCGATCTCAGGCCAGTCGAAGCCGAGCGTCGATGCCCATTCCGTCACTCTCTGCGCGCGTACGAGCGCCGGCAGGCTCTTCGCAAAGCGCTGCTTCTCTTCCTCGATCATGCGCCACATATAAGTCATGGTCTGGCCGATGTCCAGATACGGCGCGCCTTGTCAGCCGCGGAGGGCTGGGCTAGTGTGGCGTCCACTCCATGCGGCCGGAAATCATCGCCATCACCTCATCCATGCTCTGGGCCGCCGACGCCGTGCTGGTGAGCCTGGGCGCGCGCACCTCGAATGTCCTCGCCGCCGCCTTCATGAGCTACGCCTTTTCCGCGGTATCGATGTGGATTATTCTCTTCACTTATTTCTCCTTCGATCGCCTCGCGTCGCGCGCGACGATCTTTTTTCTTTTGAGCGGCTGCTTGCAGCCGCTGCTCGCGCGGATTTTTTATTACACCGGGATCACGCGTATCGGCGTCGCGCGCGCCGGGCCGCTCCGCGGCGCGGAGCCGCTGTTGTCGGTGACGATCGCGATTCTGTTTCTTCACGAGCGGCCGAGCATCAACGTTTATGCCGGGGCCGCGCTCATCGTCGCGAGCGTTTGGCTCGTGCTCTGGCGGAGCGAAGGCGAAGCGCATGCGACGTTCGTCGACTATATGCTGCCGCTCGCCGCCGCGCTCTGCGGCGCCGTGTCGCAGAATCTCCGCAAAAGCGGATTGTTGATCCTGCATGATCCATACGCCGGCACCGCCGTCAGCACGTCGGTCTCGCTGGCCTTATTCGCCGCGTATCTAGCGGGAAGCGGCAAAGGGCGCCGCATCGTGCCGACCAAGCAGAGCCTGCCTTTTTTCATCGCTGCGGCCATGCTTTCGACAGGTGCGCAGGTCATGAATTACGCGGCGCTCAACATGGGGGAGGTCTCGGCGATGGTGCCGCTGCTTAACACGACGCCCCTCTTTGCCGTGCTGTTCAGCGCGATCTTTTTAAGACACATTGAAACCGTAACGCTGCGCGTCGCTTTCGGCGCGCTCGTCATGTTCGCCGGTGTCCTCATCATCGCGCTGCGCTGAAACGGAGATCGCTAGACCGTGCGAACGAAATCTGATAGACAAAAGGCAAAATCCGTCCAGACTTTTCACTTTCATAGGAGGCCCGCATGGACGTCACGACTTCCACACTTCAGCTCGATACTCCCGACGGGAAAATGGAGACCTATGAGGCGAAGCCGAAAGAGGGCGGCGCGCATCCGGCCGTTATCGTCCTGATGGAGGCTTTCGGCCTCAACGGCCACATCAAAAATGTGACCGAGCGTATCGCTCGCGAGGGCTATGTCGCGATTGCCCCCGACCTCTACCACCGCGAGCAGGAGCGGCAGGTGCCCTATTCGGAGCTACAGAAGGCGGTCGGCATCATGAACCGCCTGAAAGACGACAAGGTGATGAGCGACGTCGGCGCGGTGATCAAACATCTGAAAGGCCAGAATTACGTCAAGGCGGGATCGATCGGCGTCACCGGCTTCTGCATGGGCGGCCGCTTTACCTATCTTGCGGCGGCTCATCACAACAAAGATGTAAAGGCGGCGGTCGCGTTCTATGGCGGCGGCATCCCGATGGGCAATCCGAGCCCGCTCTCTCGCACGGGCGAGATCAACTGCCCGATTTATCTTTTCTTCGGCGGTAAGGACCCGCTGATCCCTGCCGATCACGTCGCGCAGGTCAACAAGGCCCTCACCGATAATCACAAGACCTTCACGATGAAGGTCTACCCGGAGGCGACGCACGGGTTCTTCTGCGACGAGCGGCAGAGCTATCATGCCGACTCGGCGAAGGATGCCTGGGAGAAATTCAAATCCTTCTTCGCCCAGCATCTGAAATAAATTGCGCCGACCGGGAGACAGAGCCTAAGCGTGCCGCGCAAAAAGAAGGGTAGAGAAGTCACCGTCGGCCTCGTTCAGATGAGCGTCGGCGCAGACATCAAGCTCAACTTGGCGAAGGCCGAGGAGCGGATCGCCGCGGCGGCGAAGAAGGGCGCCGACGTCGTCTGTCTCCAGGAGCTTTTTCGCTCGCGCTACTTCCCGCAAATTGAAGACGCCGAGAACTTCAAGCTCGCCGAGCCAATTCCGGGCCCTTCGACGGATGCGCTCGGGCGCCTCGCAAAAAAAAAGAGAGTCGTCGTCGTAGCCTCGCTGTTCGAAGAGCGCTCGGCGGGCATTTACCACAACACGGCCGTCGTCATCGGATCGGACGGCGGGATTATCGGCAAATACCGCAAGATGCACATCCCGGACGATCCGGGCTTCTACGAAAAATTTTACTTCACGCCGGGCGATTTGGGCTTTTTGAGCTTCGGCACGGAAGCGGGCAAGCTCGGCGTGCTCATCTGTTGGGATCAATGGTTCCCCGAGGCGGCGCGTCTGACCGCGCTGGCCGGCGCGGAAATTCTTTTTTATCCGACCGCGATCGGCTGGCTGCCGACCGAGCCGCGCGAGGTCGCCGACGCCCAGCGCGCCGCCTGGCAGCTCGTCCAGCGAGGCCACGCGGTGACCAACGGCGTTTACGTCGCGGTCGCCAACCGCGTCGGGCGTGAAGAGAAGCTCAAATTCTGGGGCAGCTCGTTCGTTGCGGCGCCTTCGGGTGAAATCGTCGCGGAGGCCGGCACGGAGCGGGAAGAGATTCTCATCGCACGCTGCGATCTCGATAAGATCGCCGAGGCGCGGCAGAACTGGCCGTTTTTGCGCGACCGGCGTATCGACGCGTACGGCAACCTCTCTGTCCGCTTCGTCGACGAACGCTAAACCACATTGAGCGAAGTCACGGCGGGACGGTACTCCTCCCGGCCTATACGATCATGAAAAATCCGCAACAGACTCCCAAGCAACTCGGCTACCGCATGCCCGCTGAGTGGACGCCGCACGAAGCTACGTGGCTCTCGTGGCCGCACAATCGCGACACGTGGCCGGAACAACTCGAAGTAATCAAAGACGTCTGGGCACGGATGGTCGGCGCGATCTCTCCCGGCGAGAGAGTCTTTTTGCTCGTCAACGACGCGGCGGAAAAGAAAGAGGCCGCCGACAGGCTCGTCCGATTCGGCGCACGCATGGAAAATGTTCATTTTCTCGAAATCCCCACGGTCGATGTCTGGATGCGCGACTATGGTCCGACATTCGTCACACGCAAAGGAGCGGCGCCGCTCGCCTTCAACGACTGGATCTTCAACGGCTGGGGCAATAAATACGAATCTTACGCGGACGATGATCGTGTCGCGAAGGCGATCGGCGGACTTTTCAATCTGCCGGTTTTCACCCATGACATCGTTCTCGAAGGCGGATCGATCGAAGTCAACGGCGCGGGGACGTGTCTTACGACCGAGCAGTGCCTGTTGAATCCCAACCGCAATCCACATTTGAGCCGCGGCGAGCTCGAGATTTTTCTTAAAGACAACCTCGGCGTCGATCATATCCTCTGGCTCGGCGACGGCATCGTCGGCGACGATACCGACGGCCATATCGATGATATCGCCCGCTTTGTCGATGCCGAAACAATCGTCTGCGCTGTCGAGGACGACCCGCACGATGAGAATTACAGGCCGCTCCAGGAGAACTTAGAGCGTCTTAAAGGACTGAGAGATCAGAACGGCAGCAAGCTCGACGTCGTGCCGCTTCCTATGCCGGGCAAGATTGGTTACGCGGGGACACGCCTGCCGGCGAGCTATGCGAATTTTTATATCGCCAACGTAGCGGTGCTCGTTCCCACCTATGATCATGCCAACGATCGGCGCGCTTGCGGTATTATTGGCGAGCTTTTCCCCGATCGCAGAATCGTGCCGATCCCCTCGACCGAGGTCGTCATCGGCCTCGGCGCGATGCATTGCGTCACGCAACAGCAGCCGCGCTCATAAAATCGATTTCTACTTGACAAAGAGGTGCCAACGTCCGAAACTAGGGCTAATTTTTTATGGGCCAGGTGATCCACCTCAAGGAGATTCATCAAGCGCGGCGCCGCCGGGGCGAACGAGCCAGCATGGAGGAATGCGTCGGTCTGCTCGAATGGAATCTCAAGAATAGCCTCGATCATTACTTTTCATCTCCACCCGAGGAGAAGTCGATGCGGGCAACCCAAATCCGCAAGCTAAGCGAGATCCTGGAATACGCCCTGCGGCTTCTTTAGCAGAGCGTCGAATGTGGAATCGCTGAATTCGCTTCCGACCGTTATCCTCGTCCTAGGTGGTTTAGCCACGCTGGCATGGCTCTGGCTCCGGCGCGGGCAGGCCGTTTTCGGAGAGAAAAAACAGGACTCCTCTTTTCTGCTGATCCAACAGCAGATCGATCAGCTCCGCGCGCAGCTGACACAGGTGCTCGACGGCAACACGAGCCTCATTCACCAGCAATTGGGGCAGCTTCTCGGCAACGTGACGGAGCGGCTCAAGGAAAACTCCGAGCTCATGCAGCAGACGCAGCAAAATCTCGGCGAACGCCTCGACAACGCCGCGCGCGTCGTCGGCGGCGTGCAGAAGACGCTCGGCAGCCTCGAAGAGGCGAACCGTAAAATTTACGACGTCGGTAAGGACATCGCCTCGCTGCAGGAGATTCTGCGCGCGCCGAAGCTTCGGGGCGGCTTGGGAGAATTCTTTCTCGGCGACCTCCTGAGCCAGATCTTGCCGACGGGGCATTTTTCTACGCAATACGCGTTTCGCAGCGGCGAGCGCGTCGATGCCGTCATCAAGCTCGGTGGCTCGCTGGTCCCCGTCGATTCGAAGTTCCCGCTGGAAAACTTCAAACGCATGCTCGACGGCGGCTCCGACGACGACAAAGCCAAAGCCAGGAAATCCTTCGTCTCTGACGTCAAGAAGCACATCGATGCCATCGCGGCAAAGTACATCCTACCCGACGAGGGCACATACGATTTCGCCCTCATGTATATCCCGGCGGAAAATGTCTACTATGAGACGATCATCAAGGACGACGGAGTCGCGAGTGACAAGGGCCTGAGTGCTTATGCTATGGCAAAGAGAGTCATTCCGGTTTCGCCCAACAGTTTTTATGCCTATCTCCAGGCGATCGTGCTCGGGCTCAAAGGCATGAAGATCGAAGAGCGCGCCAAGGAGATCGTTCAGTACTTAAGCGGTCTCGAAGGCGATTTCGCCAAATTTCGAGAGGAGTTTAATTTGGTGGGCAAGCACCTAGGCCATGCCCAAGCGTGTTTTCAAAGCTCCGAAAAGCGAATGGAGCAATTCGGTCAGAAGCTTCTCACCGCCGTGAAGGAAAAAGAGGAGCTGCCGGAGCCGCTCTAGTCCGCCGCCTATCTCCGATCGTCAAATGAGATTCACGCTCTTTTCACGCCTGGTTTTCGGCTATCTCGCGATTTTCGTGCTGATGGCGGCGGTCGGTCTGTACGCGGTTTATCAGCTGCGGCGCATCCAGGAGATCACTCGGTCGGTGCTCGAGCGCGACCGCCGCGTTCTCGACCTAGCCGACAAGCTCGGCGATACGATCCTCTCTGAAGTGCGCTACGAAAAGAAATTTTTCATCATGAAAGACCAGGCGCTCTACGATCAGTTTCTCCTTTTCGACAAAGACTTTGAGCGGCTGCTCGACGATGCGGATGCCGTCTCGGACGTCCGCGGCAAAGCCCTCTTGCAAAATATCCGCGAAGGCCATCAGCGCTATGCCAAAGCCGCCGCGGATGAGTTCGCGACGCTAAAAACGCGTCAACCCTACTCCGACAAGAGCTACCGCGAAGAAAAGGAAGCCGCAGTGGACGCCATCATCGGCGATTTAGACAAACTCAGAGCCCGAGGCCAGCAGCGCAGCGAGGGAAAATTGACGGGACTGGCGGCGGCGGGCGCCGACGCGCATCGCATCGCCGTCTTTATAGCGGCGGCGGCCCTGATTCTCGTTCTCGTCATTTCGCTGGTGATCACGCGAAGCGTGACCCGGCCGCTGACGATCTTGAAGGAGAGGACGAGCCTTATTGCACGCGGAGAATTCGAGGGTAAAGTCGAGCTCTCCTCGCCGCCGGAGATCGCCGACCTCGCGCATGCCTTCAATCTCATGTGTGACCGTCTGAAAGATTTGGATGAGATGAAGTCCGACTTCTATTCGACCATGTCGCATGAGTTGAGGACTCCCTTGACGTCGATCAAGGAAGGCATTGGCCTTCTCCTCGAGGGCGTCGGCGGAGCCGTCAGTGATAAGCAAAGGCGTCTTTTAACGATTCTCGCGGAGGAGAGCCAGCGCCTAATCAGCCTCGTTAATTCGCTGCTGGATCTTTCCAAGATGGAAGCCGGCATGATGACATATCACCTCGAACCCGCGAGCCTCGTGTCGGTCATCGATCGAGCCGTCACGGAGCTGGGGCCGCTGGCGGAAGCGAAGAAGATCAAAATCGAAGCGCAGATCCAGCAGCCGCTGCCATTGGTGAAAATGGATCCTGATCGAATTCTCCAGGCTTTGAGGAACCTCATCGGCAACGCCGTCAAGTTCACACCCGACGGCGGCCACGTCATGCTTTCCGCGGCGCAGAAAAACGGTTCAGTCGAAGTGGCCGTCAGCGATACCGGTCCAGGCATTTCGACCGACGATCTGCCGATGATATTCGACAAGTACCGGCAGGGCAACGCGAAGTCGTCCTACATGCTGCGGGGCACCGGGTTGGGTTTGGCAATCGTTAAGCATATTATAACGTCTCATGGTGGACAGGTATGGGTGGAAAGCGAAGCGGGACAAGGCAGCTCGTTTATTTTCGTCTTGCCCAAGTAATCTTACTGTTCGCGCTTAGCGGCTGCAGTCTACTTTTTCCCCCAGAGGAGGAGCCGGCGCGGCTGGCGGTCGCGCGCGCCAAGCGGCTGCTCAGCCAGCAGGATTACGACGGGGCGACGAAAGAGAATCAGAGGGCGATCACGCTGGCGAACAACAAGCCGCCGGCCGACGAAGCGATATTCTATTTGGGCGTGATTACGGCGAGCGTCGCGAATCCCAAGCGCGACAACCGTTTGGCGACTGGATATTTCAATCGCGTGATCCGCGAGTACCCGCAAAGCTCGTGGGCGGATCAAGCCAAGGCTTGGGTCGGCGTCCTGCAAACGAACGACAAGCTGGCTGAGACGCTGGAAAAATCAAAACAGATCGATATCGAGATCGAAGAGAAAAGACGCCAGAAAGAAAGACCGTAACAGGTTATGCAGCAAGGCAAGATCCTGGTGGTCGACGACGACCGCAATTTGCTGGAGCTCGCGCGCATGCGGCTCGAGTCCGCCAATTATGAAGTCGCGACCGCGCTAGCAGAGGAGCAGGCGATCGAATCGATCAAGGGACAGGCGTTCGATCTTGCCATCGTCGACCTCCAGCTTTCGAAACAGGACGGCATCTCGCTGATGCAAGAACTTCATGCGGTCAATCCCGAGGTGCCTGTCATCATCCTCACCGCGTATGGCACCATTGAGAGCGCCGTCGAGGCGATGAAAAAGGGCGCCTACAGCTATCTCACCAAGCCATTCGAAGCGCGCGAGCTTTTGTTTCAGATCGAAAAGGCGTTGGAGAACCGCCGCCTGAATTCCGAAGTCAAGCGGCTACGCGGCATGCTCGAAGAGCGCTACGGTTTTGAGAACATCGCGGCCAAGAGCGAAAAGATGCACAGGGTTCTGGAGCTCGTCTCGCGCGGGGCGAAGACCGATTCGACCATCTATCTCCATGGCGAGAGCGGCACGGGCAAAGAGCTGATCGCCAAGGCGGTGCATCTGAGCAGCGCGAGAAGAGACATGCCGTTCGTCGCGATCAATTGTGCAGCGCTGCCCGAGTCGCTGCTGCAAAGCGAGCTTTTTGGGCACGAAAAAGGAGCGTTCACGGGCGCGGTGCGAAAAGCCCCGGGACTATTCACCCAGGCCGACGGCGGGACTTTTTTCCTCGACGAGATCGGCGACATGCCGCTGGGGATTCAAGCGAAGCTACTGCGCGTTCTCGAAGAACGAAAGTTCTATCCTGTCGGCGGCGACCGGCCGGTCGAAGTCGACATCCGGCTCATCGTCGCGACGAATAAGGATTTGGAGAATGAGGTTCGGCAAGGCAATTTTCGGGAAGACCTTTTTTATCGCATCCACGTCATTCCGATCTATCTGCCGCCGCTCAGAGAGCGGCGCGAAGACATCCCGCCTCTGGTCGAGCTTTTCCTCGACAAATTCAACCGGAAAACGCTGAAGGAAATCAAAGGATTGACGCCGGAGGCGATGCAGCGGCTGATGCTTTACGAATGGCCCGGCAACGTGCGCGAGCTGGAGCACGTCATCGAATACGCCGTGGCCATGACGCAGACCGACGCCATCACCGAAGATTTGATTTTACTCCGAACCAAAGTTTCGTCGGAAGAGCCATGGAAGCCGCTCAAGCAGGCCAAGGGCGCGTTCGAAAAAAATTATCTGATACGCCTGCTCGAACTGAGCGGCGGTAATATCAGTCAGGCGGCGCGCCTCGCGGGGAAGTACCGCGCCGACTTCTACGACCTGCTGAAGAAGTACGATATCAACGCCGAAGGCTTCAAGAAGGCCCGTTAATTCGCAGGAAATCTCCTGCGCTCTAAAATCCTCCTTAATATTCACAGCTTAGTCAGTTCTACCGCATCAGCGGTGTAGGTATTCGCCTGCGAGAGGAGCGCAGGAGCGAATTCGTGCGTCGAAAAAATTCATTCGCTTCCAACGTTTTTTTTGGGGAGTTTTCTGGCATCCCGCTTGCTCATCTGGTGTGCGGGAGAGCCGAACATGCATAAAGTCTTGATCGTCGACGACGATTTAGCCTTCGCACAGATTCTGCAGCAAATTCTCGAAGAGCAGGGCTACGAGGTGAAGACGGCTGTAGACGGCAACGACGGTTACTTCAATTATCTCTTGTTCAAGCCGGACCTCGTAATCACCGACATCCAGATGCCGCGCTGCAACGGGCTGCAATTGATGCGCTACATCCGCACCCACGATCCGCGCATTCGGACGATTTATATGAGCGCCGACTTGAGTCGTTTCAAGACTCTGCTCGACGAAGAAAGGCACCGCTATAACGCGAATATGCTGCCCAAGCCGTTTTCGAAATTCGATCTGATGCGGCTTCTGCCGCAAGCGCAGGCTTGAAAACTCAACTCAGGAATACGGAATGCTCACTGTTATTCGTGATCGAGTCGCGATCGGGTCTCTTTTAGAAAACAGCCAACTGATTTGAAGCGAGGAAGCAATCTATTTTTTTCAGCTCGGTGATCGGCACCGGAATTGCTGTGAGGCAAAAAGGTTCGCAGTTAAAAACACAGAGGAGGAGAACAAATGACAAAAAAATTTAGAATGACCGTCCAAGGCGCGGCAGTGTTTGCCTTGGCCGCGGTTTTAACCGCGCAGCCGGCCACCGCGAAACCGCGCGGTAACTCCGGCTTGCCGCCGGGGCCGGGAAATCCTATCGCCGCGGTGCAGGGCGAGGTCGTCAAATTGCAGGGCGACATTACCAAGATCGAGGGCGAAATAGGTGATTTGCAGAAGGAGATCGATGCGATCAATGATCTGCTCAACGCGTCGGCGCTCATGTGGATAGAGCACCTCGATTTTCTGTCGGGCGATCCCGCGGTTCTCACCACCTCGTTTCTTTCCACGAACTCGGGCGTCGGCGGCGGCCTTTCGGGATTAATCGTCCAGTCCAGCACCGTTGGTTCCACGGATTCACACAGCGGTATAAAGGTCATCGAAAAAGCGGTTCAGGTACCGCCTCATTTTTCGATCACCGGCGTCAGGGTATGCTATGAATGGTCGGCTGGCGCGACCAGCTCCATCGACCGCATCCGCCTCTCGCAAGTGCAGGATCCGCCGAGCACGGCGCTCGTCAAGCTCGATGATTCGACGGCCCACAGCGGAGGTCCTCTGTGTGTCGACAGTGCGGTGACCTCTGTCGATCCGAGCCTCGGCTCGGTTCTTTTGGACATCGGCATCAACACCGTTAATGTCGCCGATAAGCTGGTGCTCCGGGCCGTGGGCCTGCACCTCGTTCCCACCGCGCCGTAACTAGACAGCGAGTTCTCGCAACGGGAAACAAAAAGGGCCGATGGTCTTCCGACCATCGGCCCTTTATCGTTTCGCGAATTTAAATTGCGGCTATTCTCTGATCGCCGCCGCGCGTCTCTGGAAATAGGCGTTGCGAACGGCGCTGTAAAGATCGACGACGGATTCCTCGACCTGTTCGAATCTATCAAGGTATAGCGAGCGCTCATTAATAATATTTACGCCTAAAATACCGAAGGTTGCGCCGACAGGAGCCGCCCACCCTATTGGATTCATTAAGCCATCGACGGCATTCCCGGTAAGGTCACGGACTGTCGTTGGCGGCGGTATAAGTGGAATAACGAAGTATGGTCCTGATTTTGCGCCCCAGACGGCGAGCGTCTGGCCGAAATCTTCGTCTGCCTGCTGAATACCGAAGTACTCCTTGGCGACATCGAGAAAACCGACATAGCCGAGCGTGCTATTGATGGTGAAGCGAGCGAGTTCCCTTCCGGCTCGAGCCGGCTTACCCTGGAGCAGATTGTTCACGACGCGTCTAACCACGGACAAGTTGTCGATTGCGTTGTGCAGGGCTCTTTGAAATGAGTCCGGAAGAGCGGCATCCCAGGCTGTTGCAACGGGTTTGTAAACGTACCGGTCCACTATGTCATGATTAAATCTGAAAACAGGTTCATTGTATGCCTCCCATGGATCGACATCAGCTTCGGTATCCGCCGGAGCGGCATATGCCTCCAGCGTCGCGGTCGATGCGCTATCGGTAATCGCTTCATCGGGCGTCGAAGCATCAGTTTCGACGGTCAAAACCCCCGAGTTGAGGTCGTTTTCCACGGCCCAGGCGCGTGACCCATAGCCAAAGGCGAGCGCCATGGCAAGCGCCGAAACCAAAGAAAAAACCGTCCGCCGATCCATCGTCATATTCATCCTCCCGGTTTTGAACCCAAGGTCCTTGTACACGAAGTGGGTGTATCCGTCAAGTTGGTTCCGCAGTTTCGCGGCCTAATCCCGTATATCGGCAGATGTCGACAAAAGTTTGCAAAGCCACGTCCGATCGGCTATTTTTACCCCGTGAGCGATATTAAAGAACCCCCCCGGGTCGTGCTCGGAGTCGCCGGCGGCATTGCCTGCTATAAGGCTGTCGAGCTCGTACGGCTGCTCGTTACGGACGGCTTCTCCGTCCAGGTCATCATGACGCGGGAAGCCACCCAGTTCGTCACCCCTATGACCTTCCAGACGCTGTCCGGGAGGTCTGTCGCGTCGGAAATATTCAGCCTTACGGAAGAGTCGCAAATCGGCCATATCAATCTCGCCGATCAGGCGCAGGTCTTCGTCATCGCTCCCGCCACTGCAAATGTCATCGGCAAGGTCGCTTCAGGTATCGCTGATGATCTGCTCACGACCGTCGTCATGGCGACCCAGGCGCCGGTGCTTTTCGCTCCGTCGATGAATGTCCACATGTTCGATAATCCCATCGTGCAGGAAAACATCCGCAAGTTGCGACGCCTGGGCTATCATTTCATCGAACCTGCGGAGGGTTACCTCGCCTGCGGCTACGAAGGCAAGGGACGGCTGCCCGAGCCCGAGGCGATTGTCGAGGAGATCCGCGGCCTGTTAAAAAAAAAGGACTTAGCCGGTGAAAAGCTACTGATCTCCGCTGGTCCTAACCAGGAGCCGATCGACCCCGTGCGGTTTATCAGCAACCGCTCGTCCGGGAAAATGGGCTATGCGCTGGCGCGCGCGGCGGTCAGACGTGGGGCCGATGTGACGCTCGTGGCCGGGCCGACTTCGCTCGAAGCTCCGGCCAAAGCTCGGCTGGTCCGCGTCAAGACGGCTGCCGAGATGCGCTCAGCCCTACTGGAGCGATTTTCGGATTCGACCGCGGTGGTGATGGCGGCGGCGGTGTCGGATTACAGCCCGGCGGAGACCGCGCCTAAAAAGCTCAAAAAAGGCGCGGAATCGATGCGACTCGACCTGAAACGCAATCCGGATATTCTCAAGGAGCTCGGGACCAGAAAAGATGGGCGGCTTCTGGTTGGCTTCGCGGCTGAGACCGACGACGTAATCGCGAACGCCCGTAAAAAACTCGAGGAGAAAAACCTCGATATCATCGTGGCGAACGATGTAACCGCCGCAGGCAGCGGCTTCGAGGGCGAGACCAACATCGCAACCATTCTCGACCGCAGCGGCGACGTGCAGAGTTTGCCTCTGATGACGAAAGAAGAGTTGGCCGACCGCATCTTCGATCATCTCCACGCGCTGAAGACCGCTCGCTTGTAAATCTTCCGAACTCAACTTATGAGCACGCCGGGGGAACCAAAGCCCGTCAAGCTCTTCGCGGGCCTGCTTTCTTCCGACAAAAATCTTTTGAGGACCGTCGAGGAGGAGCTGACGGTCCTTTTCGGTCCTATCGACGCATGCACCGAGACGATTCCATGGACCGTCAGCCATTATTACGAACGAGAGATGGGCGGAAATCTTCTTCGACGTTTCGTCTCGTTCGCTGGACCGATTTCTCCTGAAGCGCTTCCCGACGTCAAATTGAGAACACAAATGATCGAGCGCCGTCACCGCAGCGACACAAGCCGCCGCCGCATCAACATCGATCCGGGATATCTCGATGTCGGCAAAGTCGTGCTCGCATCAACCAAAGGCGCGGGCCATCGGATTTATTTGCGCCAAGGAATTTACGTGGAGATGACGCTGCTCTATCACGACGGCGCGTTCCGGCCGTTTGTCTATACGTACGCCGACTATCTCTGGCCGGCGACCACGGCATTTTTGACTCACGTCCGGACACGATATCTCGGGCAATTGAACGAATAAAGCGGTCCATGCTGTAGTTGGTACTGCGTCGGCAACGATGCTAAGATGCTCCGGTGGAACCGCCCCAGCCGGTTGATGATCGAGAAGAGTTGAAACAGATGGCCGCCGCGCTCCGACGCCATTTGACCGCGAAAGCGCGCGCGGGCATCCGCGTCATACCCAAAGATCGTCCGCGCGAGTCGAATCCTGTGGCGCCGGCCCTGTCCGAAAGCAGTCTTTTAATTACCGGCGACCCCGCGGTTTACGAATCCAAGACGCTGGACGAGCTCAGAGCCGCGATCGGCGACTGCCGGCGCTGTAAACTCTGGTCCGGCCGGACGCATCTCGTTTTCGGTGTCGGCAATCCAAGCGCACGGGTCATGTTCGTGGGCGAGGGCCCCGGCCGCGACGAAGATTTACAAGGCGTGCCGTTTGTGGGCCGGGCAGGGCAGCTGCTGACTGACATCATCACGAAAGGAATGGGACTCAAGCGCGAAGACGTCTATATCGCCAATGTCGTCAAATGCCGCCCGCCGGAAAATCGCAACCCCGAGCCCGACGAAGTCGAGTCGTGCGAGCCGTTTCTGAAAAAACAGGTCGATCTGGTGCGGCCGAAAATCATCGTCGCGCTGGGTAAATTCGCCGTCCAGTGCCTGCTCCAATCGAAACAGCCGATCACGCGGCTGCGCGGCCAGTGGCACGAATATCAGGGCATCAAGCTCATGCCGACTTTCCATCCGGCGTACCTCTTGCGCAATCCTGGAGATAAAAAACTTGTCTGGGAAGACATTAAAAAAGTCATCGAGGCGCTTAAGTCGGCTTAAGACGCTCGCGCTTCTTTGCCTCTTCGCCGGCGCGCTGCCGCTCGCGGCGCAGGTGAAAGGCGCGGGCGAGCGGCATGTCGATTTCATTTCGATCGACGGCGGCATCAATCCCGCGGTCGACGATTTCATCCGCGAGAGCATCGCGCGCGCCCGCGAGGACGGCGCCAAGGCGCTTGTCATCCAGCTCGACACGCCCGGAGGTCTTCTCACCTCAACGCGCTCGATCGTAAAAGAGATTTTGGGCGCGCCGGTCCCCGTGATCATCTACGTCGCGCCGAGCGGCGCCGGCGCGGGTTCTGCCGGCGTCTTCATCACGCTCTCGGCGCACGTCGCGGCGATGGCGCCGGGAACCAACATCGGCGCCGCGCACCCGGTCACCGGCGGCGGAGACGAAGTCAAAGGCGTGATGGGCGAAAAGCTCGAAAACTTCACCGCCTCTTTCGGCGAGACAATCGCGCAAAAGCGCGGGCGCAACACGGAGTGGGCGATTCAAGCGGTGAGGAAAAGCGTCTCGATTACGGAAAAAGAGGCGCTGAAGAAAAATGTCATCGACGTTGTCGCCACCAATCTCGACGATCTTCTCAACCAGGCCGACGGCAAGAAGGTCGAAGTCGGCGAGCGCGAGGTCGCGCTGCAGGTGAAAAACGCCCGCGTCGATCGCTTCGAGATGGGGCTCAAGCAGAAAGTTATCAATACGCTCGCCGATCCGCAGATCGCCTATCTGCTTCTCATGGCCGGCATTCTCGGCCTCTACATGGAATTTTCCCATCCGGGGGTTATTTTCCCCGGCGTCGCCGGGGCGATAGCGCTGCTGCTCGCCTTCGCATCGTTCCAGATTCTGCCGATCAACTACGCCGGCCTTGCGCTGATCGCGCTCGGCATCGCGCTGCTCGTCGCCGAGGCGTTTTTGCCGAGCTTTGGCGTCGTCGGTGTGGGCGGCGCCATCTCTCTCGCAATCGGGTCGCTGCTGCTCTTCGACACGCAAAACTCCGATCTCGTCGTCGGACGATCGATCGTGTTTGCCGCGGTCGGCACGCTGAGCGCCTACATGCTGTTCATCGGCTATCTCGTCCTCCGCACGCAGAAAGGGCGTAAGACCTCTGGCGCGGAGGGCATGCTGGGCGAGATTGGTGAGGCGCGGACGCCGCTCAACCCGACCGGTCGGGTCTTCGTCCACGGCGAGCACTGGACCGCCCAAGGAGAAGAGGAGATCGGTGCCGGAGAAAAGGTTGAGGTCGTGGGCATCGAGGGTCTATGTCTCAAAGTGCGGCGCGCGGTGCAAGGACAAACGAGGAGTTGAGAGGAGGCGTTATGTTAGGTTTTGGAGTCCCGGCGACGGTTATGATTATCGTCGTTATCTTGTTGATCAGCGGTATCAAGATCTTGCGCGAATACGAGCGCGCCGTGATCTTCAGGCTGGGCCGTATGCTGGAGCCGAGAGGGCCGGGGATCATCTATGTCATTCCGCTGGTCGAGAAGATGAGTCGCATGGACCTCCGGCTCATCACTCTGGACATCCCGCCGCAGGACGTCATCACGCGGGACAACGTGTCGATCAAGGTCAACGCCGTCCTCTACTTTCGCGTCATCGATCCCAACCGGGCGGTGCGCGAGGTGGAGAACTATCTTTTTTCGACCTCCCAGCTGGCGCAGACCACGCTGCGCAGCGTTTGTGGCGAGTGCGCGCTGGACGAGCTATTGGCCGAGCGCGAGAAGATCAACGCGCACCTGCAGACGATCATCGACCAGCATACCGATCCATGGGGTATGAAAGTCACACAGGTGGCGATCAAGCAGATCGATCTGCCCCAGGAGATGCAGCGGGCGATGGCGAAGCAGGCGGAGGCCGAGCGCGAGCGGCGCGCCAAGGTCATCCACGCGGACGGAGAGTTCCAGGCCTCGCAGAAACTCGCCGATGCGGCCGAGATTATTGGCAAGCACCCGGTGGCCATACAACTGCGGTTCCTACAGAGTCTCGTGGAAATCGCCTCGGAGAAAAACTCGACGACGATCTTCCCGGTGCCGATCGATCTTCTGACGCCGTTTATCAAGAAAAGCGATACATAGGCTGAGACAGGGATAGAGACAGAGACAAGAAGGAATCGCCCTAAATCTGTCCCGTATTTCTCAGTCTCAAATCTCTATCTCTGTCTGTCATTCCATGGAGCTTAAAGAGTTCATGTACGAGTTGCCGCGCTTGCTGGTCGCGGCCGTGCCGGCGGCGGAGCGCGCCGGCGCGCGCCTCATGATTCTCGATCGAAAAAACGGTGGCATCCGCCACAGCGGCTTCGCCGCTGTCGGCGAGTTTCTCCATGCCGGCGATCTTTTGGTACTGAACGACACCCGCGTTTTTCCCGCGCGGCTTCGCGGGCTCAAGGGAAGCGGCGGCCAGGCGGAGTTGCTTCTCGTCGAGCCGTTTCCGCACTGGCCCAATCTCTGGATCACGCTCATCGAATCGGCGAAAAAGCCTAAGGTCGGAACCAGGATAGCTTTTGCCGGCGGCGGAGAGGCCGAGATCATCGGCGACATGCAGCATGGACGGTATGGCGTCAAATTCAACTGCGCGGGCGATTTCAACGAGTGGCTGGAGAAATCCGGCGAGACGCCGCTGCCTCCGTATGTCGAGTCGCAGCGCCCCGGGCGCGAATTCGATCGCGAGCGGTATCAAACTGTTTACGCGCGTGCGAGCGGCGCCGTCGCAGCGCCGACGGCGGGGTTCCATTTTACGCCGGAACTGCTCGAATGCCTCCGCTGCCGCGGCATCGAGACCGCGTTCTTGACGCTTCATGTCGGGCCGGGGACTTTTCAACCCGTCCGCGACGAAAAGGTCGAAAACCATCGGATGGACGGCGAATGGTATTCACTTTCCGCTGACACGGCGGAAAAAATCAACCGTACCAAAGCGCGCGGCGGGCGGATCGTCGCCGTGGGCTCAACCAGCACGCGCACGCTCGAGTGGATCGCCGAACGAAAGGGGAGAATCGAGGCCGACTCCGGCATCGCGCGGCTCTTTATCGTGCCGGGTTTTTCTTTCCGTGTCGTCGACGGGCTGATCACGAATTTTCACCTTCCCGGATCGACGCCGCTCGTGATGGTGGCGGCCTTCGCCGGCCTCGAGTTCACGCGCCGCGCCTATGATGAAGCGATCCGGGAGAACTACCGGTTTTACAGTTACGGCGACGCGATGCTGATCTTATGAGGCGTTAGGCGTCGGCAAGTTCGGAATTTGTCTAACGCCTGCCTGCTTCAACTTAAGCAAAGAATGGCTCTACAGTTCACGGTCATTAAAAAAGATTCATCGAGCGCTGCCCGCCTCGGACGTCTCGTCACAACCCACGGCGAGGTGGAGACTCCCGCGTTCATGGCGGTCGGCACGCAGGCGACTGTCAAGGCAATGACGCCGCGCGATCTGGAGGAGGCGGGCTGCCGCGTGATTCTCGGCAATACCTATCATCTCTACCTCCGTCCGGGCATCGAAGTGATCCGCCGACTCGGCGGGCTGCACCGCTTCATGGGCTGGAACGGTCCGATCCTCACCGACAGCGGCGGCTACCAGGTCTTCAGCCTCGGCGCGCTGCGCAAGATCACCGAAGACGGCGTCGAATTCCAATCGCATCTCGACGGCTCGAGCCATAAGCTGACGCCGGAGAAAGTCATCGATATCCAGCAGGACCTCGGGAGCGACATCGCCATGGTACTCGACGAATGCATCCCGCACCCTGCCGAGCGCGACTATGTCCGCGAGTCGACGCTTCGGACGATGCGCTGGGCCGAGCGCTCGTTGAAGGCGCGTACAAAGGAAACGATGGGACTATTCGCCATCATACAGGGAGGCATGTTCGAGGACTTGAGGCGCGAATGCGCGCGCGAGCTCACAGCGCTGCCTTTCGACGGATTCGCCGCCGGCGGTCTTGGAGTCGGCGAAGGGGAGGTGGAGCTCCGGTCCGTGGGCGCCTACACGGCGAGTCTCCTGCCGCAAGAGCGGCCCCGCTATCTCATGGGCATCGGCCGGCCGGAGGATCTCATTGCCGCGGTCTCGGCCGGATACGACCTGTTTGATTGCGTGCTGCCTACTCGGAACGCTCGCAATGGGGCGCTTTTTACCTCGGCGGGAAAAATGAACATCCGCCGCGCCGAATACGCGAGCGATGAGCGCCCGGCCGATGAGTTATGCGACTGCTACGGCTGCCGGAATTTCTCGCGCGCCTACCTCCGCCACCTACATCTCGCTGACGAAATCCTTGCGGCGCATCTCCTGACGTTGCATAATCTCGTCTTTTACCAGCGGCTGATGGCCCGGTTGCGTACGGCGATTCGCGAAGATAAGTTGCGGGAGATACAGGTTCCACAGTCCGGCGAAGGGCACTCGGAATAAACCTCATGCCGCAGTCCATGCTCTTGAGCTTCAAGGAGGACTCATGATCGATTTGGCGTTTGCTCAGACCGGCGGCCTTGCGGGAGCGCCGAGCGCGCTCATCAGTTTCGCGCCGCTGGTCCTCGTATTCTTTGTCTTCTACATGCTGCTCATCCGACCGCAGCAGAAAAAGGTCAAAGAACACCAGGCAATGCTTGGCCAGCTCAAAAAAAACGACGAGGTGATGACGTCGGGAGGAATTTACGGTAAGGTAGTGGCCCTGACCGATACGGTGGTCACCTTGGAGGTCGCACCCAACGTGCGCATCCGGGTCAACCGGCCGCAGATCTCCGAGATCGTCAAGGCCGATAAAACGGTGACAAAGGAGTCATAGGCATGCAGCGGGGCGTCCTGGTCCGGCTTATTATTTTTTTAATCGCGACCGCAGCGGCGGTCATTTATCTCGTTCCTACGTTCGTTCACGAGCTGCCGCCGTGGTGGAGTCAGTATTTGCCGAGCGATCGCATCCATCTGGGCCTCGACCTGCAAGGCGGCAGCCATCTCGTGCTGGAAGTCAAAGTGGACAAGGCGATCGAGAATACGGTTGAGCGCATCAAAGACGATATGGTGAAGCTCGCCACGGAGAAAAAAATCTCAATCACCGAAGCCGTGCGCCAGGGAACTCAGGTCCGCATCAAAGCGCCGGCGGCGAGCGCGGACGCGATCCGCGATCTGCAAAAAAACGAGTTCTCCAATCTCGCCATCGTCAATTCACAGGTCTCCGGAGGGACGGCGGAGTTCGTCCTGGCGCTCAATGAAAAAGAGCTCCGCTCGCTGCGCGATCAGACGGTGGATCAGTCGCTGGAGACAATCCGCAACCGTATCGATCAATTCGGCGTGAGCGAGCCGATCATCCAGCGACAGGGGCAGCAAAATATCCTGGTGCAGCTTCCGGGCATTCAGGACCCGGAGCGCGCGAAGGAGATCATCGGTAAAACCGCGCTGCTCGAGTTCAAGCTGGTCGATGACACGCGCAGCGTAGAGGAAGCCTTGAAGAGCGGGCCGCCGCCCGGAGATCAAATTCTCTACGGTCAGGACCGCACGCCGTATCTCTTGCAAGCGCAGGCGCTCATGACCGGCGAGTATATCGCCGACGCCCATGTGCGGCCGAGTTCACGTCTCGAAGGGCCTTATGTCGAGCTTGTCCTCAATAATACCGGTGCGCGGCTCTTTGAGCGTATCACCGGCGAAAACGTGAAACGACGGCTCGCCATTGTGCTCGACAATAAAGTGTATTCCGCACCAGTCATCCAGGAGCGCATCGGTGGCGGACGCGCCTCGATCACCGGCCGGTTCGAGATGAAAGACGCGCGCGACCTCGCGATCATCTTGCGCGCCGGCGCGCTGCCGGCTCCCGTGGAAGTGGCCGAAGAGCGGACGGTCGGCCCGTCGCTCGGCAGCGATTCGATCCGCCAGGGGGTCATTTCCTTCGCCGTCGGCAGCTCTCTCGTCATCCTATTCATGCTCTTTTATTATAAGGGCGCAGGGATTTTGGCGGACATCGCCCTCATTTTTCATATTCTCTTCCTGCTGGCCATTCTGGCCGCCTTCGGAGCCGTGCTGACGCTGCCCGGCATCGCCGGTATCGTATTGATTGCCGGTATGGCGGTCGACGCCAACGTTCTAATCAATGAACGCATCAGGGAAGAACTCCGGGCCGGCAAATCGGCTCGCGCCGCCATCGAGGCCGGTTACGACCGCGCGTTGCCAGCGATCATCGACACCAACGTAACAACGTTCCTTTCGGGCGTGATCTTATTCCAATTCGGCACGGGCCCGATCAAGGGATTCGCCGTAACGTTATGCGTCGGCATTCTGACGACGGTCGTCACGGCTGTCTACATGACGCGGATCTATTACGACTGGCGCATCAGCAGCCGTAAGCTCGTGCGTGTCAGCATTTGAAAGGCGAATAATGGAGCTCATCAGACCCGGAACCAATATCCCGTTCACAAAATATCGCCACACCGCGGTTATCATATCCACCGTCATCAACCTGGCCGTTCTCGCCTTTCTCATCTTCCGCGGACCGAATCTAGGCGTCGATTTCGCCGGCGGCACGGTGGTACAGCTGCGCTTCATTCAAAAAGTGACGATTCCGGAAATCCGCCAAGCGCTGGGGAAATTGGGCGAGGGCGAGGTTGTCATTCAGGACTTCGGACAGACGGGATCGAACGAGTTTCTCGTGCGTTTGGAAAAAACGACGGTGCAGCTCGGCGCTCTGAACGAGCAGCTGCGCGTCAATCTGTCGCAGAAGTTCGGCCCGAAAGGCTTCGAGATCCGGCGCATCGAATCCGTCGGTCCAAAAGTCGGTAGCGAACTGCGTCAGAAAGGCACTTGGTCGGTTATTGCCGCGACGCTCATGATGGGCGTGTATATCTGGCTCCGCTTTCAACTCCGCTTCGGATTGGGTGCGGTCATCGCCTTGATCCACGACGTGCTGGTTACGACGGGCGCTCTCATGCTCGCCGGCTACGAGTTCGACCTCACGATCGTGGCCGCCCTGTTGACGGTGGTCGGCTATTCCGTGAATGATACCGTCATCGTTTGCGACCGCGTGCGTGAACACTTGCGCAAAAACAAACGCGAGACTCTAGAAAACCTCATCAATCTGAGCATCAACGAGACGCTGAGCCGAACCATCATCACAACCGGCACGGCGCTGCTCGTTCTTTTCGCCCTATTCATCCTGGGCGGAGGCGTCATCCGCCCCTTCGCCTTCGCCTTGTTGGTCGGCTTTTTCTCCGGCGTCTACTCGACCATCTTCATCGCCAGCCCGGTGATCTTGCTCTGGGAGAAAGGCAAGAAAGTCTCCAAATAATTTTGAATTGCGAATCTTGAACGTTGAATTCGAAACTCAAGTTCAAAATGTAACTTTATGCTGAAGCGCTGGCAGCTGCGGCAGGCGGACGAAGGCGCGGTCGCGCGCCTGGCCGAAGAGCTCAACGTCCGGCCGCTCATCGCAAAGCTGCTCGCGCACCGCGGCATCATCGAGCCGGACGCCGCCCGCCGTTATCTCTCTTCCAGTCTCCGATCCGACCTCCCTTCACCGTTTCTCATGACCGGAATGGAAAAGGCGGCCGAGCGGCTGGCGCAGGCCGTCGCCGCGGGCGAGCTGCTATGTGTCTGGGGCGACTACGACGTCGACGGCACGACCGGAACGGCGACGATTATCTGCTTCCTGCGCGAGATCGGCGCCGAGCCGATCTATTACATTCCCCACCGGATCGACGAAGGCTACGGCCTCAACATGGAAGGGCTGAAGCAGCTGCGCGAGCGCGGCGTGAGCGTGGTGATCAGCGTCGATTGCGGCGTGTCCAATTACAAGGAGATCGAGTTCGCCGCTTCTCTCGGCTTAAGTGTCATTGTCGTCGACCACCATCAACCGCCCGAAGAGCTGCCGCCCGCGTTCGCGATCTTAAACCCTCACCAAAGAGACTGCGCCTTCCCCGATAAAGGCCTCTGCGGCGCAGGGCTCGCGTTTTACCTCGTCATCGCGCTGCGCGCGAAGCTGCGCGATCTCGGCTGGTTCAAGGGTGTCGAGCCCGATCTACGTACTTGCCTCGATGTCGTCACGCTCGGGACGATCGCCGACATGGTCCCGCTCAAGGGCGTCAACCGCGTACTGTCGCGCCGCGGCCTCGAGGTGTTAGGCGGCTCGACGCGGCCCGGCATCATCGCGCTTAAGAAAGTCGCCGGCGTGCGCGACGGTGAAGTCACTGCAGGGCAGGTGGGGTTCCGTCTCGGTCCTCGCATCAATGCCGCCGGCCGCATGGACGCGGCGGTGAAAGTGGTGCAGATGCTGACGACGACTTCAGCCGATGACGCCCTTAAAATCGCCGAGGAATTGGACGCGCACAACCGCGAGCGTCAGGCGACCGAAGCGAAGGTGCTGGAGGCGGCGCTGGAACTCGCTGGCGACGACATCGGCGGGCGCTATTCGCTCGTGCTCGGCGAAGACGGCTGGCATCCCGGTGTGCTCGGAATCGTCGCGTCGCGGATCGTAGAAAAATTCCATCGCCCAACCGTAGTGATCGGCTTTCAGGACGGCCAAGGCAAAGGCTCGGCGCGGAGCATCCGCGGCTTTCATATGGTCGATGGGCTCCGATCCTGCGCCGATTGCCTGGAGAAGTTCGGTGGCCACGAGTACGCCGGCGGCCTCACCGTCCGGCGGGAAAATTTTTCCACCTTCGCCGAACGGTTCGAAACAATCGCGCGCGCGACGCTCGCTCCCGAGGATTTGACACCGCTGCTGGAAGTCGATGCCCAGCTCGATTTCTCTGCGATCGGAATGGAGCTGATGAAGCAGCTGAGCGCGCTCGAGCCGTTCGGCATCGGGAATCCCGAGCCGCTTTTCATGACGCGCGGCGTCGAAATCGCAGACCGGAAGACGATCAACGGCGGCGCGCGCTTCAAGCTGCGCCATTCCGGAAAAACGCTTGGCGCGGTGGCGTTCGGCTTAGCCGACGGCCTGCCGGAATCGCAGGCCAAGGTCGATATCGTCTATCGATTGAATGAAAATGAGTGGAACGATACGTATGCTGTAGAGCTGAGAATAATCGACGGCCGTCCGTCCGCCGGATAGGTGCCGATCGGCCGCCGCCGAAGGAGAACCATATGGATCCATTCCACCGGACTGGTCAAAGCGCCGCGCTTGTAATGTCGATCGTGTTTTTGTCGACTTTCGCACTCGCCGCGAGCGACGGCGGCAAGCCGGAGAAGGCCGATGTCGTCGTCACGTACGCGCAGCCGAGCGGCGCTTTTACGCCGATCTGGGTTGCGTTTGAGGCGGGATTATTCAAGAAGTACGGCCTCAACGCGAAACTCCAGCTTCTCACCCCGCAAGTTTCGGCACAGTCGGTGATTTCCGGCGAGGCGGATTTTTATACCGACGGCCCCGATCTCATCAACGCCCGTATGCGCGGCGGCGAAGTCAAATATTTCGGCGGCACCATGCAGCGGTTTGTGTTTCAAATGTGGGGCGCGAAGGAGATCGCCTCCATGCAGCAGCTCAAGGGCAAGGCCGTGGCCGCGAGCACGCCGCGCGCCGCGCTCGATACGGCGACGCGCGAGACGCTCAAGAAGAACGGCCTCGCGCCCGATCGTGACGTGCAGATCCTCTACGTGCAGACGGTGCCCGCGATTCTCACTTCGATCACGAGCGGAAAGACCGCCGCCGGAACTCTCTCCGCGCCGAACACGCTGAAGGCGAAGGAGTCCGGACTCAATCTTCTCTCGGATATCGGCAAGCTCAATATACCGGGGCTGCAGGTGACGTACGGGACGACCGAGAAATACCTCAAGAATTATCCGAACACGGTGACGGCATTCCTCAAAGCTATGGCGGAGGCCGTGGTGCTGTCCAAAAAACAGCCCGAGGTCGCGAAGAAGGCTATCGGCAAGTATGTTAAGATCGAAGATCAGCCGACGATTGACGGGACCTACGAAGCTTTCGAACCGTATTGGGAAACGACCCTCGCCGTTCGTCCTGAAGCCATCCGAGCACAGTTCAGCTACATGGATGAAAAAGAGTTTCCACAGGCTAAAAACGCCGACGCCAAAGAGTTCTTCGACAATTCCTTCGTAGATGGACTCGAAAAATCCGGCTTTTTTAAAAGCATCGGCCTGACGAAGTAGGAGCGCGTACTTGCCGGATGAAAATCGCGCAGATCACCAGCGTGTATCTGCCGGTGCCGCCGAGGACGCACGGCGGTACCGAGCGCATCGTCTACTATCTCTGCCGCGATCTCTACCGCCGCGGCCACGCGGTCGAGCTCTTCGCCTCGGGCGATTCCAAGGTTGATTGCCCGCTTCATTCGGTTCTTCCCGTCGCGAGCCTGGACGATCCCGAATCCACAATCTATCTCGAAAAGGAGTTCGAGACCCGCAACGCTTACAATCTCTATCGCCAGGGCGAGCGTTTCGACATTATTCATGCGCACTGGCCGACTCTCGCCGCCTACTTTTCCTCTTACACGAAAACTCCCACCGTCCTTACGTACGCTTACATCGAGAAGGAATTACACGATTATTACCGAGAGACGTTTCCTAACTGCTTTCCCGTTTGCGTTAGCCGCGCGCAGACGAGGATGTTGGGGGACGAATCTTTGCCGGTCGTCTACAATGGCATCGATGTCGGCGCGATCCCGTTCAATGACGCGCCGGAGGATTTCTTCCTCATTGTCGGCCGAATGACGCCCGGCAAGGGCATCGCCGAGGCGATCCGCATCGCCGAAAAAGCGCAGGTCAGGCTCGTCATCGTCGGGGCCGTAACAAAACATCTTCCCTGGAGCGAGAATTATTTCCTCAAAGAGGTGAAGCCGCACATCGACGGTGATCGCATCCGGCACATCGAGAGCCTGACTTATGACGAGCTCATGCGTTGGATGGGGCGGGCGAAAGCCTTTCTCTTTCCGCTCCAATGGGACGAGCCGTTCGGCATGGTCGTGGCGGAATCGATGGCCGCCGGCGCGCCGGTTCTTGCCTACCCGCGCGGCTCGATGCCCGAATTAATTCAAGACGGCGAGACGGGCCTCCTTCCCGGCGATGAAAGTGGAATGATCGAGGCGGTCCGGGCGGTCGACACGCTCGACCGGCGGCGCTGCCGCCGTTGGGTCCAAGAGCGCTTTTCCGTCGAGCAGATGATCGACGGCTATGAAGCCCTCTATCGCCGAATCTCGAACGCGTAGCTGGAATTTGCCCGCGAGATCGCCGGTCCGCAGATGCGGTTAATTTTAGCTTGCAATCCCCACCTCAAAAGCTTTATGATGGTCGGCTAAGCACCTAAGTTTCTATGTCTTTACCCGCAGACTACTTCCAAAAGCTGGTCGAGAGCTGCCCGGACATCATCATCGCGGTCAACCGATCGGGTACGATCATCTTCTACAACGACGGCGCGCGCCGGACGCTGGGTTTCAGCCAGGAGGAGATGCTCGGTAAAGACGTGCTCGAGATCTACCCGACACGCGAAGACGCGAAAAAAGTCATGAGCGCGATACGGCAGGGCGAAGCCGGCACGCCGGGAAAAGTCTGCAACTTCGAGACGGCGTTCAAGACGAAGAAGGGCGAGAAGATCCCCGTCGCCGTTTCCGCCTCGATCCTCTACGACGCCGCGGGCGCGGAGCTCGGCTCGATCGGCTACGCCAAGGACCTCCGCGCCATCCGCCGGCGCGATCAGCTCGCAACGCTCGCCGAGATCGCGATCGGCCTGTCGCACGAGATCAATAACTCGCTCGAAGTTCTGGTGAATCAGATCGATCTCTTGCAACAGTATGTTGGGCGCGTGGCGAGCGACGAGGAATACGTGATCGAATCCGAGCGGCTCGAATCCGTCGAGCAGCAGCTCAAAAAAATCCAGGCGATCACGCGCCGCATCGGCGAAATGGCCGAGGAAGGCGAATACGGCACGCGGGAATATCACGGCGGCCACATGATGGCCGACTTGAAGGAGAAGGGGCCTCCAAAGCCGGAAGAGAATCCTCAGGTCGGCCATGCCGCCCTCGAGGGTCTGAGGCTTCTCGTCGTCGACGACGACATGGGCGTATGCTGCTCGCTTAAGGATCTGTTGGAAAAAGAGCTCTGCCGGGTCGAGACGGCGTCGTCCGGCAGGCATGCGATCGACTTATTGGAGCGGAAAGAGTTTGATCTCGTCTTAAGCGACGTTGTGATGCCCGACATGGATGGCTACGCGGTCTATCACGCGGTCAAAAAGAAATGGCCGGCGCTGCCGATGATTCTCATGACGGCCTTCTACTACGATAGAGATCACGTCATCAAAAGAAGCTGCCTCGAAGGGCTCCAGTGCGTGATTTTCAAAAAGCCCATCGATCCCGACCGGCTGAAAAACATGATCCTCAAGCAGTGCCGCAAAGACGAAGCCGTGCTCGAGCACGATTAACCAGCCGCCGAACAGGTCTTACGATCCCAAATCTAACTCCCGTTAGCCCTGAGCTTGTCGAAGGCCTCTCCAGCTTGATACGTTAGGAAGCAGATGGCGAAGGAAGAACATTTCAACCGCGGCATGGAGCTGTTCGCCGAAGGCAAGCTCGACGAGGCCGTGGCGGAATACCGTGCGGCGCTGAAGGAAGAGCCCAACGATCCCGATTGCCTGCACGCCCTGGCGATGGCTCTCTCGCATCAGGAGAAATTGGACGAGGCGATCGAGGTCGGAAAGAGGCTCATCGAGGTCGCACCCGACGACGAGCTCGCCTATACGAGTCTTTCGATCTTCTACCAGCGGAAAGGGATGATCGCCGAGGCCGAGGAGATCGGCGCCAAGGCGCGCACGCTCGGTTGGAAGAGGCAGCTACAAGAAAAAAAATAGTTTTAGTGGAACGCCGTCCCGCCGTCTACGAGCAATACCTGACCCGTCATCATATCGCTGTCCGAAGAGCTTAGATAGATAATCGTCCCGACCAAGTCTTCGGGATAAAGCCGCTTTTTGAGCAACCGGATGCGCAGCGAATTGGAATCGACCTTGTCGCCGCGCTTCAAGTTCGCCTCGCTCAGGGTCTGTCCGGGCGCGATGGCGTTGACGTTGATGTTGTATTCGCCGAGCTCGCGCGAGAGCGAGCGCGTCATCGCGACCACCGCACCCTTGGAGCTCACGTAATGGAGAAAGTCTTCGTTGCCTTTGAAAAACGTGCTCGAGGTGGCGTTGATGATCTTGCCGCTCTGCTGCGTCTTCATCTGCGGCGCGACCGCCTTGACGCAGAGAAAAATGCCCTTGACGTTGACCGAGTAGAGCTTGTCCCATTCCTCGACGGTGATCTCTTCGAACGGCTTCCGCACGATCGTGCCGTAGATCGCCGCATTGTTGATGAGGATGTCGATGCGGCCGAAGGCGTCCAGCGTCTTTTTCGCCATCTCCTGCGTCTGCTTCTCGTCCGAGACATCGATTTTTAACGGCAGCGCCTTGCCGCCGGAATCCTGAATCGCTTTCACTGTCGGATTCGGGTCGAGAATATCGACGACGGCGACGGCCGCGCCTTCCTTCGCAAGCCCGCGAGCATACGCCGCGCCGATTCCCTGTGCCGCTCCGGTCACGATGGCGACTTTGTCTTTGAGACGCATAAAAATCCTCCGTGCGAATTACTTATATTTCAGGCATGACAAGGTCGCAAGCCGGTTAGTGCCGCGGCCTTGACGCGTCGGAGTAACTGGCCCACAATGCGTCACGACGAGCGCTGCTGGAAACCGATAACGTGATTGCCGGAGAAATACTTATTTTGCTCGGAATTCTTGGTTATCCCATATTACAGGTTGTCGCTATAAAAAGAATGCATGGCGTATGGCGAATTCTCGCAATATTCCCGGTTGTGATTATGACAATCGTATTCATTATCACCCTGAACGCGCTTTATCACGAGTCGAATGTTTGGCCGATCATTCTAATTTTGGTTTCTCCAGTAATTCTTGTGTATCTAGTAGTCTTGTTGGGCGTTCACCGATTGATGATCTAAGTAAATGGGTAAGAGGAGAGGAGGAATACTAAAAATTAGAAGGGTATTAATTCGACGTCGCCCAGCGCGATTGAGTGAATTCCCTCTATGCCGATCTGCAGAGCGAGCTGCAAAACTTTGACCGAGGAACTTAAGCGCTAAAAGCCACGATGGCTGACGGCCGAAACATCACGCCGAATTTTCTCTCTCCGCATCAACCGCCATATGTTTTTTCAATAGTATTGATGCCGACGGTCTTTACTGCAAGAATCTGAGAAGATTGTATTTTCGAGGAGATATTTTTATGGCATCCGCAAGACAAAGAGCCGCGGCGCGTCGGAACATCAAAAAAGCTGCGAACGCCGCCAGGCGCAAACGCACGATATCGAAGCTGCCGAAGAGGACGCGCACCGCGCTCGGAAAGCAGGCGGCGAAAGTCGCGAAGCGCAAACGCCGCTAGCTCTATCTGAACTGCGTGATCGTGTCGACGAGCGCGGGCTTGTTCTCTTTCTTGATGAACTCGATCGCCCGCTTGATCGCCGGACCGACCTTGTCGCCGTCGGTGATCGGCCCTTCGCCGTAGCAGCCCATGCCCTTGGCAATGGTCGCGAAGTCCGGCTCCGGCTTCGCGATCTCCATGCCGATGTAGGCGAGCTTCTCGTCGGTGCCGCGCTGCTCCGCCATGCGGATCTGGTGCTCCCAGTCATTATAGTAGGCGCGGTTGTTGTACATGACGACGAGCATCGGGATTTGGTCGTGCGCGCCGATCCACAGAGTTCCCGGATCGAACATCAAATCGCCGTCGGGCTGGATGTCCACGACGAGGCGTCCGGTGCCGCGATGCGCGAGGGCGACGCCGGTCGACATGCCGATCTGCGTCGAGGTGCCAAGCGATTTTCCTGGATGACGGTAGGCCTTATCGAAATCCCACAGGCCGAGCGCCCAGTCTTCCAGTGTATTCGCGGTCAATACCCAGTCCTCGCCCTTGATCGCTTCGCCGATCTCGTGCGCGAGGCGCGGAAGTGACATCGGCTCTCCCTTCCACTGCTTCTTCACTTCCTCGCGCCAGCCGGCGCGCAGCGCCTCGTGGGTTTTTTTGTGCTCCGCGAATCGACCACGAATCTCTTCCTGCTTTTTCCCATTTTTGCCGAGCGCTTCCTCGCACATGACCGTAAGCTGCGGGATCGCCACCAGGGTATCGGCCGCGATGTGGAGATCGATCTCCTGGAGCTGCATGAAATCCTGCGACCACTTGCTGATGTTGAGATCGCCGAGGCCGATATCGATGATCTTGCAATTTTTTTGCGTGATATAAACCGTTTTTCGCGTCGTACGGTCAAGCTTGACGAGCGGGCCGTAAAGGTCGCGCACGTCGAGTGAGAGAATCAGGTCCGCTTTTTCGATCATGTCCGAGTCGGTCAAATTGAGTGGGTGATTCGTCGGAAAGTTGAGCCGGTGGCCGAAATCCATCACCGGAATTGCCAGCAACTCGGCGAGCTTCACGAGATTGTAGAACGATTCTTGATTTCTACCCGAGTAATCCGTGAGGATCACCGGATTCTTCGCTTGAACGAGCATCTCGGCCGCTTTGGCGAGCGCCTTTAAGTCGCCCTGGATCGGCGACGCCGGCATGAGGCGCGCCACATTGGGAATTGGAACGTCCGCTGTGAGCTTGTCCTCTTGAATACCAGCGTCCCAGCAGAGATAGACCGGGCCTTTCGGCTCGGTCATCATGACGCGGTAGGCGCGCGCGAATGCCTCGGGAATGCTCGCGGCGTTGTACGGCTGATCGTCGAACTTGACGTAATCGCGGATCGCGTTGCCTTGAATATTCGCCGTATGCGTCCAGTCGATGTAGGGCCGCCGGCGCGTATAGTCCATCGGTCCGGTCGCGCCCATGATCAATACCGGCACGCGATCGATGTAGGCGTAAAAAATCGCCATGCAGGAATGGAGCAGG
The DNA here is from genome assembly GCA_035495775.1 of Verrucomicrobiia bacterium. Classification (GTDB taxonomy): domain Bacteria; phylum Desulfobacterota; class Binatia; order UBA9968; family UBA9968; genus JAJPJQ01. The sequence continues at coordinate 5,168 of DATJFG010000106.1, read as the reverse complement.
CCGACGACGTCGTGAACTATCGCCACCATCGGTTTGCCGGTCGCCTTCGCGTAACCGTGAGCGATTTGCACCGCGGTCTCTTCGTGCGTGCAGGTGATGATCGGCGCTTCGTTTTTCCCGTAGTTGACAAGCGAGTCGTGGAGCCCGCGATAGGTCGCGCCCGGGTTCAAGCTGACGTACGGGATTTTATAGGCCCGCATCATGTCGACGATCACGTCCGATCCGTACTTTTCATAGGCCATGCTTAACTCCTAACCGTGTGAAAAAATTCCTAAAAACGATCATATAGCCTTGTTCGCCAACGCGTGCAAGCCCAGCGCTGGTTTTTTGCTCAAATTTGACGCTGGGACGACAACTTGCGTTGACAAAAAAGCCGCCGTAGGCTAAAAATGGAATCCAAATAAGAACCAATATTTTAAGGAGGGCTCTCGCATGGAGAGAAGAGAGGAAGAGTTCATCGTCTCTCTGCTGGATAAGGACCCTGAGCTTCGTAAATATTACGAGGAACATCAGGACCTTGAGAAGCAACTCGAAGTATTCCAGCACAAACCTCATCTGAGTTCTTACGAAGAAATAGAAAAAAAACGGCTGCAAAAATTGAAGCTTGCGGGAAAAGATAAAATGATGGAGATCATCGGACGCTACCGCCACGGCGGCGGCCTCCAGCGCGACTCCTAAGGGGTGCTAATGAAAAAAAGCGGCGCGGAAATCTTCGTCGAATCACTGAAGCAAGAGGGCGTGGATGTCCTTTTCGGTATTCCCGGTGGGGTCGTCCTCAAGCTTTTCGACGTACTGCACCAGCAGAAAGACGTCGAAGTGATTCTGACGCGCCATGAGCAGGGCGCCGCGCATATGGCGGAAGGCTATGCCAAGGCGACGGGCAAGGCGGGGGTGTGCCTCGTCACGTCCGGCCCAGGCATGACCAATATCGTCACGGGTCTCGCCGACGCTTTCATGGATTCCGTGCCGCTCGTCGCCTTCACAGGGCAAGTCTCGACCAGCCTGATCGGCAACGACGCTTTCCAGGAAGCCGATAACGTCGGCATCAGCCGGCCGTGCACGAAGCACAATGTGCTTGTGAAAGACGTGAATGATCTCGCGCGCACGATCAAAGAGGCTTTTTACATCGCCAACACGGGCCGTCCCGGTCCTGTGCTTGTCGATATCCCAAAAGATATCACCACTGATAAGACGGAATTTAAGTATCCGGACAAGGTGAGTCTCCGCGGGTACAACCCGACTTACGAAGGTAACAAGTATCAGATCAAGCAGGCCGCCGAAGAGATCATGAAGGCCAAAAAGCCCGTGATCTATGTCGGCGGCGGCGCGCTGTTCTCCGACGCCGCGGATGAGATCCGCGAGATGGCCGAGCTCACGCAGATTCCGGTCACGATGACGCTCATGGGTCTCGGCAGCTTCCCGGGCACGCATCCGCTGTCGATGGGCATGCTCGGCATGCACGGCTCGTATTGGAGCAACATGGCCATGCACCAGGCCGACCTGCTAATTGCGGTCGGCGCGCGCTTCGACGATCGTGTGACCGGCAAGCTCTCGGAATTCAGTCCCGTCGCACGCGTCGTGCACATCGACATCGATCCCACCTCGATTAAGAAGAATGTCCATGCGCACATTCCAATCGTCGGCGACGTGCGCACCGTGCTCAAGCAGATCAACATCCTGCTCCGCTCGCTCGACGGCAACGCGAACGAGCGCAAGCAGCAGCTGAAGCCCTGGCATCATCAGATCGAGGAATGGAAGCGCGCGCATCCGTTCAAATACGAGCAGGACGACAAGGCGATCAAGCCGCAGTACGTGATCGAGAAGCTCTTCGAGATGAGCCATAACGAGGGCATTGTCGCGACGGACGTCGGGCAGCACCAGATGTGGGCAGCGCAGTATTTCAAGGGCAAGAAGCCGCGCACGTTCATCACCTCCGGCGGTCTCGGCACGATGGGCTTCGGCTTTCCGGCCGCGCTCGGCGCGCAGCGCGCGTATCCTGACAAGCTCGTCATGTGCATCACCAGCGAAGGCAGCTTCCAGATGAACCTCCAGGAGCTCGCGACGGCCGTGATCTACAAGCTGCCGGTGAAGATCGTAATGCTGAACAACGGCTTCCACGGCATGGTGCGCCAGTGGCAGGACCTGTTCTATGAAGGCCGCTATGCCTCCAGCGTTCTCGGGAAGATTCCCGATTTTCTCAAGCTCGGCGAAGCCTATGGTATTCCGGGATGGCGTGCGGAGAAGCCCGCCGACGTTGAGTCGGTCATCCGTGAAGGGCTTAAGTCCAAGGGACCTGCGATCATGGATTTCCAGATCTATCCTTTTGAGAACTGCTATCCGATGATCCCCGCGGGCGGTGCGCAGCACGAGATGGTCCTGGAAGACCCGCCCGACCTCAGGACGAAGGGCGCTGGCAAGAAGAGAGAATCCGACGACGAGGGCGTACTTCCGGCCTAGGTCGCGGTACGCCGGCTGATCCCGGCATCTTTCCCTTAAGACATCATGGAACACATTATTTCCATTTTGGTTGAAAATAAGTTCGGTGTGCTCGCGCGCGTCGCCGGACTGTTCAGCGCGCGCGGCTACAACATCGAGAGCCTGTCGGTTGCGCCGACGCTTGATCCCGAGACCTCGATGATCACGATCGTCACGATTGGCGACGACCGCATCATCGAGCAGATCATCAAACAGCTCAACAAAGTGGTCGAGGTGCTTAAAGTGACCGATCTGACCGAGACGGGCCACCTCGACCGCGAGACCGCGCTCATCAAAATCAATACCAACACCAAGCCGGAGCACCGCGACGAAGCGATCCGTATCTGCGAAATTTTTCGTGCCAAGATTGTCGATTCCTCCCCCACGACCTATACCATCGAAATCACCGGCGATGTCGATAAGGTGGAGGCCTTGATCAACCTCTTAAAGCCGCTCGGCATCAAGGAGCTGATCCGCACCGGCCGAATCGCGATTTCGCGCGAAGTCGCCAAAGTCGCAAGCCGTCCGCAAGCGGTAAAACTCTGATCCGCTCCTTCGGCAGTCGCTACCCTGCGTGCGATTCGATAAGCTCGGGCTGCGGATTTGACTTCGTCCTGACGGCGAAGATATCCTACTAAACCTGGAGGAAAACGATGCAAGTCTATTATGACCGCGATGCGGACCTGAACCATCTGCGTGGAAAAAAAGTGGCGGTGCTGGGCTACGGCAGCCAGGGGCACGCCCATGCGCTCAACCTCAAGGACTCTGGCATCGAAGTCGCCGTCGGCCTGAAAAAAGGCAGCGCCTCCTGGCCCAAGGCGGAGAAAGCCGGGCTCAAGGTCATGGATACCGCTGAGGCGGCAAAATGGGGCGACATCGTCATGGTACTCCTTCCTGATGAGCTGCAAGGCGACGCCTACGAGAAAGAGATCAAGCCAGGGCTAAAAGACGGCAACTATCTCGCCTTCGGCCACGGCTTCAATATCCATTTTAAAAAGGTCGTGCCGCCGAAAGGCGTCAACGTCTTCATGGTCGCGCCGAAAGGGCCCGGACACCTCGTCCGCAGTGAGTTCGAGAAGGGCCGCGGCGTGCCGTGTCTCCTCGCGGTTCATCAGGATCCCTCGGGCGACACAACGAAGGTGGGGCTCGCGTATGCGAGCGCTCTCGGCGGCGCGCGTGCGGCGGTCATCGAGACGACTTTCAAGGACGAGACCGAAACCGACCTGTTCGGCGAGCAGTCCGTGCTTTGCGGCGGCCTCTGCGAATTGATCGAGGCCGGATACGAGACGCTCGTGGCCGCAGGCTATCCTCCCGAAATGGCCTATTTCGAATGCTGCCACGAGGTGAAGTTGATCGTCGATCTTATTTACGAAGGCGGGCTTGCGAACATGCGCTACTCGATCAGCAACACCGCCGAATACGGCGATCTAACGCGCGGCAAAAAGGTCATCGGCCCCGAGGTGCGCCAGGCGATGAAGAAAATTTTGGCGGACATCCAATCCGGCAAATTTGCCGATGAGTGGATCTCCGAATGCCGCGCCGGCGGGCCGCATTTCAAGGAACTCCGCAAGGAGGCGGCGAACCATCCGATTGAGCAAGTGGGCGCGAAGCTCCGCGCGATGATGCCCTGGCTCGCGCAGAACCGTTTGGTCGATAAATCCAGGAACTAATGCGAAGAAGCCTTCAGCGATTAGCATTCAGCACGAAATCTGGTCTTGCTGGAAAGCTGATATCTGAAAGCTATGAGAATCGCTAAAGAAGGCTATCCCATTATTGCGGTCCCCGCGCTCATTGCGGTCGTCGCTGTCGTTCTGGGCTGGACCTGGATCGCCGTTGGGTTCGGCATTGTCGCCTCCGCGGTCGGTGCCTTTTTTCGTGATCCTGATCGAACATCCCCACACGGTGACGGCCTCATTCTCGCGCCTGCCGACGGACGAATCGTCGATATTCGCGAAATCGACGTCGCATCCGGTGATAGACGCACGCGTTTAAGCATTTTTATGTCGCCGCTCGACGTCCACGTGAACCGCGCGCCGATCGCCGGCCGGGTTGAAGAAGTGGAATACCACAAGGGATGCTTCATGCCGGCTTACAAAGAAGATTGTTCGGAAAATAACGAGCGCAACGCGCTTACGCTCATTGATGCTAAGGGACAGGCGATTAAGCTCGTCCAAATCGCCGGGATTATGGCGCGGCGCATCGTCTGCTGGGTCAAGCCGGGAGATAGGTTGGAAGCCGGCGAGAGATTCGGTATAATAATGTTTGGCTCTAGAGTCGACGTGCTTTTCCCTCCAGCCGCGAAAATCACGGTTACCGAACGACAGCACGTGACCGGCGGAGAGACGATTTTGGCGCAAACGGTATGAGCGACCTCGACGATCCCAAAAATTTTGCCCCGCAGGCCAATAGGCTCGCACGCGTGCCGGTGCGGCTGCTGCCGCGCAGGGGAAGACCGCGCGTGCCGCTCAAGCAGCGCGTTCATCAGCGTAAGGCCCAGCTCAAACGCGGCGTCTATCTCATTCCCAGTCTCTTTACCACGGGCAATCTTATCTGCGGTTTCTTCTCGCTCATCTCGACCTTCAACGGCGAATATTATCAAGCCGCGCTTTTTATCATCTTCGCCAACATTCTCGACGGACTCGACGGCATGATCGCGCGGCTCACGAAGACCACGAGCCAGTTCGGCGTCGAGC
>DATJFG010000105.1:0-6229 GCA_035495775.1 Verrucomicrobiia bacterium | reverse complement strand
AGTTGAGGTCTAAGTAGCGTGTTTTGGGAGAGGAGGCAAGGCGGAAAAAATAGAAAAACCCGGCGGTACTGATCGATTATCTTCTCCCCCGGTAAATCTTCCGCGCCGCCCAGAGGTGCTTGAACGCCTCTTCTCTTTTCCCGGCCGCTTCGTAGATGAGCGCGAGGTTGTAGTGCGCGTCGGCGAAGGTGGAGTCGTAGGCGAGCGCCTTGTGATAGGCCGCGGCGGCTTCTTTCGGCCGGCGGCAGTCCTCCAGCAGCACGCCTAAATTGAAATGGGCGAGCGCGTATTCGGGGTCCTTTTCGATCGCGGCGCGGTAGTGGCCCTCGGCCCTGTCGTAGCTCCCCTGCTCGTGATGGAGCCGGCCGAGATTGACGTGCGCCTCGGCGAGACCGGGATCGAGGTCGAGCGCGCGCTCGTAGGCCTGGCGCGCCTCGCTCGGCGTCGAGCTTTCCAGGTCGCACGCGAGATCGAACCAGTCGTCGGCGCTCCGCTCCGGCTGCGGGGCTTTTTTTCGCTGCGGCAGATTCAGTTTCTGCGCCAGCTCCTGGGCGGCGAAGTTGAAGAGAAACTGGCCGGAGTCGGGCCGCCAGCGCGCGGCGCCGTTCTTGACGACAACATGCTTGCCGTCGGCGAAGACGCTCACGTTCCAGAGTTTTTTATCTTCGGGGAGCTGTTTTTTGAGCGACTGCAGGATGCGCCGGATGCGCCCGAGCGGCACATGGGCGTTGAGCAGCCCTTTCGTCGTCCGCAAGAGCAGGAGATCGTGAAACGAGAAGACGTTGCGCCGGTCCGGGCCGCGCTCCGGCGCGAGAAAGCCGGCGCGGACGCAGGATCGGATGCGCCATTCGGGGAGTGACAGGATCTTCGCCACCTCGCGGGTGGTGAAGTGTTGCTTCATTTACGGCTGGCTCTGGCCTTTTTCGCCGGCGCCGCCGCCGGCTCGGCGCGGCGCGCGCGGGCGGCTTTCTTGGCCGGCGCTTCCGCGCTGAGGCTCTGTTTCAGCGCCTCCATGAGATCGATCACCTGTCCGCGCGCCGGCGCGGCCGGCGGCCGGACGATCTTTTTGCCGGCGAGCTTCTGGTTCACGAGCTCCATGACACGGTTGCGGTACTCGTCGTGATACTGCTCGGGCTTGAACTCCTTGTTCGTGAGCTGGTCGATCAAGTGGATCGCGAGCTTGAGCTCGGCTTCGCGCACGGCGGACTTATTGCCTTTCGCGATCTCGCCGAAGTCGCGGATCTCGTCGGCGTAGCGCATCACGTGGAGCATGAGGCCGTCGCCCGCGGGGCGGATCAAAACCAGGTTCTCCTTGCCGCGCATGACGAACTTGGCGAGCGCGACCCGGTCGGTCTTCGCCATCGCGTCGGCGAGCAGCCGGTAGGGCTTTTCCCCCGCCTTGTCCGGGCCGAGGTAATAGGTGTTCTCGAAATAGATCGGATCGACCTTCGGCAGCGGCACGAACTCGGCGATGTCGATAACCTTGGAAGATTCCTCTTCCATCGCCGCGAGCTCGTCCTCCGTCACCTGGACGTATTCGCCCTTGGCGTGCTGGTAGCCGCGCACGAGCTCGCTCCGCTCGACGACGACGTTGCACGTCGGGCAGAGGTTCTGCTGCTTGATGCGCGAGCCGCATTTGGCGTGGAGGAGATTGAACGAGACGCGCTGCGAGGAGGTCGCGGTGTAGAGCTCGACCGGGATCGACACCAGGCCGAACGAGATCGTCGCCGAGCCGATGGAGCGAAGCGCCATGGCAATAATATAGCAAATTTGGCCCCCGCTTCGAAAGAGGCGCGCTTGACAGCCCAAAGGGGTTCATCCAAACTGAAAACATGCCGGTGAAACAGGTCGTGATCGCCGAGCCGCGCGGCTTCTGCGCCGGCGTGGAAATGGCGATCGAGACCGTTGAGCGCGCGCTCAAAAAATACGGCGCGCCGGTCTACGTTTTTCACGAGATCGTCCACAACCGCCACGTGGTCGAGGAGTTCACGCGCCGCGGCGTCGTGTTCGTCCAGTCGATCGACGAGGTGCCGGCGGGCGGCAGGCTCGTCTTCAGCGCGCACGGCGTCGCGCCGGAAGTGTGGCGGAAAGCCCGCGCGCGCGGCCTCGAAGTCGTGATCGACGCGACATGCCCGCTGGTGGAGAAGGTCCACCGCGAGGTGAAAAGATTCGCCGATAAAGGCTACTGGATCGTGCTCGTCGGCCACGAGGCGCACGACGAGATCGTCGGCACGAGCGGCGAAGCGCCCGCGCGCATCAAGATCGTCGAGAGCGTCGCCGACGCGGAGAAGCTCGCCATTGCCGATCCCGACAGGATCGCGGTGCTGACGCAGACGACGCTCAGCGTCGACGATACGCGCGAGATCATCGCCGCGCTCAAGCGCCGCTTTCCGAAAATCGTCGCGCCGGCGAAAGAGGACATCTGCTACGCGACCCAGAACCGCCAGGACGCCGTCAAGCAGCTCGCCCGCGAAGTCGATCTCGTCCTCGTGATCGGCTCGGCCAACAGCGAGAACTCGAGCCAGCTCCGCAAAGTCGCCGCGTCGGGCGGCGTGCCGGCTTATCTGATCAACGACATTCGCGCCCTCGATCCCCAATGGCTCGAAGGGGTCGAGCGCGTCGGCATCACCGCCGGCGCCTCGGCGCCCGATCGCCTCGTGCAAGAGGCGGCGGACTTCTTTCAGCGCCACGGCGCGGCGGTCACCAAGACCGGCTTCGTCGAGGAGAATATCCATTTCGCGCTGCCGGCGGAGATCGCCGACGCGTCTTGACCGCAGGGCCGCGGCTGATACAAACTATCAGCCGGGAAAGGAGCCAGCATGAACAACCGCATCGTCCACATCGCCGTCAAGGTCGAAGACCTCGAGGAGGCCGGCGAGTTCTACCGCAAAGTCTTCGGCTTCAAGGAAATGGACAACGCCAAGGTGCGCGACCACACCTCGCTCCACTTGAGCGACGGCACGATCGATCTTGCGCTGATCAAATACGAGAGCGAGGAGTCCGCGGAATCGAAAGCCGCCGGGCTCGGTCCCTGCATCCATCACATCGGCATCGAGGTCGACGACATGAAGGCCTACACCGCGGAGATCAAAAAGCACGGCTGCGAGATCATCAGCGACCCCGGCGTCTTCCCGGTGAAGTTCCGCGCCCCGGGCGGCACGGTGCTCGAGATCGTGCCGCGCCAGCGCTATAAGAAGGCAGCGGCCGAGTGATTTTTATGGACGTCAAAGTTTATTACCGCCCCGGCTGATTCACCTGCGCCAGCACGAAAGAGTTTCTTTCGCAGAGCGGCATCGCCTTCCAACCTCGAGACGTCGAGAACGATCCCGAAGCCCTCGCCGAGCTTCGGGCGCTCGGCATCAAGAACGTTCCGGTCACTGTCCTCGACGGCCGGGCGATCACCGGCTTCGATCGCCGCGAGCTCACGCGCGCCTTCAATCTTGAACAACAAAAAGGGAGGCCGCTCGCCGGCACCGAGCTTTTCGAGCGTCTCGACAAGATCATGGGCGCGGTCATCCGCGCGACGCGCCAGGTGCCGGCTGAATACACGACGTGGGCCACGCCCGACCGCGACCGGCCGCTGAAAGTCTTCTGCTACCACATTCTCGTCGATCCGATTCACGTGCTCGACGCGATCGCCGACGGCAAGTACGACGGCGGCTTCAAGCTCACCTACAACGAGAAGGCCGCGCTGTTCGATTCGATGGAAGAGGTGGCGCGCTTCGGCGAGCAGTGCCGCGACCGCGTGCGCCGCGCGGGCGGCGACTTAAAGCGCGCCGACCTCGACCGGCCGATCGACGGCTACGCCGGCACGACCGACGGCAACGAGCTATTTTACCTCGTGCTCAGCCACAGCGCGCATCACCTGCGCCAGCTCTACGACATGCTCCGGCGCATCGGCGTCGAGCCCGCCGCGCCTCTCGGCGCCGACGATTTCCGCGGCATCCCGATGCCGGAAAGTCTCTGGTGAGACGGCCGTCCTTAAGGATTTTTTAATTTTTCCAGGCGAACTTTTAATTTGATGCCGGTCCTGCGGCGTGCTTTATAATCCTTCGTGCGGCCGCTCTCGACCGGCCATAATTCTCTTGCATTGCCCGCGCCGGATATGCTACGTGCACACGCAGTTCAACGGCGAACTCTAGCGGTCGAGGAGGACTGAACGTGGGCAAGCGGATCCATCTGCATGCGCTTTTCCTTTTTCTCATCGCCGGCGCTTTCATCGTCTTAGCCGCGCTCCCGGCGCTCGCCGAGCAGGCTCCCAAGATCGACAAGGGCGACAACGCCTGGATGCTCACCTCCTCGGCGCTCGTCCTCATGATGACGATCCCCGGGCTGTTTCTCTTCTACGGCGGCCTCGTGCGCGGCAAGAACGCGCTCGGCACGATCATGCAGAGCTTCATCCTCGTCGCGCTCATCAGCGTCCAATGGGTGCTCTGGGGCTACAGCCTCGCCTTCGGCCCTGACCACGCCGGCATCATCGGCGGACTCGACTGGTTCGGCTTGAAAGGCGTCGGCGCCGATCCCAATCCCGACTACGCGGCGACGATCCCGCACCAGACCTTCATGATCTACCAGGCGATGTTCGCCATCATCACGCCGGCGCTGATCACCGGGGCGATCGCCGAGCGCGCCAAGTTCGGCACGTTCGTCGTCTTCATGCTGCTCTGGGCGACGTTCATCTACGATCCGCTCGCGCACTGGGTCTGGGGAAAAGGCGGCTGGATCGGCACCAACGGCGGCATGGGCGCGCTCGACTTCGCCGGCGGCACCGTCGTCCACATCAGCTCGGGCATCTCGGCGCTGGTCGCCTGCTGCATGTTCGGCAAGCGCATCGGCTATCCGCAGGAGCCGATGATGCCGCACAATCTGCCTTTCAGCGTGATCGGCGCCTCGCTTCTCTGGGTCGGCTGGTTCGGCTTCAACGCGGGCAGCGCGCTCGCCGCCGACGGCCTTGCGACGAGCGCCTTCGTCGCGACGCACGTGGCCACGGCCGCGGCAGCGCTTTCGTGGATGATGATGGACTGGACGATGCGCGGCAAGCCGACCGTTCTCGGCGCGGCGAGCGGCGCGGTCGCCGGTCTCGTCGCGATCACGCCGGGCTCCGGTTTTGTCGGGCCGATGGCCGCAATCGCCATCGGCCTCGTCGCCGGCGGGCTCTGCTGGGGCGCGTGCAACTTGAAAACAAAATGGGGCTACGACGACTCGCTCGACGTCGTCGGCGTGCATGGCGTCGGCGGCACGTGGGGCGCGATCGCGACGGGGCTTTTCGCCTCCAAGCTGATCAACCCCGCGGGCAACGACGGGTTTTTCTTCGGCAATCCGCGCCAACTCGGCATCCAGGTGATCGCCGTGCTCGCGACGTGGATCTTCGCCGCGGTCGGCACGGTCGTCATTCTCTCGATCTTGAAGGTGATCATGGGGCTCCGCGTGGCCGAGGATGAAGAGCTGATGGGGCTCGATTTGAGCCAGCACAACGAGCGAAGTTATTCGCCGTAACGCTAGCCCTTAAGCTTTGAATGTGATAACGCATCGGACTTAGATTAAATTAAAATTTAAGGGAGGAAGGTTACTCAAATGCCAGTCAAGGACGTCCTAGACCTAGTGAAAAAAAACAAAGTCGAGATCGTCGATTTCAAATTCGTCGACATGCCCGGGCTGTGGCACCATTTCTCGATCCCCTCGGGCGAGCTCACCGACGATCTATTCGAGAACGGCATCGGCTTCGACGGCTCCAGCATTCGAGGATTCCAGGCCATCAACGAATCCGATATGCTGCTGTTCCCCGATCCCGAGAGCGCCATGCTCGATCCGTTCACCGAGCACGTTACATTGAGCCTCATCTGTAACATCAAAGACCCATTAACCAGAGAGCCCTATAGCCGCGACCCCAGGTACATCACACAGAAAGCCGAGAACTATCTAAAGACCACCGGCGTCGCCGACATCAGCTACTGGGGCCCCGAGATCGAATTCTTCATCTTCGACTCCATCCGCTTCGGCCAAGGCCCCAATGAAGGCTACTACCACATCGACTCCGAAGAAGGCGCCTGGAACACCGGTAAGGAAGGCAAAGACGGCAACGGCAACCTGGGCTACAAGATCCGCTACAAAGAAGGCTACTTCCCCGTCGCCCCCATGGACCACTACCAGGATCTCAGGTCCGAGATGGTTAGAAACCTGGAGAAGTGCGGCATCAAAGTCGAAGTCCACCACCACGAAGTCGGCACCG
>DATJFG010000104.1:0-15230 GCA_035495775.1 Verrucomicrobiia bacterium | reverse complement strand
AGGGAAGCTCGCTCATTTTCGGCGCGATGAGTTTTCGCGGCCGACCCGGCTCGCCCGGGTCGAAAGCGTTCAACAGCGCCTTTCACGTCGCGGCGGACGGGCGCGTGCTGGGCCACTACCACAAACAGGTGCTGCTAGCGTTCGGCGAAACTCTGCCGTTCGCCCCGGTGCTGGGGAAGATACCTTTCATGCCGCCGATAGGCGATGGCTTCACGCGCGGCGCGGGGCCGGAGACTCTCGACGCCGGCGACGTCAGAGCCGCTCCGCTGATCTGCTATGAGGACATCATGCCGGAACTGGCGCGGCAGGCCGTCGCCGAAAAAGATGCCAACCTCCTCGTCAACCTGACCAACGATGCCTGGTTCGGTGCCACGGTCGCGCCGCGGCAGCACGCCCGCCTATCGCAATTGCGCGCGGTCGAGACGCGCCGCACGCTCGTGCGAGTGACGAATACCGGACTTACAACCGTGATCGATCCGCGAGGCGAGATGATTCAAGAGCTGCCGATCTTCACGCCCGGCGTGCTCACAGCGAAGGTCGAGCTCATGGAAGGAAAGACGCTGTACGTGAAGTACGGCGACTGGTTTGGGTGGATAGTGACGTTCGCGGCGCTGGGAGTGATCGCCTGGAGCTGGAAAAACCGCTGAGAGCTGCCGGGCGGCTCTTCTTCTACTTCCCCCGGACGTAGAAAGGCTTCACGACTTGCGCGACCGCCGCGGTTGTCGTCGGCGAGTCCTCGGTCAAGATGTCGATCGTCTCGTCTTGAGAAAGAAACGCTCGGCTCGCGTTGCCCAGATCGTCGCGGATCAACTCTTTTACGAAATCCGGCACGTTGTCGATTCTAAGAAAAAGCAGCAGCCGCGGCACTTCGCCTTCCCGCTTGACGTAAATGAGCGCGAGATACGCTTCCGCAACGTCGGGATTCTGCGTCATGCGGTTCTTTAACGCCTCGACCAGACCGGACGGGATCGTTCTCGGTGCGCCGATTAAGACTTCGGTTCCGGCAGGAATTGTTGACGGCGTCTGAGATCGCGAGAGCGATGGAAAAAGGAGAATGAGGCTGATGACCGCCGCCTGAAGCCCGCGTTTCACACCGCGCTCCGTGCTCGCTGTATGTCAGTTATCCTCCGGCCACTGCCAAATCGTGCGGCCGCTTGCCTAATCGCCGCGCGCCGTTTTGCGTGACGACGACGGTGTCGCCCCACGTGCAGATCGATTTTCCGTCCGCCGTCACGGCCGACGGCTTGCAGATAAAAACCATGTTCGCTTTGATTGCGACGGCGAGCTGCTTCGCGCTTCGCGCGTGGTTGGTGATGATCGGGCCGTCGTCGCCGGCGCCGCGGCCGTGCATCGTGAGGTCGGCCTTGGCATTCGCCGCCGGTCCGGACTTCGGCGCCGCGGCCGCGCCGCTCTTTCGCGTCAATTCGGCCAGCTCGGCGACGGTGACGCCGGGCTTGAGCGCCTCGGCGACGCGGTTGAACACTTCGCGCTGCACCTTGATCAGCTCGAGATGCGTCGGATCGGCGACCTCGACGAAGACCGGCTGCACGCCCTGCGAGCGGTAGCCCATCCACGACGCCTCGATCTCGTTAATGATCAGATCGCCGCGCTCTAAAAGCCGCATGCTCGGCCGCGTCAGCGTCCGCACCGGATTTTTTCCCGAGACCCAGTTGCAGTGGACCGGCATCTCCGAGCCGTTCATCATCAGCGCGCATTGCGCCGCGGCCCAGACGTCCCAGTCTCTCGCGCCGGGGCGCGCCGCCTTGATCTTCGCCTCGATGCCGCGCTCGATGATCTCCATCGATTTCGTCAGCGCGTCGATCTCCTCCTGACTCTTGGTGTAGCGAACTTCCGCGAGAATGTCGGTCGCGTCGATCAGTTCCGCGTGCGGAAAGCTCTCGCGGATTTTTTTCCACGTGCCGTAGAAAATCGTCCCTTCGGGCGTGCGCGTGCCCTCGGTCTCGCCCAGGCCGGTAATGCCGATGCGGCCGCGCTCGACGCCGAGCTCTTTTAAGCGCTCGACGATGACCGGGCCGTAATTCCGCCTCGCCTCGCGCACATCCTTGGTCCAGTCCTGCACCGTTGGCCAGCGCGGCGCCGCCGAAGTGGCGATCGCCGTGACTTCACCTTCGAGCGGAAAAACCGCGGCGATGTCCGAGTCGCCGCCGCCGCCCACGTGCGTCAAGTAGCGCGTGTTCGCCTGGTAATCCATCGAGTGGCCGGTATTCTGCGGCGTCACGATGACGTCGAGCCGATCGCGGCGCATGAGCTCGCGCACCGCGCGCCAGCGCCGGTCGCGCTCGGCGAGAGAAAAGCGTGGATAAGGATAGAGTTCGGCCATTTCGTCCTCCAAAAATGATAAGGGCGGGTTCAACCCGCCCTTACTTCGTTCATGACAAATCGCTCAGCTGTTTTTCCAGTCGTATTGGTTCCCCATGCCGCCGTAGGTCGCGCCGCGGCGGCGGATCTCCGCCTCGTAGGCGGCCGCGTCGGGAAACTTAGCCGTCGCTTCAAGCTGATAGCCGTCGGGGTCGTTGAAATAGATCGAGAGGCCCGAGCCGCCGCCGTGCCCCTTGGGGCCGTCGTAAGGGATGCCCATGCGCTTCAGCTGCTCCTCGACCTTGTCGAGATCGGCGGGATCGATCTCGAAGGCGAAATGAAGGTGGCGCGTGCTCGTCTTCGGCGGGTCGCCGGGCTCCATCTGGAAAAGGTCGAAGCCGAACTCGCCGACTTTGACCAGCGTGTGCTGGGAGCGTTTCGCCGCCTTGTCCTTTTCGTTCTGGCCGCGGCTGCGCCCGACTTCGCCGTCGAAGACCTGTTGGTAGAATTTGACCGACCGGTCCAGATCCGTGACGACGAACGCGAGATGATCGACGCGCTTGAGTTTCATAAGCGGCCTCCTCGATTGATAGAGCTAAGTGACTATAGACAACGCGAATCGAGCCTTCAAGCACGCACGGCGCGGCAGCTCGCGGCCGGAAGCTTGAGCCGCACGGTCGATCCCTTCGTGACGCCCGAAGAGGGATGAAGCTTCAGCCGGATCTGCTTCGACCCGACGGCCACCTGACACTCGAGCGCGTCGCCCATGAAGACGATCGCCGCGATCTTTCCTTCGAGCACATTTTCGTTCGCGCCGGGAGGGCCGTCGTTGATCGTCACGTCTTCGGGGCGGATAACGACGACGACCTCATCGCCCGCACCGATGTCTTCGGGGAGTAAGCATTTCAAAACGCCGCTCGGCGTCTCGACCTCCCCGGGCCGGCCGATGGTTTTGACGCGGCCCTCGAGAAAGTTGCTGAGGCCGATGAAACTCGCGACGAAGCGGTTCTGCGGCGCGCTGTAGATTTCGAGCGGGGTGCCCTGCTGGACGACGCGGCCGCCGTCCATGACGGCGACGATATCGGACATCGTGAGCGCCTCGAGCTGATCATGCGTGACGTAGAGCGTCGTGATGCCGAGGCGCTTGACCAGCTCGCGCATCTCGAAGCGGGTCTCTTCGCGGAGCTTGGCGTCGAGGTTACTGAGCGGCTCATCGAGCAGGAGCACGCGCGGCTCTTTGACCAGGGCGCGCGCGAGCGCGAGGCGCTGCTGCTGGCCGCCGCTCAAGAACGGCGCGGGTCGGTCTTCCAGACCCTCGAGCTGCACGAGCGATAGAACCTTGCGCACGCGCGTGCGGATGTCGCCCCTCGACAAAGATTTTTTCATCTCGCGCAGCGGAAAAGCGACGTTCTCGAAGACGTTCAAATGCGGCCAGATCGCGTAGGATTGAAAGACCATGCCGATGTCACGCTTGTAGGGAGGAACGACGATCTTGCGCCGGCAGGAAAGCACCAGCTGATCGCCGACCGAAATCTCGCCTTGATACGGCTTTTCCAGCCCGGCGACCGACCGCAGCGTCGTCGTTTTGCCGCAGCCGCTCGGCCCCAAGAGCGTGAAAAACTGGCCTTGCTTGACATCGAGATCGATGCCGCGCACAGCGTGCACCTCGCCGCGCTCGGTCTGATAACGCACGTGGAGGTTTTCGATGCGGATCATCCGCTCACCGCCTGAACCGCGTGCCGGCGAAAGCCGATCGCGCGCACCGCGAGCGTCAACAGGAGCAACGCGATCATCAAAAGCGTGCCGATCGCGGCGACCGCGGGGACATAGCCTTCGTCCCACATATTCCAGATGAGGATCGCCAGCACCTGATTGCCGGGCCCCTCATAGAGGATCAGCGGCATGCCGGCGATGCGCACCGCGTGGAGAACGACCCAGATCCAAACTCCGACGAAGCTCGGCATCATGAGCGGCACGAAAATGCGCCACATCGTACGCAATGGCGGCGCGCCGCTCACGTAGGCCGCCTCCTCGAGCTCTTTATGAATCTGCAGCAGCGCGGCATTCATCGAGCGCGTGCCGTAGGCGAGAAAGCTGATCGTAAAGCCGATCGAGATCGCCCAGATCGTCCCGTAAAGCGGCAGAAAGTCGAGCTTTAAAAAAAGCCAGAAAAAGGCGATGCCCATGACGATGCCGGGAATCGCGTGCGGCACGAACGCCAGCTGATCGAGCAGCTTCCGTGCCCAGAATTTGCTGCGGATGACGATGATTGAGACCAGAAACGAGAGCGCGACGGTCGCCGTCGCCGTCGTCACGACCATGACAGCGGTGTTTTTGAGCGCGGAGCCCACCTCGCCGTACTCGGCGAGCAGGCGATAGTTTTTGAGCGTCATCATTTTAAAGGCGTTCGCCGACGGCGCCTGGAGATACGGCAGAAACGACGCATAGAGGAAAACCAGGAACGGCAGCGCGATCGAGAAAAACAGAAACAGGAGCGCGGCAATAAGCGCCGGGATCTTCCATTGGCCGAGGTCGATCTGGCGCGGGCGGTAGCCTTTTCCCGTGACGATCGTGTAGCGCTCGGCGCGGCTGATCATCCGGGTATAGAGCAGGGTCGTCGCGATCGCGATGAAAACATAAACCATCGCGAGCGCATTCGCCTGGCCGTATACCGGCATGAAGGTCGCCGTGCGGACGATGGCGTAGATTTTCGTGCTGAAGACGTAGATGCCGGCGGGAAGACCTAAGATGCCGGGGATCTCGAACACCTCCAGCGCCGTCATCGCCTGATAAATCATCACCGCGACCAGCGCGGGCGCGAGCAGCTTGAGCGTGACCTTCCGGAGCGTCGACACCGGACGCGCGCCCGAGACCGCCGCGGCCTCCTCGAGCGACGGGTCCATGCTCCGCATCAGCGGCACGAGCATCAAAAACGCCGTCGGCACAAGCCGGAGGCCTTCCAGAAAGATCATTCCGGTCAGCGTGTAGACATCGATCACCGGCGCGCCGGCGCCGAAGAGATCTTTGAGCCAATGGTTGATGAAGCCGATGCGCGGGCTGAAAAGCAGCACCCACGCCATCGCCTGGAGCATCCCCGGCATCGCCAGCGTCATGGGGACGCCGGCATAGAGCAAAATCTTTCCCGGCATATTGGTCCGCTCGACCAGCCAGGCGAGCGCGACGGCCATGACGATGCCGAGCGCGGCGCTGCCGCCGACATAGATGATCGTGTTGATGAACAGATCGACGGTCCCGGGGTCGGCGTAGACCTTGATGTAGTTGACGAGCCCCATCGTGGCGAGCGAGAAATCGCCGGGCAGACGCGCGGTGCTGAAGCTCCCCAGGACGAGAAACGAAAGCGGCGCGAGCACGAGAAACAGGACGAGGAGGAAGATCCCGTGCTGCCAGAGACTTAAGCGAAGCGTTCCCCCCATCAACTTCCGGTGCGGCGCCGGCCGCCCGCTTTCAGCCACAATTGGTCCCAGGCTTCGAGCAGCTTCGGCTGGACTTCGAGTTCAAGTGCGGGGTCGCGAAACGCGATCTCCTTGCCGAGAATTTGGTCGGCGAACGGGAGTAATTCCTTGCGCTGGAGTCCCTTATGAACGGGCGGGGCGTAGTCGGCCACGTACTGCGAGATCTGTCCTTCTTTGCTCAAGAACCAATTGATGAACAGTCGCGCCGCGTTGATGTTCGGCGATCCTTTGAGAATCGCCATTTCCGACACGGCCGCGGGTACCGGCTCGGGGCAGGCGTAGCTCACCGGCGCACCGTCGAGCGACTTCTGGTAGGTCCGGTACTCCGCCGATGGAATGCTGCCGTAGAACTCTCCGGCGGCAAGGAGCTCGAGAAGGGCGTTCATGCCCTCGCGGCGTAGCTGAGGCTTGTTTTCGGCGAAGAGCTTGGTGAGAAAATCCTTCGTCCATTTCTCGCCCTTCGCCTTCCAGAGCTGCAGCGCCCACAGCTGCGGCCGGTTGCCGAGCGCGAGATTGCCGTTGCGCCACTTGGGAATAGAAAGAAAATCCTCCCACTTCTTGGGAACCTCGTCTTTCTTAACCTGTCTCGTGTTGTAGGCCATGCACCAATAGCGATTGTGCATGCCGACCCAGTATCCCTCGTGGTCGACCGTGCCCGGCGGGTTGTTTTTGAAGTTGGGGATGTTTCTCAAATCCTCCATCGCGCCGATCTCGCGGTACATGAAGAAGCTGCCGCCGAGGCCGGTCAAGATATCGGTGACGCTCTTTTTATTTTTATAGGCGACGAGCGTGCGGATGGCGCGGTCCTCGTGGCTTGCTCGATTGTACTCGATCGCGATGTAGGGATAACGCTCCTTGAACGCGCGCATGACGACCTCCGCCTGCGGCGGATCGAACGTCGAAAAGATACGCAGCTTCTTCTCCCTCTTCGCCCCGTCGATCCACGCCTGCGGCACGGTGAGCTCTTTGTCGAGGTCGGCGAGGATCGATGGATCGAGCTTCAGTTTTTTGAGATCGTCCTGCGTTGGCTTCGGCAAAGGGGCGGCCGCGGCGAAAACAGCAGCGGCGGCGAGCGCGTGGAGCGCCCACAGGGCAAAGGCGGCGGCTCCGATCTTTTTCCAGCTCATCGGGCTCTCCTTCCCGTCTTACAAGCCGAAGATGGCGCGGAAGTCCTTTACGTATTCGTTATAGCGCGTCGAGGAGTCTTGCGGTACGAGCCGGAGCTTGAGCTTGCTTTGCTCCATCTTGGGCGAGGGCGGATCGACGTCGCGCCGCGCCGGCACCCGGTTGGCCGATCGAAAGAGCTCTTGCGCTTTTCTGGAAAGAGCGAAGTCGACGAAAAGCCGCGCGGCGTTCGGATGTCTGGGCTTGGCGGCGATGCCGATCGCGTGATGCGTGACCACGATCGGATCGACCGTGTTCACCCAATCGAGCGGCGCGCCCTTCTTTTTGTCCGATTCGGTCCGGTGGGCATAAACGATACCGAGCGGGAATTCGCCGGCGGACATGAGTTGAGAGATGAGCGAGTGTCCCTTGCGCCACTGGATGTCCTGCTTGGCGAGCGCGCGCATGTAGCGGCCGGCCCGCTCCTGCCCCCACGCCGATACGATCGTGATGTACCACAGGTAATCCTCTGGATCGATCGAGATTTTACCCTTCCATTTGGAGTCAACCAAGTCTTCCCAGCGCTTCGGCGCGTCGCGCTCCGGGACCATGCGCGTGTTATAGCCGGGGACCATGTAGTTGATGTAGATCGCCGACCAGTAGCCTTGCGGGTCCTTCAGCTCGTTGATGTAGTGGCTCGACTCGGTCGAGACATAGGGGGCGATCAGCTTCTGCTCGACGAATGTGCCGATCTCGCTCAGGCTCGCAACGTCGAAGTCCCACCGGCCGGCGCGCGTTTCGGTCATGACTCGGTTCAAAATCTTCTCACCGCTGGCTCGGAACACGTCGACCTTGAGGAACGGATACTGTTTCTCGAACTCGTCGGCGAGGGGCTTGGACTCCGCCAGGCTCATCGAGGTGTAGTAATTGACGACGCCTTCCTTTTTCGCGCCCTCCGCCAGCTTGGCGCTGCGGTCGGCCTGCGCGAAGAGCGGCGCGGCGGCGGCCGCGATGATCGCGATCAGCGCCGCGAAGGCGCAGGCAGCCCGCCGGATTTTCTTGGCCATCTTCGTGTCCTCCTCTTAGAGACTGAACAGCGCGCGAAAGTCCTTGACGTGTTCGTCGTAGTGCTTCGCCGTCTCCTGCGGCACGACGCGCAGCTTCAGCTTGGTCTGGTCCATCTTCGGCGACAGCGGCTCGACGTCGCGGCGGCCTGGCACGCGGCGACACCGCGACAGTTGCGAGCGATAAAAAAACGCGATGCGGCGGGAAATCATCGAATCCTCACCTGAACACAGCGCAAGCTATTGAGGTCGGGCTCCTCTGTCAAGAGCGGCGCGATCACGCTTTTTTCTTTACTTTCGGGCGGCTCAGGTATTGCTTTAGCAAGGGAGATTCGTAGTTGGCGCGCTCGACTTTGCCCATGTGAGTGAAGAATTTACCCAGCGCTTTGCCTTCGGGATTGTACTTCGTTCCCATATAGAGCAGCGGATCGGAGCCCTCGCGAAACAGCTCTCCCTCCATCGATCCCTTGCGCATATGCGTGGCCAAAACTTCGCCGACGAAGAGGTCCATCTCGTCCCCGAAAGGAATCACCTGAACTAGGCGATATTCGACGTTGCCGATCGCCTCGCCGATGAGCGGCACGGTGACTTTTGACGGCTTGACCGGAGTGAGTCCAGCCGCCTGCCACTTGTCCACCTCGCGGCCCGAGACGTAGCCGGCGAAAACGACGACATCCATCATCTTGTCCGTCGGCGCGCTCATGACGAACTCGCCGCGCTCGAGAATGAGCTTGTAGGTGAGCGTGCGTTTGAGGATCGCGACGACCATGCGCGAGGGCTCGGCGCCCATCGGCGAAAACCACATCGCGGTCAAGAAATTGATCTGGTCGCCGGCCCCGCGGCTGACGACGAGCGAGGGGATGCGCACGGCGAACGGTTTGTTGCCGTGGGCCGCCGGCTCGAACATATCGGGATCTTTCCATTCCAAAGCGGTGGCCTCTTCCTCAGCAGGGTTGTGGCCAATCTCTACCATGGATTTTAGCTCGAAGAAAGGACGGTTGCCGCCCGCCGCCGTTTGCCTGCGCGCGGCGGAACCTGTTATGAATGTGCGCTCATGGAAGCCGCGGGACTCAAGCGCCAGTTGGGGCTTTTCGACGCGCTGATGATCATCTGCGGCGACATGATCGGCAGCGGGATTTTCTTCGCCACCGGCGCGATCGCCGAGACGCTGCCTACCCCCGGTGGAGTGCTCCTGGTATGGGTCTTGGGCGGCGTGCTGGCGCTTACCGGCGCGCTCTCCTGCGCGGAGTTGTCGGCGAGCCTGCCGTACGCCGGCGGCGATTACATCTACATCCGCGAAGCCTACGGCAAGCTCATGGGGTTTCTATCGGGCTGGTCGTCATTTCTGGTGACGTTTTCAGGCGCGATCGCGTTTTTGGCCGTGAGCTTCACCGGCTTCATGGCGTTTTTCTTTCCCATCCTGGGCTCCGACGCCGCGCTCTTTCATGCCGCTCTGCCGGGATTGGCGATCGACGTGACGCCGGGAGTGATCTTTGCGATCGTGGTCGTGCTCCTGATTTCAGCTTTGCACTGCCTCGGCGTCCGCCAGGGATCGCTGACGCAGAATATTCTAACCGTCATCAAGATCGGCGCGCTCGTCGCCATCATCGTTCTGGGAGTTTTTTGGGGCCGCGGCGACACGGCGCACTTCAAGCCGCTTTTTGACTGGGGGAAGATCGGCGACTTCGGCGTCTTCGGCGCCGCCTTTATCCCGGCGATCTTCGCCTATTCGGGCTGGAACGCCATCATCTACATCGCCGGCGAGGTGAAAGAGCCGGAAAGAACGCTGCCGCGCGCTCTCTTGGCGGCGAATCTCATCGTCATCGGTCTCTATCTCGCGATCAACGTCATCTACATCTACGGCGTGCCGGTGACGGAGATGAAAGGCGCGCTTCGCGTCTCCGAGGTCGCGACGACGGCGCTCTTCGGCCGGCAGACCTCCGCCTGGATCACCGCGCTCATCACGATATCGGTGCTCGGCGCCTTGAACGTCGTCACGATGCTCGGTCCGCGGATTTATTATGCGATGGCGCGCGACGGCGTCTTTTTTCAGGGGCTGGCCCGCCTCCACCCGACCTTCGGCACCCCGGTGAGCGCGATCCTCTTGCAGGCGGCGTGGGCCTGCTTTCTCATTCTCACGGGCACGTTCGGAACGCTTTTTACCTTCGTCAGCGTCATCATCACGCTCTTTTCCGCGCTCACCGTCGGCTCGGTCATCGTGCTCCGCTGGAAGCGTCCCGACCTCAAGCGGCCGTACCGACTCTGGGGCTACCCGATCGTGCCGATCGTCTTCATTCTCGCGCATCTGTGGATCGTTTGGGGATCGCTCAGCCACAAGCCGATGGAGACGGTCTGGGGTCTAATCATCGTCGGGCTCGGCATCCCGGCCTATTTTTACTGGCGGAGCGCGAAGAAAATTTAGTTCTGCGTTCTCATGGTTCGCATCACGCGGGTTTACACGCGCACGGGCGATAAAGGCGAGACGGCGCTCGTCGGCGGGCGGCGCGTGCCGAAGGATTCTCCCCGCATCGAGGCGTACGGGACGATCGACGAGCTCAATTCGATCGTCGGCCTCGCGCGCGCCTTCAACGAGGAATCGCGGAATGCCGGGCCGCGGCGATTTTTAGACGAGACGCTGGCGAAGATTCAGGACGAGCTCTTCGATCTCGGCAGCGAGCTCGCGACGCCCGAGGACGCCGAATACCCGAGCATGTATCGCCTTGGCGCCGCCGAGGTGAAGCGTCTCGAGGCGGTCATGGATCGATGTCAGAAGGAGCTCGCGCCGCTCAAATCGTTCGTGCTGCCCGGCGGCGGGAAAGTCGGATCGTTTCTCCATCAATGCCGCACCGTCTGCCGCCGCGCCGAGCGCGATCTGCTGAGGCTTTCGCGAATTGAGCGGGTGAGCGAATGGGCGATCCAATACGTCAACCGCCTGAGCGACCTCTTCTTCGTGCTGGCGCGCTGGTCGGCGAAGCAAGCCGGCGAGCGCGAGACGCTGTGGCAGCGGGGACTACAAGAAGTTAAAAGAAAAAAGTAAACTGCGGAGGATTTAGATGGGTCTTTTGGACGGTAAAAAAGGGGTCATCTTCGGCGTCGCCAACGATCGCAGCATTGCCTGGGCGATCTCCGAAGCGCTTCACGACGCCGGCGCCGAGCTCGCCTTCACCTATGCCGGCGAGGTGCTGGAAAAGCGCGTGCGCCCGCTCGCCGAAGGCATCGGCGCGAAGATCATCCTGCCGTGCGACGTCACCAAGGACGAGGAGATCAAAAAAGTCTTCGCGACCCTCAAATCCGAGTGGGGCGGCCTCGACATTCTCATCCACGCGATCGCCTTCGCCAACCGGGAAGATCTCGCGAATCCTTTCGTGGAGACGAGCCGCGCCGGCTTCCAGCTGGCGCTCGATGTGAGCGCCTACTCCATGGTCGCGCTTACGCGCGAGGCGGCGGCATTGATGGAGGGGCGCGGCGGCTCGATCGTTACGCTCACCTACCTCGGCTCGGAGAAAGTGATTCCCCATTACAATGTCATGGGGATTGCGAAGGCCGCTCTCGAGGCGAGCGTCAGGTATCTCGCCTACGATCTCGGGCCGAAGAACATTCGCGTCAACGCGATCTCGGCCGGGCCGGTGAAGACGCTCGCCGCGGCGGGCATCTCCGGGTTCAAAGACATGCTCCATTACGCCGCCGAGCGCGCGCCGCTCAAGCGCAACATCGAGGCCGAGGAGGTCGGCCGCACCGCGCTCTACCTCGCGAGCGACCTCGCCACTGCGGTGACCGGGGAGGTGCTTCACGTCGACGCGGGGTATAATATAGTGGGGATGTGAGGGCTACGCTGAAAGCTTCCCAACTCAAGGAGTTTTTATGCCATTCAAGCAAATCTCGGTAAAGGACGCGCATGACATCCTCGAAAAAAATTCCGATTCGATTTACATCGATGTCCGCACGGTGCGCGAATTCACCGCCGGCCATCCGCAAGGGGCTGTCAACATACCGGTTGCATTCCCCAACACCGGCCGCGGCATGATGCTGAACGAAGAGTTCGTGCGCGTCGTCGAGGGGCACTTTCCGAAAGATAAAAAGATCATCGTCGGCTGCCAGGTGGGGCCGCGCGCCGACGCCGCCGCGCGCCTTCTGGAGGAGGCGGGTTACAACGATGTCTCCAGCGTGCAGGGTGGCTTCGGCGGCATTCGCTCGCCTTCCGGCGAAGTGATCGCCGAGGGCTGGGCGGGTTTAGGCTACCCCGTGAGCCAGGATAACGGCGCGGGAATCAGCTACGACTCCCTCGCCGCGAAAGTGAGATAGTTTCGAGTTTCAGGTTTCAAGCAAAAATGGGGAACTAGAAACTGTTTATTGCTGTTTGCCGACGTACTTGTTCGTCCAAAGAACGCCTTCTTTACTTGAAGGCGCCTTGGCCAGATCTCGAACGATGCCCGCGCCCGTTGAAAAGTTTATGACCTTTTGCCAGCCTGCGGCGCTCATGGTTCCCCAGCGTGGCATAGCTTTGACGACCGTATTGAAAGAGAGATTAAAAACATCGTCGGGTAGTTTTTCTTTATTGTATAACCGATGGTTGCGCAGCGCCACCTTGGCTGCTTCCAAATCGGTGTGAAACAATGCGCCGCCGCGCGAAATTGCCCGCGACACCGCCATGGCGATCTTTGGATTTGCCTCCACGTAGTCCGGCCGCACCATGAGGACTTCGTAGGGGTAATCGGTCAATTCCGGCACTTCTCCCTTCCCCAGTGGAATCAATACGTAGCCTTTGCCGCTCGGTTCCGTGACTTCGGCCGATGGCGGGGAGAGTGCGTAGGCGTCGATTACGTTGTTCATCAATGCCGCGGGAAGCTCGGGCGCGCCGATGTACACGAACTTGAGTATGGTCGCGATAGCGCCCGCTTTTTTCACCAGGAATTTAAATATTTGCTCGGAGGCCGCCCCCGGCCCTGTGGCGCCGATAGTCCCAAGTTGCGTCAGCGCTCTGATCCGCGCGTCGATGGGGCTATCGCGCGTGAGGCCCATTTTCTCCACGATCGGCTTCCGCAGCACCACGCTCAGTGTCATCGCGCGGTTGTGCGCCTGGATGGCCATCACCGGCGCGCCTTCGACGCGCGCCAGCACCAGACCCTCGGATGTCGAAGCGCAGAAATTGATTGAGCGTCCGACCACGGCGTTCAAACAAACTGAGCCGCTGGGGGAAGGCGTTATCTTGACGCGCACTCCTTCCTCTTCGAAGTATTTAAGCTGCTCGGCTACCCAGATTGCGCCGAAGGCAAAGTTCGGCACGGCCGTTAGGAGGCTCACTTCCGGCATATCCTTTTGCTGCGCGTTTCCCGCCGACGCCGGCCCGAAGGCCGCGAGCAGCGCGAAGACGATGATCGTTCCGAGCCTGTGGTTTTTCATAAGCCTCTCCTCTCAGCCTTGGATGGTGACATGTTCGGTATGCGCCTGCCATTGGAGGGCGCGGCGTTCGATTAGCTCCGCGATCTTGTCCATGATGATGACCATGATCATGAGTACGATAATGCCGACGAACACGTCGGCGGTGCGGAAAAGCCCGGCGGCTTGCCGGATAAAAAAGCCGACGCCTTCGGTCGCCGCGACGAATTCGCCGACGATCGCGCCGATCACCGCGAAAGGGATGCTGGTGCGGATGCCGGTAAAGACATAAGGCGAAATCGCTGGCAGGATGACGCGGAACGTTAGCCGCCATCCGCGCGCGCCCATGAGACGGGCGAGGTCGACGTACTCCTGGTCGAGCTGGCGCATGCCGGCATAGGTGTTGAAGAAGTTCAGGAAGAAGGTGAGCAGGAAGACGACGCCGACCTTCGACCAGACGCCGATGCCGAGCCAGACGATGAAGAGCGGCGCGAGCGCCGTGCGCGGTATGCCGTTGAGGGCGGTGATGATCGGCTCGAAGATCTCGGCGAGAAGGCGGCTCCGTCCG
Organism: Verrucomicrobiia bacterium; assembly: GCA_035495775.1. GTDB lineage: Bacteria > Desulfobacterota > Binatia > UBA9968 > UBA9968 > JAJPJQ01. The sequence continues at coordinate 1,326 of DATJFG010000104.1, read as the reverse complement.
AAGGCATATCCCAGTCCGATTCCGAGGATCACGCCTATCGGAAAGCCGATCGCGATCTCTTGCAACGTGACCCAGGAGTGCTGGATGAGTTCGCCGGACCGGAAGCCGGCGATCATCGAGGTCACGATCCGGCTCGGGCTGCTGATGAGGAACGCCTCGATCCATCGCTCCGATGCGATTTCCCAGAGGAGAAAAAATCCGCCCACGATCGCGACGCGCAGTAGGACGATCCAGATGCGGCGCTTGGAGATGAGGCCTCTCCGCTCCGCCTCTTTCCCCCGATCGCTGGTCGTCGCTTCGATCGTCATCGCTTTCTCAATGCGCCCGAATGTCGAGCTCGTGGCGGAAGATGTTCCAGAGGCGGCCGTACGCCTCGTCGAAGCCCTCCTGGCGGTGGATTTCGAAAATATTGCGCGGCCGCTTCATCGGCACCTCGATCACGTCCTTGATGTGCGCCGGACGGTGCGTCATGACCACCACGCGGTCGGCGAGCGCGACCGCTTCGACCAGGTCGTGCGTGACAAACAGAATCGTCTGGCGCTTCTGCTCCCAGATCTTCAACAACTCGTCCTGGAGCACCATGCGGGTCTGCGCGTCGAGCGGGCCGAACGGCTCGTCCATCAGGATCACGGGCGGCTCATAGGCGAGAGCGCGGATGATCGAGGCGCGCTTGCTCATGCCTCCGGAGAGCTGCGCCGGATAATATTTTTCAAAGCCCGAGAGGCCGGCAAGGGCGATGAAATGCTCGAGCTGCCGCTCGCGCTCCGCGCGCGAATAGCGCTTGGAATCGAGACCGAAGGCGACGTTTTCCTCCAGCGTGAGCCAGGGAAAGAGCTTGCTCTCCTGCGGCACGTAGCCGACTTTGGTGTTAAGGTCCCGCACTTCCGCGCCCTGATAGAGTATCCGGCCGCCGGAGATCGGCGTCAGCCCGGCGATGAGCTTCAGCAGCGTCGATTTGCCGCAGCCCGACGGTCCTACGATCGTAATAAATTCCCCATAGGGGATATTCAAGCTGATGTTTTCCAACGCGGTCATGCGGCCGCGGTCGGGGGTCTGAAACGCCTTGCTCACGCCCTCGATGCGGATGACGAGCTCGTCTGTGCCGGCGTGGGCGCCGTGGCGGGTCGGTTCCATGAATCGCGCGCATTCTCTATCATCGAATAAGACGTGTCAATACATCTGAAATCATTGATGGTCTCAATCATCGCCGCGCGCTTGATCGTCGAAATCGGATGACATATGAGGGTGCTAAAACAACGGGAGGCGGGAACATGGCGCAGAGCGAAACGATCATTCCCAAAAACAGCGGTAAGACCTTCGAAGTGA
>DATJFG010000103.1:0-18272 GCA_035495775.1 Verrucomicrobiia bacterium | reverse complement strand
CGCGTCATCTCCTTCGGAACGCCGAGCGCGATCTGCGTTTTTCGCTGCGATATCTCACAGTTCATCACGAGCTTGAATTCGCTCGTCGGCTTCCCATGGAGATTTCTCGGCTTGTCGAAAACGAGAATGGGAAATTTCTTCTGCGCGCCGAGATGCTTGATGATGGCGGTCACGTCGTAGTTGGCCGGGTCCACTTCCTTCCCAATGTGCACGATCTCATTGGGAATCTCGCGTCGGCAATCGTCCAAAAACGTTCTCAAACTTTTCGCCATGCAAATGCTCCCTGGGTCAATAAAAGAAAACTACGCCGCGGTCGCGCCGTTCATTTTGAACAGGCGCATGAGGTTGCCGCCGAGAATCTTTTCCTTTTCCGCCTCCGCCAGCCCGGCCATCGCCTTGATCGGCTTGACTGTGTTCGGCCAGGTCGAGATCGCATCGCCGTGATCGAAATCGCTGCCGATGATGATGTTGTGATCCGGCCAGACTTTCACGATCTCCGGGAGATAGGTCTCCCATGCGACGGCCGCCATGTAAAAGTGACGGAAATACTCGCTCGGCGCTTTCTTGAGCTTGTTTTCACCTTTAAAGAACTGCTTGACGGCCGTCGAGACGGGCGCTTCGGAGGGAACGTGGTGATCGAGTGTTGCCATCAGCCACGGAACCCAGCCGATGCCGCCTTCAAAGAAAGCGAATCGTATGGACGGAAAGCGATCGAGCACGCCGCTGAAAATGAGCCGTGCCGCCGTGACCATGTAGGTGAGCGGAAAGCCGAGCGCGGTCGGAAATAGCGGGAAGCCTTCGTACCGTTCGCTGCCGATGAGCCAAGGGTGGCTGTGCTGGTGCTCGTAGACGCGCGCGCCGGGATGGACCAAGACTGGAATGCCGAGCCGCTCGATCTCTTCGTAGAACGGCCAGAGAACTTCCGAGTCGAGATCTCCGTCTTCATAGCCGCCTGAAAGTTTGACCGCTTTGAGGCCCAGATCTTCGACGGACCTTCTAATTTCCCGCACCGCCTCTTTAACATCCGGCAGATAGACCCAGGCAACGCCGATGAATTCGTCGTGGCCTTCAATGTCCTCGGCCACCGTATCATTATACGCTCGGGCGAGCTGGCGTCCGAGCTCGGGGTCGAGCTCATAGATGAGCTGCCGGTTGTCGGGAATCAGCACCTGGCGGTCGAAGCCGTCGCGCTTCATGTACTCGCGCCGGATGTCGAGGTTCCACCTGCCCTCTTTAAACGAGTGCACCACGTTGCCGTCTCGATAGTAGGTCGCGATCTTCCCCGCGACGCGCTCGCCGAAACGAATATATTTGCCGTTGTCGTCCTTGATCTCCACATGCCCGCGGCCGGGATGCGTGACGCGGTCGATGAAGCGCACCGGCCAGTAATGCGTATCGCCGTCGATGTACACGTGTCTCTCCTCTTCAGTTCTTGACGCCGTAGCTCTCGTAGAGCCGCGCAATAAACCCGCTCTGCTCCAGCGATTTGAGAATGCGATCGTCGATCACCTCGTCGAGCTTGATCTTCTCGGCGGCGGGCGTACGCAGCTTCATGAAGCGCTGGATATTGCGCAGACCGTCGGGGCCGGGATAAGGCTTTCGGTCCGTGTTTTTGATGATATCGGCATAGCCTTCCTCCGCCACCGCCGCATCGGAGAGTTTGAGCCTCCTCGTGATCGTGGCGATGACCTGCGCCTTGTTTTTGGGGGCGAGAGTGAAGGCGATTCCTTCGAGCAGCCCTTTAAGAACATTTTCCAACGTCGCGCGCTGCTCTTGAAGATACGGCGCTCTCACGACCAGGGCCTGGCCGGAGAATGGAATCCCGCTGTCGTAGAGCTCGCTTAGGATCGTGAAGCCTTTCTGCTTGAGCTTCCTGCTGAACACCCCGTCCAATACCGTCGCATCGACGTGTCCCGCTTCCAAGGCCTGCGCCAAAACCGTCTGATCGCCGATGACGAGAACCTTGACATCGTCGCGCACGGGATCGATGCCGACGTGCTCGAGGCCTAGCATCCCGGCCATCCACAGCGTCCCGCCGATGCTCTGAACCCCGAAGCGTTTTCCGCGAAGGTCCTTGGGACTCTTAACCGACGGCGCAGCGACGAGATCGTAGCCGAGCTTGTTGGTGAGCGTGGCGATCATCTTGAGATCGGCGCCGCCCATGACGGCCGCCAAGACCGAGCTGCCGCCGGTGTAGCCGATCTTCACGTCTCCGGCAGTGAGCGCCGCGACCAGGATCGGGGCCTGTCGGATGAAAATCGTGCTGACGGGCACGCCGTACTTCGCGAAGAACCCGTTATCCTCGGCGATCCAGAGCGGCGCGACGCGGGCGTTCATCGCCGCATGAGCGATGACGACCTTCGTCGGCGCCGAGGCCGCGCGAACCTCCGCGGCAAAGAACACCAGAAAGGCGCAAATGATCGCGAGCGCCGGGCGCATCGTTCGTTCCGATTAGAGGTTTAACAGGCGCGCGGCGTTCTCTCCGAGGATCTTCTCCTTCTGCTTCGCCGTGATGTCGTTGCGCGCCCGGATGTCCGAAACCGTGTGCGGGTACTCGGAGTCGAAGTGCGGATAATCTGTGGCCATGAGAATATGATCTTCGCCCACTTCGGCGATCGGCCGCGCGAAGTCCTTCTCGTCCGCCTCGCAAGTAAAGTAGCAGTTCCGCCGGACGTATTCCGACGGGGCCATCTTGAGCGCGCCTTTGAGCTGCGGGAAGTCCTGCGCCCACTCCCAGTCGTCGTCCATCCGGTGCATCCAATAGAGCGGAAACTCCGCGCTGCACTCGAAGAAGACGACCTTGAGCTTGGGAAATTTCTCGAAGATGCCGCCGAGAACGAGCGCGATCAGCGCCGGCGTGCAGTTCATCGGCCGGCCGAGGACGTGGGTCTTGAAAAAATTATCGAACCGGTCGACCAGATCGCCGTTGCTGTTGGGATGGCAGAAGAGCGGAACGTTGAGATCCTCAGCCGCCTGATAATAGGGATAATAGTCCGTGCTGTCGAGGTTGCGCGTGCCGCAGTACGGGACCAGATGGCCGGCCTTGAAGCCCAATTCTTTCACCGCTCGGGTGAGCTCGGGCGCCATCGCCTCCGGGCAGCCCGCAGGCGCCATCGCGCACGGCAGGAAGAGGTCCTCGTTGCCTTTGACGAGTTTGGCCACCCAGTTGTTGTAGCAGCGCGCGAGCTGGGCGCCGAGCGGACCGATGTTCTGCGTCGCGATGCTGATCTGGGTCGGGAAGATGATCTGCTTTTGGATTCCCTCTTTCTTAACGCCTTCCCGGCGCGCCTGCATGTCGTAACCGGCGACCTGGCGCGCGGCGATCTCACCACCGCGCCAGCCGAAATTCGAATCATAAATGTAGGGATGACTGTGCGCCGCGCGCCCCTGCGGGCTGATCGGGTCGAGCGAGTGGATGAACTTCTTGTTGTGGCCCTGCCCGTTGCCAATCGGCACCGGCGTGAGCTTGGCGTACGTGCCTTCGAGCTTATAAATTTCATCCAGGAAATAACCATCGCGGAGATGGGAATCTAGATCGATAATCATGGTTCTTACCTCTTATTTCATTTTATTTTCCGCCCAGCGCTTTCATGAACGACTTGTCGATCAGCTCGTCGAGCGCAAACTTGCGCTTGATTCGGCCGGCGTCGAATTCTTCTTGAATGACTTGCGGAACGGGCTTCTCCGCGATTTCTCCGTTGACGGGAAAAGATTCGCGGTATTCGTCATATCCCGCCGGCGCCATGACCGGGTCCATTTTGACGTACTTGCGAATCGCCCTGACAGCGTCGTCCTTATTTTGTAGGGTATGACGAACGCCGCGTTGGTATGCGCGCAGAAACTTCGTGACCTGATCTTTCTCGCGCGCGAGCCAGGATTCGCGCGCGGCGAAAGTCTCGTACGGCCACTGCGGGAAGATCTCCTTCAGATCGAAAAGCTTGTTGTAACCTTTTGCTTTAGCGATCTCGGTGACCGGGAACCAGACGATGCTCGCATCGACGCCGCCGGCCTCGAGCGCCGCAAAGCGCGCCGGTGTGCTCCCGATTTGCAGAATCGTGACGTCTTTCGGATTGACTCCGAAATGCTGGACGGTCGCCCGGGTGAGATAATCCGTCAGCGAGCCGAAACGGCTGATCGCGAAGCGCTTTCCCTTCGCGTCCTTCATGGATTTGAAGTTGGGATGGGAGTAGAGCTGGAACGGCATGATGTTGCTGATGCCCCAGAAATTCTTCACGTCGACGATGCCGCTCGCTCGCCCACCGATCGTTTCGACAAAGGCGCTGCCCATGATCTGAACGTCGCCGCCGGCGAGCGCCTGGATGTTCGTCGAGCCGGCGTTGAACATGACGAAGATGACGTCGAGCCCTTCGTCTTTGAAAAATCCCTTTTCCTGCGTGACGTAGACGGGCAGGAAGGCGATGTTTACGGACGACAGGCCGACGACGATACGCGCGCTTGCCAGCGGCGGCACGGCGAAGAACAGAATTAAAAAAAGGATCGGCAGGCTCAATCGGCGCACGGCGTCTCCTCCTTCAGATGATGGAATGCTCAGGCAGGATCGTCTTCAGCACGCGTAAATAATTGCCGCCCAGGATGAGAGCGATATCGCTCTCCTTGTAGCCGTTCTTGTCGAGCCGCTCGATGAGATTGGGCAGATCCTCGATCTCCTCGAAACCCTTGACATATTCACGCTCGTGCAGCGGATGATGCCGGTCTTTCAGCGTGCGCGGCCCGTCGTACTTGATGAAGTCCATGCCGAGCGCGATGTGCTCGATACCGGCGAGGTTGATCATGTAATCGATATGCTTCAGCAGGTCGTCGATCGTCGCGTCCTTCTTGGCCACGCGCTCCGGCAGGGCCAGGATGCCGACGAGGCCGCCCTGATCCGCGATCGCCTTGATCTGATCGTCGGCGAGGTTGCGCGGATTGTCGAGCATGCCGCAGGCGTTGGCATGGCTCACGATGAGCGGCGCGCTAGCGACCTCGAGCGCCTGGAAAAAGCCTTCCCGGTTCATGTGCGCGAGGTCGACGATCATGCCGAGGCGATTCATCTCCTTGATCACCTCGACGCCGAAATTCGTGAGGCCGCCCTTGGTGCGGTTTTCCCAGACGCCGTCGCCGAGCTCGTTGCGAAAATTCCAGGTGAGCTGCATCGAGCGCAGCCCGAGACGATAAAAGTTTCTGAGCTGGTGGATGCTCCCTTCGAGCGGCATGCCGCCTTCAAAGTGCAGGATGAACGAGACCTGCCCCGGATGAACCTTGTCGGGCAGATCGCCGCGCGTCCGAACCATACCGATCATCCCTTCGGAGCGTGGCGCCTCCTCGAGGAACATATCGATGTTCTCGAGCGCGGTGTCGAGATAGCGGCCGGTATTCTGCGAATGGGAATAAGAATCGCCGCTGATGGCATACACGCAGACGTTGATGCCGTCGCGGATGAGCCGCGGCGCGATGGCGTCGCGGATCGGCGATTCCTCACCGACGGATTTCCGGTAAAGCTGTTCGTAAACGTCACGATGGCCTTCGACGACGACATGTTTTTTGAGCAGTTCACGCGCGTTCATGCTGGTTCCTTTTCGCTTGAAGATACGCAGGGCTTGCGGTAGTAATATCGGCAAACCAATCCCGACGCAAGCGCTATTCCCTTGACATTTCAACTCGGAAAATCTTTTCGGCGGTGGATTCCTTCACTCCTGTCGTTCATCATTTTATTTTCCTGCCAGCGCTCTTCGGGACACGGCGACGGCCAGACTTTCCGCGTCAACCTCGGCACCGAACCACCGAGCCTCGACTGGTCGCTCGCCACCGATCATGTTTCTTTCAACGTGATCGCGAATCTCATGGTCGGCCTCACTGAGTTCGATAAGAACCTGAAACCGGCGCCCGTGATCGCGAAGTCATGGGACGTCCTGGACGGCGGGAAAAAGCTCGTGTTTCACTTGAGGGAGGATGTCGCGTGGAGCGACGGCAAAAAGGTCGTCGCCGGCGACTTCGAATATTCCTGGAAGCGCCTGCTGAATCCGAAAACGGCGTCGGAGTACGCCTATAGTCTATTCGACATCGTCAACGCCGAAGAGTTTCACCAAGGCAAGATCGATGAGAGCGACGTTGGAGTACAGGCGGTCGACGATACGACTCTCGAAGTCCGGCTGAAACACCCGGCCCCTTATTTTCTCGCGCTCAGCACTTTTGAGATCACCTATCCGCAGCGGCGCGATGTGATCGAGAAATACGGCACGAAATGGACTGATCCCGAGAACATCGTCACCAACGGCCCGTTCCTGCTGACGTTGTGGAAACACGAAAACGAGATTCAGCTCAAGGCCAATCCGCATTTTTTTCTCGGCAAGCCGGCGATCGAGAAAGTCGAAATGTTGATGGTCACTGAAATGACCACGGCGCTGGCGATGTACGAGCAGGGCCAGATCGATTTTCTCGACAAGGACAGCATCCCGATTCTTGAAAAGCCCCGCCTCTCCAAGCTCCCCGGCTTTCAATACGTGCCCCAGCTACGCGGCGAGTATTACGGCTTCGCCGTCGATCGCAAACCGTTCAACGATCCGCGCGTTCGCAAGGCGTTCGCAATGGCGATCGACCGCAGCGTTTTCCCCAAGCTCTTGCGCGGAGGCGAGATCCCGGCGACGTCCTGGATTCCTCCCGGCATGCTCGCGCACAATCCCAAGATCGGCCTCGTGTACAATCCGCCCGAGGCTCGGCGGCTTTTGCGCGAAGCGGGGTTTCCCGAAGGGAAAGGCTTTCCGCAGGTCACGCTCACTTACAATACGAGAGACAACAACAAGATCGTAGCCGAAGCGGTTCAGGGCATGTGGCAGCGCAACCTCGGCGTATTGGTGCGATTGGAAAATCAGGAATGGAAAGTTTATCTCAACCGGCTGCTCACAGATCCGTCCCCAGTCTTCCGTGCGGGCTGGGGAGCGGACTACCCCGATCCGGACAATTTCGTCAAACTTTTCGCCTCGTACAGCCCGCAAAATTACGGCCGCTGGAAGAATTCACGCTACGATCAGATCCTCGAGCAGGCCGGGCGCGAATTGGACGAGCGGAAGCGCGTTCGCCTCTATGACGAAGCGCAGCGTATCCTCTGCGAACAGGATGTCCCGATCGTGCCGCTATTTGCGGTGACTGAAAGCACGCTGTTGAATCCGCGCTATACCGGCGTCGAATACAATTCGATGGGACGCATGTTGCTGTCGCACGTGCAGCTCAAGCCGGGCGGCGGCGAAAAGTGAACCAACGTTTCGTCTCGAGTTCCTGACTCGCTCATGGCGCGTTTTTTATTGAGACGTCTCGCCTTCGGTCTCGCCGTTCTTTGGGCGGTGGCGACGCTCACCTTCGCGCTGTTGCGCGTTCTTCCCGGCGGACCGTTCGACCGCGAGCGGCGGCTGCCGCCGGAGGTGATGGCGAATATCGAGGCCAAATATCATCTCGACGAGCCCTTTCTCGCGCAATACGCACGCTATCTCAAAGGCTTGGCTTCCGGCGATCTCGGGCCTTCCTATAAGTATATCGATCGCACCGTGGCCGACATCGTCGCGGATACGGTGCCCGCATCGATCTTTCTCGGAGTCATCGCGCTGGCGCTCGCGCTGGCGTTATGTTTGCCGCTGGGCGTCGCCGCGGCCGCATGGCACGACCGCTGGATCGATCGCGCCTGCGTCCTCTTAGCGACTCTCGGCATTTCCCTGCCGAATTTCATTCTCGGCGCGCTTTTGATCTGGATCTTTTCTCTCAGGCTCGGCTGGTTTCAGGCGCGCTGGGGCACTCCCGGCAGCGCCTTGCTGCCGGCGGTGACGCTCGGCGCCATGCCGTGCGCGCAGTTGACTTATCTGCTGCGCTCTTCGCTGCTCGAGACGCTGGGCGCGGACTTCATCCGCACGGCGCGCGCCAAAGGCGTGCGCGAGTCGCTGGTGCTGTTCAAGCACGCGCTCCGGAACTCGCTCATCCCGGTGCTGACACTGCTCGGCCCTCTCTTTGCCATTCTCGTTGCGGGCTCGTTCGTCGTGGAATACGTCTTCGCGATTCCCGGCATGGGCCGATTCTTTATTACCGCCGTGACCGACCGCGACTATCCGCTGGTCATGGGGGTGACGCTCGTTTATACGGCGATTCTCGTCTGCGCCAATCTTACAGTCGATGTTCTTTATTCCGTCGTCGATCCTCGCATGCGAAGTCGCTGAGGCGGTATGCGAAATGCCCTGCGAACACAATTCAGCCGCAGCCCGGCATTCTTGTTGAGCTTTATCTTCATCGTGCTGGTCACAATAGTGGGTTTTTTCGCGCCGGCGCTCTCGCCTTATCCGCCGGGCGGCTTCGAGGAACAGCGCATCCTCGAAGCACCGAGCCATGACCATTGGCTCGGCACCGACGAGCTGGGCCGGGATCTTTTGACGCGGATTCTTTTCGGAGCGCGCGTTTCGTTGACCGTCGGCGTCTGCACGGCGCTGCTGGCCCTCTTCGTCGGCACGCTTTACGGCCTCGTGTCGGGCTATGCCGGCGGTACCGTCGACAATCTGCTCATGCGCATTGTGGATATTTTCTACGGGCTTCCGGACCTCCTGATCTTCGTGCTGCTTTCCTTATTTTTGGGCCGGAACATCGCCGGCGTTCTGATCGCACTAGGATTCATCTCATGGGTGCGCTTTGCCCGGGTCGCTCGCGGCCAAGTGCTGCAGACAAAAGAGCTGCTCTTCGTCGAAGGAGCGCGCGCGGCCGGCGCATCACACGCGCGGATTTTGCTGCTCCACATCCTTCCCAACATCTTCGCCCCGCTCCTCGTCACGCTGACCTTCAGTATTCCGGCGGCGATTCTGGCGGAATCGACCCTCAGCTTCATCGGCCTCGGGATCAATGATCCTTACAGCCACTGGGGAACGAGCTGGGGCACGCTGGCGCAGGACGGCTGGCGCGCGATGCGCAGCTATCCGCATATCATCTTTTTTCCGACGCTGGCGATCTTTCTGACGATCCTGTCGTTTAATTTCTTGGGCAATGGTCTAAGAGATCTCCTCGACCCGAAGGCTCGGTGACAATTTGACCGTCTGGTCACTTTGCTTTAAGCTTTGCCGATCACGACAAAAAAGGAGCAATCCGATGAGCTATCGACTGGAACACGTCGCTATTCTCTGCAAGAACTTGAAAGAATCGATCGCCTTTTACCAAAACCTTTTCGGTGGTGAGCCGACCCCGATTCGGAAGGGAGCGGCCGGCTACGGCTTCTGCTTTCTCAAGATGGACGGCGAAGCGCCGCTTCAACTGATGGAGTCGGACGGCGGTGTCGGCGTCCATCACTACGGCTTCGTCACCGACGATGTGGAGGCCGTGGCCAAGGACTTTAACGCAAAAGGCATCAAGATTTTGCGTGAGAATCGCGATGCCGCGGGAAAACTGACAACGCTCTTTTGTCAGGATCCCAATGGCCTCCAAATCGAGGTTAGGATACCTCGCTGATATTATTCAACTTTTACGAGCGGTTTAGTCGTAAAAGTTGACTTTTGCCAGGCGGATGTGTAACTTAGACCTAGAAGGTCCAGGAAGAACGGCTCAAGCCGGGAGGAATGATGGCCAAGAGTTTTAAGGAATTGATGGACGAGGCGCGCAGGGACGTCAAAGAGGTTTCGGTTCAGGAAACCAAGGACTTGCTGCAGAATAACGGCAAGCACCTCCTCCTTGACGTCCGCGAGAAGGATGAATACCGCGAGGGACATCTCGAAGGCGCGCTATCCTTGCCGCGCGGCTTTCTCGAGCTCAAGGTCGAGACGACGGTGCCGGAGAAGTCGACGCCCATCATTGCCTACTGCGCCGGCGGCGTGCGCTCGCTCTTGGCGGCCAAGGCGCTCAAGGAAATGGGGTACCAGAACGTCTTATCGATGTCCGGCGGCTATGGGGCGTGGAAAAACGCCGGGTATAAGTGGGTCCAAGACCACCAGTTCACCCAAGAGCAGACGACGCGCTACAGCCGCCACTTTTTATTGCCGGAAGTCGGCGAAATCGGTCAAGCCAAGCTTTTAAAGGCTAAGGTGCTGATGGTCGGGGCCGGCGGGCTTGGATCGCCCTCGGCCTATTACCTGGCGGCGGCAGGTGTTGGGACGCTCGGCATCATCGACAACGACGTCGTGGATCTCTCTAATCTGCAGCGGCAGATTCTGCATACCAATAATCGCATCGGGATGCCGAAGGTAGAATCGGCAAAACTGACACTTGAAGGGCTCAACCCCGACGTCAAGGTGATTCCGTACCAGGAAAAGCTCACTTCGAAGAACATCATGGAGATCATCAAGGATTACGACATTATCGTCGACGGCTGCGACAACTTTCCGACGCGCTATCTCGTCAACGACGCGTGCGTGCTCACCGGAAAGCCCAATGTGCACGGGAGCATCTTTCAGTTCGAAGGCCAGGCGACGGTCTTTTACCCCGGTAAAGGGCCCTGCTACCGGTGCCTTTATCCAGAGCCGCCGCCGGCGGATATGGCGCCGTCCTGCGCCGAGGCCGGCGTCTTGGGCGTCCTGCCGGGACTCATCGGAACGATTCAGGCATTGGAGGCGATCAAGCTCATCCTCGGCAAGGGTGAAACACTCGTCGGGAAGCTCCTGTGCTTCAATACGCTGACGAACGAGATCAATACGCTCAATCTCCAGCGCGATCCGGCTTGCCCGATGTGCGGCGAGAAGCGGACGATCAACGAGCTCATCGACTACGAAGAGTTCTGCAGTCTGCGCGCCGCCCACGCGGCGTAATTTCGCAGGCGCTCACAAAAACAAAAAGGCCCCGGAGAATTCCGGGGCCTTTTTTTATCTGGAGCGGGTGACCGGGGTCGAACCGGCGACCTTATGCTTGGCAAGCATACGCTCTAGCCAACTGAGCTACACCCGCATGGTTTAAAACAATAGCCGATGGTCTCGGCGATGTCAATTTCGCTAGTGCGTTCTTTACGTCGCCGCCGTACTCCGGAAGCGCCGGAAGAACCGGATGTGATAATTCACGCCCGACCACAGCGCGATCGCGGTCGAGATAACGAGAAAGTACATGCCGGCGGCATAGAAGTCGATGCCAAAATAGTCGTAATGGATCAAGAGTCCCACTATTGCAAAGCTCTGAAGCACGAATTTATATTTCCCCAACTCCTCCGCCTCCATGACGATCCCTTCGGTGAGCGCAATGCCCCGCAGCACGGTGACCGCCACCTCGCGCGCGACGACGATGACCACGAGCCAAGCGGGCACACCCGGTTGGCGGTCGAGCGCGGCGAGCATGATCAGCGTTGAAATGATGAGGAGTTTGTCGGCGACCGGATCGAGAATCCGCCCGATATCGGAGACCGAGCGATGCCGCCGCGCCAGATAGCCGTCGAAAGCGTCCGTTAGAGTCGCCAGTATAAATAAAAAGGCCGCGAGCAGCGCCGTGTCGGGCTCGCTAAAAGTTAACAGGTAGACGAGAAACGGGATAACGGCGATGCGAAAGAGGCTTAAAAGGTTCGGCAGCGTCCACACGGAGGGCCGCTGTTACTGCCGTTGTACGACTGCGAGCTGTCCGGTTGAAGTATAGCGCTGATGAAAACCCAATACCCGCTTGACGTATTCTTTGGTTTCGGCGAAAGGCGGAATCCCACCGTATTTCTCGACCGCCTGGATGCCGGCATTATAAGCGGCCAGAGCAAGCTGAAGATCGCCGCGATAGCGATCAATGAGCAGCCTTAAGTGCTGGACGCCGGCCTCAATGTTCTCAGAGGGATTAAAGGCGTCGGCGATGTTGTAGAGCCGAGCCGTTTCGGGCATGAGCTGCATTAGCCCCTGCGCTCCCTTGCGTGACCGGGCGACCTCGTTAAAGTTCGATTCGGCCTTAACGACGGCGCGAACCAATGCCGGGTCAACACCGTAGCGTTCCGATGAGGCGGAAATAAGGTCATCGTATTGCCTGGGATCGCCGGATGGTGCTGAAAGCGGGAGGCGCTCACGCCTGCCACCCAGCAGACGGCAGCCGGGCCGGACCGGGGTGTTGGTGAATGTGACCGCCCCGTCGGGTTCGGAGCACTGATACATCTCGGCACGCAACTCGCCGGCAAGGATCAAGAGTCCAAGGCCGAATGCAGTTAGTAAAATAAATTGCCGCCGGGCGCGCATAATTGCCGCCCAGGATACTGATTTACACGGCTAGTGTCAATACCCGAATCTGGCCTACCTGTGTTAAAAAACGACGCAAGATCTTGTTTTTATTACAAGAAAAACGTTTGACCCGACGGCCAGCCGCAGCCGTTCTACGGCCGGAGGCGTAAGCCGAACATAGAAGGCGGACCCGGCATCGACGCGCAATATCACCTGCCCGGGGAGAGATTCCATCCGGCGGACCGTCCCTGCGATAACATTTCCGGCGGACAGCCCTTCCGGCCGCTGAATCGCCACTAAGATGTCGTCGGCACGGATACCGACCTGTAAGGCGCTGCCGCGCTCACGCGCGGTATACGGAATAAAAATTTCAACTCCGCTCGCGAGCCTGACGCGGCTCCGGCCGTCTTTACTGCTCGAATCGACGAGAACGGCATCGAAGACGTTTTCGAGCTGGTCGCGATCGAGCTCCGCCAAAACCGCGCGGGATGTGAAAACGTCCTGGGGCACGCCTTCGGCGGCGACCCGTCCTTGGTTCAGTATGATGACCCAGTCCGCCAGCGACAAAACCTCCACGGGATCGTGCGTGACATAGATCATGGGAATCGTGAGCTCGTCGCGCACCCGCTTAAGATAGGGAAGAATTCGCTCCTTGAGTCCGATATCGAGCGATGCGAGCGGCTCGTCCAGCAAAAGCAGCCGCGGCCGAGAAAGCAGCGCGCGCGCAAGCGCGATTCTTTGCGCTTCGCCGCCGGATATCCGGTCAACCGAACGATCGAGCAAGGAAGCAATTTCGAGAAGCCGAACGACCTGATCTATAGCAATTTCCGCTCGGCCATCGTGCAAGCCGGCGCCATGCGCACCGAATAGTATATTGTCTTTGACCGAGAGATGGGGGAAAAGCGTCGGGTCCTGCGGGACATAGCCGATCGCGCGCTCACGCGGCGGCAGATCGATTTTTTTCGCCGATGAAAACAGCGTCCGGCCGGCGATCTCGATTTCACCGGTTTCTATCTTCCGCAATCCGGCCACCGCTTCGAGCAGCGAGGTCTTACCGGCACCCGACGGACCAAAGATCGCCGCGACTCGAGAAGTCAATGCAAGATCGATGTCGAGGAGAAAATCGGACAGCGGAATGCGGCATTTGAGCTGCATGCGTTAGACCGTTACTTTCGTTCGGGCAAGGCGCTCCGACAGCGCCACGGCGGCAAACGCGAGCACAAAGGTTATCCCCAATAAAGCGAACGCCTCGGCATCCTCGCCCAGCTGGACGAAGCTGAAAATCGCGAGCGACAGGGTCTGCGTCCGGCCGGGGATATTTCCGGCGACCATGATCGTCGCGCCGAACTCTCCGAGCGCGCGTGAATAGGCAAGCAAGCAGCCCGCGATAACGCCGCGCCAGGCGAGCGGCAACGTAACCGCGAAAAATATTCGCGGATTCGCCGCACCCAACGTCGCGGCGATCAGTTCCAGACGCGGATTCACCTCCGCGAAGGCGCTCCGCGCCGAGCGAACAAGCAGCGGAAAGGACATGACCGCCATTGCGAGCAGGACGCCCTTCCAAGTAAATAGGATCTCGATACCGCGATCGTAAAGCCATCCCCCGACGGGCCCCCTTCGGCCGAATATTTTTAAGAGGATAAGTCCTGTGGCGACGGGGGGCATCACCAGCGGCAGCATCACGACGGTCTCTACAATCGATTTTCCCGGCCATGTTTTTCGCGCCAAAAGCCAGGCGATAAAAATCGCGAACGGAAGAATTAACGCCGTGCTTGCCAGCGCCACCAGCAGAGAGAAAACGGTTATGTGCCAGATCTCCGCGGACATAGTCCCTCGCTGAATTTCATTCCAAAACGATAAAACCGTACTTCGTCAATGTTGATTTTGCATT
Source organism: Verrucomicrobiia bacterium (assembly GCA_035495775.1). Taxonomy (GTDB): domain Bacteria; phylum Desulfobacterota; class Binatia; order UBA9968; family UBA9968; genus JAJPJQ01. The sequence goes on along the minus strand of DATJFG010000103.1, from coordinate 4,259 downwards.
CGCGCCGGCGAAGTAGGCGATGAAATCGGCCGCGGCCGGTTTAACTTTGGAATTGGCGGTTACAGCTATCGGGTAGACAATTTTGGGTCCTTTGTCCGACGGCACCTCATAAAGAACTTTTATTTTCCTCGAGATGGCTGCGTCCGTTTTATAAACGAAGCCTGCGTCTACGTTTCCCGACTCGACGGCGGCGAGCGTCGCGCGGACGTCGAGCACCGGCACAACTTTCGGCGCTACTCCGCTCCATAGACCTTCCGCTTGCAGGAATTTTCTCGCATAAATTCCCGCCGGGACGCTGTCCGGCTGCGCGAGCACGATCCTTTTAACCTCGGGCTTCAATAGATCGCGAGGATGGCGCAGCGCCAGGCGAGAGTCCACGCGTGCGATCATCACCAGGCGGTTGGAGAGGATATTTCTCCGTGTCGCGCGATCGATCAGGCCGTGTGCGTCCAGCCGGTCCATTTTCTCGAGATCCGCCGAGAAGAAGATGTCGGCGGGCGCGCCGGCCTCGATCTGACGCTCCAGCTCGCTCGAGGACGCAAAGTTGAACCGCACGATGTTCGCGCGATAAGCTTGTCCGATTTCACCCAGCGCGTCCTTCAGACTCGTGGCGGCGGAAACGAGAATCTCGGCCGTAACGCCTGCCGGCGCAAACGCCGCGTGCCAGAGCGCCATCAACGCGACTATGGTGACTCTGGTGATCACTGCGGAAGCCCTTCCGTCGCAAGTTTTTCGATCAATGGACGATCGCCGTCGAGGAAGTCGAAGCTCTTGAGCTCTGCGGCCTCAACCCAACGCACGTCCTGGAAAATACGGTTAACGATCGCGCCGCGATATTCATCGACGCGAAAAAACGACAAATCGAGCTCTCTGCCTGCGCCGTAGCGATGCCGATGACGAAAGACTTCGCGCGCCGCTGAAACATCGATGTCGAGCTCTTCTTTCAGCTCTCGGAACAGCGCGCGGTCGAGGCCTTCTCCGGGCTCTACTTTTCCGCCCGGAAATTCCCACTTGGCGGCAAAGGGGCCGCCTTTTCTTTGACAGATGAGGAGTCGTCCACCCTGAACGATGAGCGCGGCGACGACCTGGATCGCGCTCAATTTAGCGCTCTCCGTCCGCCGCCGAGAGGTCGCGCTTGAGGACGAGACAGCTTCCGTGCATGATACTCTGCGTGGAGCAGACAAGCTCCCAGCCCTGCCTGCCGAGCTCGTTCAATGAATCTTCGGAAAGGTCGGCGGTGACGAGAATTCGGTATTCGAATTGATGCATCGATCGCTCCTCTCGCTCGAATTGCCGCCAACTATTTTATCACCTTGTCGGCCCGTTTGAGAATTTCAGGTGGAACCGCGATTCCCAGGTGTGCGGCCGTCTTTAGATTGACTACCAATTGAAATTTATCCGGCTGGGCCGCAGGCAGCTCGGCGGGCTGTCCCGATTTCGGCTTGCGCATCTTAAAAATACGATCGACGAGAAATGCCGTATGATGCCACATCTGGTCTGGGCTGAGGCCATACGCAGCCAGCCCCCCGGCGGCGGCGAACTCTTCGACGCCGGAAATGGAAGCGAGCCGCGCTTTTGACGAAAGCTCCGCGATCTGGTTGAAGCGTCCGGTGAAAAGAAGCTGCGGCTCGATGATCACTCCATCGTCCTTGTCAGACGCCATGGTGTCGAAAATCGCCTGAAGGTCCCTCGAAGTTTTAAGTTTGTGCGGCTCGATTTCGACCCCGATTGAATCGGCGGTTTTGCGCACTTGCTTCAAATACGCCGACGGAATGGCGTTGACTTCATGCCAGAGGACGGAGACACGCGCAATGCGCGGCGAGAGCTCTTTGAGGAGACGCAATCTCTGCACTCCAAGGTCGGGGGAAATATTGGTCGCCCCGGTGACGTTGCCGCCGGCCTTGATCGTCTCGATACGCGATGCGATCACGATCGGAAGCGTTCGAGCCTGCCTGCGCGCCGCTTGCCCGGCCGAGAGTCCCTCGGCGACGATCACATCGATGTTTTGCCCCACCAGATCGGCGGCCGCTTGATCGATCCGCTCGATGCGTCCGCCGGCGGTGCGAATTTGGAATTTGATCGTCTCACCGTCCTTGTAGCCGAGTTCTTCCAAGGCTTTTTTTAACGCGCCGATTCCCGCTGATGCCGACGCATCCTCGGCGAGAAATCCGAGCGAGCGGACTCTCGCGGGCTCAGCGGCAATCGCGGAGCCATTTGCCGCGAATAAGCCGATTATCAACGTTGTCTGTAAAAGATTTTTCATTATGGCAGGTCGAAGGATCAAGATGTACTAAATCGCAGTCGTTTTCAATTATCGCGAAATACAATCCTCCGAGCTTGCAAGCTTTGGCGAGCGGCAATAACATCGGCGCATGCTGCTCACCGAGATTCTTCCCCGCGCCGCGTCGGAATACCCGGATAAGCTTGCCGTCGTCTGCGACGCGAAGGGATTCACATATCGCGAAATCGCCGGCAGAGTCGCAGGCCTTGCTGGCGCTTTTGCCGACTTGGGCGTCCGCCCCGGGAATCGCATTGCGCTGCTCCACCGCAATTGCCATCGCATGCTTGAGGTCTACTTCGCCGCAGTTCATGCGGGGGCAGTCCTCGTGCCGCTCAATTACCGGCTCACCCCGCGCGATCTCGCATATATCTTAAACGATACCGAAAGCCGACTGCTGATCGCGGACACAGAATGGGCAGAATTGGCGGAAGAAGCGGTACGGCAGAGCAACAGCGCGGCCCGCGTTCTATGGAGTCATGCGCCAGACTCGCCGGCCGATGACTACGAAACGCGGCTCGCAGCCGCGCCGCAACGGCCGCTTGATGATACGGGCTGCGGCGAAAATGATCCCGCAAATATTTATTACACGAGCGGCACGACGGGCCATCAGAAAGGCGTCGTCCTTACGCACCGCAATATTTATAGCCACGCGCTTTCAACGATCGCCGACCTTAAGCTCGTCGACACGGACGTTTGGGCGCACATCGCGCCCATGTTTCATCTCGCCGACGCATGGGCGACCTGGGCATTGACCTGGGTCGGGGCGCGCCATGTGATGGCCGGCCGCTTCGATGCGCCCGCCGTTCTTAAGCTGATCGATGACGAGCGCGTCACGATAACGAATTTAATTCCAACGATGCTCAACGATTTGGTCAACAGCCACGACGCGACGAGCTACCGCTATGAGTCGCTCCGGCTCGTGATGAGCGGAGGCGCGCCGATCGCGCCGAAATTGGTGCGGCGCGTGGTCGAGACGTTTGGCTGTGAATATGTCCAGACCTACGGCCTCACGGAGACGAGCCCCTATTTAACTTTTTCGTTTTTGAAAGAACATTTGCATCGACTCTCCGACGAGGAGCAATTCGAATATCGAGCCAAGACCGGCCGCGCGGCGCTGGGCGTGAGGTTGAGAGTCGTCGACGAACGCGGCGAGGACGTGCCCGCCGACGGCCGCGCCGTCGGTGAAATCCTGGCGAAGGGCGATCGCATCACTCCGGGTTACTGGAAGCTGCCGGAGGCGACGGCCGAGGCTTTCACCGGCGGCTGGTTTCGCACCGGGGATTTGGCCACTATCGATGCTGAAGGATACGTCAACATCGTCGACCGAAAAAAAGACGCGATCCTAACCGGAGGTGAATTAGTCTACACAACCGAGGTCGAGAACGCCTTGTACGAGCATCCGGCGGTGCGCGAAGCCGCCGTTATCGGCATAGAGAACGAACGCTGGGGGGAGATCGTCAAGGCATTCGTCGTCTTAAGGAACGACGCGGACGCGACGGAGGCGGAGATCGCCGGCCATTGCCGCGCCCGTCTCGCCCATTATAAATGTCCGCGCTCGGTCGAGTTCATTAATGCCCTGCCGCGGACCGGGTCGGGAAAGATCTACAAGAAGGCCTTGCGGGAGCGCGAAGAGCATTGATACGAACAACCGATTTACGCGCGCCCAATGCAAAAAAAAGCGCCGCCCATGGATGCAAAGCTCACCCACGGCGCGGCGCTTTGGATCGAATGACTTCTTAGTTCTAGTTGAACTTCCTGCGCCCGATCAATACGCCTCCGAGCGCAACCAGCGCGACAAACGGCCACGCCGCCGCGACATCGTCGAGCGGCGAGCGTGTCTTCCCCTTCTCCAACTGCGCCAGACGGGATTCCAGAGTCGAGATCTTCTGATCCTTCTCCTGAACCATTTGATAGAGCGCCTGGATCGAGGCGAGCGCGACGCCGTTGCTGTCGAGCATGTTGATCATCTTATCCGATC
>DATJFG010000102.1:0-5215 GCA_035495775.1 Verrucomicrobiia bacterium | reverse complement strand
CATAGTCAGCACTTTGGAAACTGCCGCTCGTGGGCGGGCTATGCACCGTAATCGCAACATCGTCGACGCCATCTTCGAAGCCGTTCGTTTTCGAGTCTGCTTTGGCTGCGGCTGTCACGGTGGAGAGCGACGTGCTGCTGTTATTCGCCTGGTCGAACGATCCGGCCAGCGCGGCGCTGTCGGCCGCCGTTTGCATCGCTCGTCTCGTGAAGAAGAAATACCCGCTGTCGATCGCGATGCCGACCATTCCGAGAATGGGAACCATCATCAAAGCGAGCAGTAAAATAACCTGTCCGCATTCAGACTTGAGTTTTCTTCCGACAATGGGAGCGTGCATGTAAACCTCACGCGACTTCGTTAAGTCTGGTCTCCATGAGATCATCCATGCCAGCCGATTCCGCTAACGATATATCCAGGCGATCGCCCGCTTCTGTACAGGACTTGAGGATGGTTCCATTCGGTAGTTCCAGGATGCTGTGCGCGCCTATATAAAATCGCGTTGCGCGATTCGGCGCCATCGAAGGAACGATTGCGACAACTTTTTTGTTGCGGTCGATAAAGATGACATCGATCGGAAACTTCATGCCGACCGTATGCACGGCCTTGCCTGGAACGAGCCACAACGCCTCTTCCGGAGCAAGGCGCTTCCTGCGCAAAAGTCCCAGCAAACGCGTCACAAATGTATCTGCCTTCCTGATGTTTGTCGCGAGCCAGGTTTTCTTATCCAAATTCGTGACCGGCATTCTAATCTCCGATGGCAGAAAACATCTTCATGATATTAACTGCTATTGGCGCGAAGATAACGAGGAAAAGCGCCGGCAGGATGAATAGCACGATAGGGAACATCAGCTTGATGACAGCTTTCCTCGCAGCCTCCTCGGCCTTTTGTGTACGCTTGTCGCGCATCGTGTCGGCGTAAACTCTCAGCGACCGGGCGACGCTGCCGCCCAATTCTTCGGTCTGCATCAGAAATGTGAGCAATCCCTTCAACTCTTCCACGCCGATGCGGTCGGCGAGCCGCGACATGGCCTCTTTCCGCGCCACGCCCGCCTGGATTTCATTCGTCATGAGTTGCAGTTCGGCGCCGACTAACAGCCCTTGATCGGTTTGTTCTTTCGCGACGCGGATAAAGGCCGCATCCAAGCTCAAACCGGCTTCGACACAAACGACCAGCAGGTCCAGAGTGTCGGGCAGCGCTTCCTGGATCTCCATTATCCGCGCCGCGGCCTTTCGCTGGAGGTGAACTTTCGGCAGTGTATAGCCCAGCGCGGTAAATAGCGCCGTTAGCAGCAGCATCTGCGGCACAGAGGCGAGCGACCGGGCGCAGATCAAAAGCGTCAACACGCCGAGCAGCAAAGCGAGAAATATTCGCACGCCCAAAAAGAGCTTTAGCGCGCGCTCCCATGGATATCCGGCGGCGTGCAGGAGCTGCCGCAGCTTCGTATACGTTCCAGGCAGGTCTTTCTCGCCTAGAAAGAAGTTGGCTATGTTTTCCCAAAAATTATTTTCGGGGCCGGCCAGCAGGCGCACGGTGCCGGAGGTCTTGCGGGTGGCGATCGCCTCGAGGCGCTGGCCGACGACCTCTTGCTCTACACCGTGCGGCGCAAGCAGGATATATATCAAGCTCGCGACGAAGCCGAATACGCCGATAATTAAAAGCAGTTCCATCGTAGTAACCTATATGTGAACCCGCGCGAGCTTGCGGAAAGTGAGGATCCCGACAATCTCAAAACCACAGGCGATCAGCAGCATCGCTTTTCCGACGGGGCTGTGCCAGGCGGCGTTCATTGATTTTGGATCGATAGCGGAGACAAAACCGGCGACCGCCGGAGGCAGCAAAGACATGACCCAGATGCTCAGCCGGTTTTGCGCTGTCAGTGTCTTAATCTGTCGTTCGATGCGGAAGCGGTCGCGCACGACATCGCTGAGCTTCGTCAGAAGCTCAGCCAGGCTGCCGCCGATCTCTTTTTGAACCAACATCGCCGTGCCGAGAAGGCGAACCTCGGCCAGAGGCATGCGGTTTTGCAGTCCCTTCAAAGCGTCATTCAACGGCAGCCCGAGCTTCATCTCCTCCATGAAAATGGAGAACTCGGTTCCCATCGGATCGGGCACCTCTTTCGCCACGAAGACCATCGCCTGAGTGAGCCCCATGCCGGCCTTGAGTCCCTGGCTGATAAGGTCCAATCCATTCGGCAATTGCTCCAAAAACCGCCGCAGCCTTCTGCGGCTTAAAAAACTCGCGTACGCGTAGGGGATAGTCGCCGCCGCGAGGCCGCTCAGCAGTGATGCGAAGAAATCCCATCCGAAGACGGACATTAGAACCATGATGGCAACGCCGACGGAAACGGACATAAGGATGAATACAGCGGGTGTTATGTCGAGATTCGCGCGTTCCAAAACTACGGCGACTCGCCGGACAAAGTCCGTGCGCGTCAGCGTGTTTTGCAGCCATGGGATCTCGCTGTACGATGAGTCTTTTAGCAGAGCGCGCAGCTCTCTCTGCGATGCGGTTGGGTTCGCGATCAATGTGCCGAGCCGCTTGCGAATGCGCGCCTGAGGAGAGGTCTGCATCGCCGCAACGAGCAAAATCACCGTTACGACCACGCTCGCGGTCGCGAGAAACACGAAAGGAATGATAAAGAACAAGCTCATGGCGCTCTCTTTTGCGCTAATTGGGATGCCGGGACGAAATAGACATTGGGTATCTTGAAACCGCGGCTTTCCAGCCGGTCCATAAAGCTCGGAATCACGCCCGTCGCGCTGAACTCGCCGATGACACGGCCGTATTCGACGCCTCTCTGCTTATACTGGAACAGCAGCTGGGTCGTGATGGTGTTTCCTTCCATGCCGGTGACTTCGGAGAATTCAAGCAGTCTGCGCGTGCCGTCGGAGAGACGCGACAGATGGACGACGATATCCAGCGCCGACGATATTTGCTCGCGCATTGCGCGCTCCGGCAGATTCACGCCCGACATCAGCATCATTGTCTCCACGCGCGACAGTGCGTCGCGCGCGCTGTTGGCGTGCACGGTGCTGAGCGAGCCGTCGTGGCCGGTGTTCATCGCCTGCATCATGTCGAGCGCCTCTCCGCCGCGCACCTCGCCCAAAACAATGCGATCAGGCCGCATCCGCAGCGCGTTGCGCACGAGGTCGCGCTGCGTGACCGTGCCTTTGTCCTCGATGTTCGGCGGGCGCGTCTCGAGCCGCACGACGTGCTGCTGCTGTAGCCGCAATTCGGCGGAGTCTTCGATTGTGATGATCCGCTCGTCGTCGGGAATGAAGTTCGATAGGCAATTTAGCAGCGTGGTTTTCCCGGCGCCCGTGCCGCCGGAGACCAGGATGTTGAGACGCGACTTGACACATGCCGCCAGCACTTCCGCGACCGTCTCGGGCACAGAGCCGAGATCGACGAGATTTTTCATCGTGAGCGGCTTGGCGCCGAACCGGCGAATCGAGAGGATCGGCCCGTCGAGCGAGAGCGGCGGAATGATCGCATTGACGCGCGACCCGTCGGGCAGGCGGGCGTCGACCATCGGCGAGGCTTCATCCACCCGGCGCCCCACCCGCGAGACGATGCGGTCGATGATCTGCATCAGGTGCGCGTCGTCGCGGAAGGAGACGTTCGCTTTTTCCAGCTTGCCGTAGCGCTCGACATAAACCTGATTATGATTGTTGACCAGGATGTCGCTGATGTCCGGGTCTTTCATGAGCGATTCCAGCGGACCCAGGCCGAAAGCCTCGTGCTGTACTTCCGTGACGAGCCGCTCGCGGTCGGCGCGGGAGAGCGGAAGCGACTCCGCCATGACCAGCTCGCCCAGGATGCGGCGGATCTCGATCTTGACCATCTCGACTTCGAGAGTGGAGAGCTTGGTCAAGTCGATCGCGTCGATCAGCTTCCGGTGGATGCGCAGCTTCAGTTCTTGAAAAAAATGATCCTGGCCGACTAGCGCTGTCGTGTTCGGCTGCCTTCCGTCGCCGCCAAATGTATAATTCTCGTTGATCGCCAACTTCGCCTCCAACCGCCTTTAGCTAGCTTCACGTTTTTTTCTTGTCTGAGCCTTACGCGTCAGACCGGGAAGCCACTTGCGCAGTATGCTGCTTTTTTCCTCCTCTTGCATCTTCGCTTGCGCGGAGGAACCCATGATATTGACGAGGCGCTCGGCCAGTCCGCGGTAGCCTCGGGCGAGATCGGATTTGGGCGCGCCGTCAACAATCGAAATACCCTGATTGATGGCGGAGATCGCCGTCGGATAGTCGTTGGGCAGCGTCCAGAACACTTTTGTCGCGAGCGCCTTTTCCACTGACTCAATGTCCATGACTTTGGTCTTGATGTAGCGGTTCAGGATGAGGCGAATGTTCGCCTGATGTACGCCGACGCGTTGAAAAAGATCGATCGCGCGGCGGCTGTTTTTGAGCGACGGAATGTCCATCTCCGTGACGAATAGAACCTGATGCGACCTTTCAACCACGGCCGCGACGTTGTCGTCGAACTCTTTCGGCGCGTCCACGATGACGAAATCGAACGACTGAATTAAGGCGTCTAAAATCTCCTCGATTTCGGTATGCTTGATTGCGCTCGCGTCCTCGGCATGGAACGGCTCGGCGAGGACGCGCACGCCGGATGCATGCCGCACGAGCGAGCCTTCGACGAGCATCGGGTCGAGATGCTTTAAATTTTTGACGAGATCGAGGATCGTGTACGACGGCTCCAGATTCAGGAAGCTCGTCACCGAGCCGAATTGCAGCACGAGATCGACGAGGCAGACGGATTTGCGATGCTCCGTCGCGAGCGCAACAGCGAGGTTCGTAGCCACGGTCGTCGTTCCGACGCCGCCCTTGTTCGAGAAGACCGTGACGATGCGCCCCCGATCCGTGCTCTTTGCCGATTGCAAGTTGATCTTGGCGCGAATTCTCTCGAGCGACTGCACGACCGTGGGCCAGTTGAACGGCTGGGCGAGAAACTCCTCCGCTCCCGAGCGCATCGCCTGAAGGATGATGTCCGTATCGCTGGTGCCGGAAGTCGCAATCAGATGGACGTGCGGGAACTTAATTTTGATTTCCTGCGCGAGCGCGAGCATCCGGCCGATGTCGCGGCTCAGGTCTAATATCGTGATAACCGGTCCGGTCTTGGTGCGAACGCTTTCGATCGCGTCCTCGAAGCCGCGAATCTTGTCGGCTGCGGAGAAATCGTTCTCCTTATCGATCTGCTGGCGCA
>DATJFG010000101.1:0-30553 GCA_035495775.1 Verrucomicrobiia bacterium | reverse complement strand
TGCGACCGTACTCCCCAGGCGGGGCACTTAATGCGTTAGCTGCGGCACCCAGGGGGTCAATACCCCGGACACCTAGTGCCCATCGTTTACAGCGTGGACTACCAGGGTATCTAATCCTGTTTGCTCCCCACGCTTTCGCGTTTTAGCGTCAGTATCCGACCAGAAGGCCGCCTTCGCCACCGGTGTTCCTCCCGATATCTACGCATTTCACCGCTACACCGGGAATTCCACCTTCCTCTTCGGTACTCTAGCCTGTCAGTTTCATGCGCACTTCCCCAGTTAAGCTGGGGGCTTTCACACATGACTTAGCAAACCACCTACACGCCCTTTACGCCCAATGATTCCGAACAACGCTCGCACCCTCCGTATTACCGCGGCTGCTGGCACGGAGTTAGCCGGTGCTTCCTTTGAAGGTACCGTCACTCCCTGGGATTGTTCACCCCAGGGACATTCGTTCCTTCCGACAGGGCTTTACGACCCGAAGGCCTTCATCACCCACACGGCGTTGCTGCGTCAGGCTTTCGCCCATTGCGCAAGATTCCCCACTGCTGCCTCCCGTAGGAGTCTGGACCGTGTCTCAGTTCCAGTGTGGCTGGTCATCCTCTCAGACCAGCTAACCATCTTTGCCTTGGTAGGCCGTTACCCTACCAACTAGCTAATGGTGCGCAGGCCCATCTCTAAGTGATAGCTTGCATGCAGAGGCCACCTTTGACCCCGATCTCCGTAGAGACTGTGGTCTTATCTGGTATTAGCCCATCTTTCGACGGGTTATCCCGGTCTTAGAGGTAGGTTACCTACGTGTTACTCACCCGTGCGCCGCTTTACTCGGGGTATTGCTACCCCTTTCTCGCTCGACTTGCATGTGTTAGGCACGCCGCCAGCGTTCGTTCTGAGCCAGGATCAAACTCTCCAGTTAAATTTTTCAATTCCCCTTAACGGGGTTAATTGACTGGATGAATGATAACTGCCTCGATTTTACTCGTTGGCTTTAACAGAAGCCCTAAACCGTCTTCCACTTAAGTTTTGGCAAACTTAAGTGACGCTACTATTTAGTTTTCAAAGACCAGAGGAGAATTGCCCGGAAGGCAAACCGTTAACTTAAGACAAACATCCTACCTTGTCAAGCTGCCGTTCGAAATTTTCCGCAAGGAGGAGTCGATCAGGAATTAACCGGACGAATCCTCAATCTAGCGTTTCGACCGTATGGAGTCAAGAGTAATTTTAAAAATTTCTTTCGCCCAACGGTCGGATTCAGAGAACAAATTCCCGACGGAAAATTACTGTAGACTTCGGGTTTGGGCGAGTCAAGTAAAGCGGGACTTTTATTCCGCCGCCTCGGCGATACGCATTTTGCCGACCTCGATTAGGTGGTGGAGCTTGCGCTGGAATTCAAAATTGATGTCGCTTACCGGCTTTCCGTCGACGCGCACCGCGCCCTGCGCAACGAGGCCACGCGCTTCGCGCTTGGAGCGCGCGAATTTGAGGTCCACGAGGAGTTGGCAAATGCCCATGCGCTCGGGAGCCGAGAATTGGGTGGCGATATTTTTCGGCACCTGGCGCTTCTGGAAGCGGGTTTCGAAGTATTCGCGCGCGGTCTCGGCGGCTTTCGCGCCGTGAAAACGGGCGACGATCTCCTGGGCGAGCGCTTTTTTAAAATCCATCGGATGAGCCTTGCCCTCGCCAACTTCCGCCCGCGTCCGCTGAATGTCCTTTAACGGCCGCTCGCTCAAAAGCTCGGCGTAGCGCCACATGAGATCGTCGGAGATCGACATCATTTTGCCAAAAATATTTTCCGGGGGCTCGTTGATCCCGATATAGTTGCCGAGCGACTTGCTCATCTTGTTGACGCCATCGGTGCCTTCCAGAAGCGGCATCGTAAGCACGACCTGCGGCTCCTGGCGGTACTCCCGCTGGAGCTCGCGGCCGACCAGCAGGTTGAAGCGCTGATCGGTCCCCCCAAGCTCGACGTCGGCGTTGAGGGCGACGGAGTCATAGCCCTGAATCAGCGGGTAGAGAAACTCGTGGATCGTGATCGATTGCTGGTTCTGGTAGCGCGTCTTGAAATCTTCGCGCTCGAGCATGCGAGCGACGGTCTGCTTCGCGGCGAGCTCGATCAGGGCCACGGCGTTCATCTTCTCCATCCAGCGGCTGTTGAAATCGATGATCGTTTTTTGGGGGTCCAAGACCTTAAAGACCTGATCTTTGTAAGTCGCGGCGTTTTTCTCGACCTCCTCGCGCGTCAGCGGCTTGCGCGTTTCCGATCGTCCCGTCGGATCGCCGATCAGGCCGGTAAAATCGCCGATCAGGAAAATCACTTCATGGCCGAGATCCTGAAACTGCTTCATCTTCTGCAAGAGCACCGTGTGGCCGAGATGGAGGTCCGGAGCCGTGGGATCGAACCCCGCCTTGATCTTGAGCGGCGCGCCGCGCTCGAGCTTTTTTACGAGCTCCTCTTCGAGGAGGATCTCGACGGCGCCGCGGCGAAGAAGCTCGATCTGCTCGCGCGCGCTTTTCACGCGTCCTCCCGATTCCACGGCACACGAATGCGGCGGATGGTCCGAGCCCTGCCTGTCGCTTCATCGATTTCAGCGACCACGCCTTGCAGCACGACGTTTTCTTTCGCCACCGCGAACTTCCGCGGCAGGCCGGACATGAAACCTTCTATGACGAGATCCTTTTCGATCCCGATGACCGAATCGAGCGGGCCGCACATTCCGACATCGGTGATGAAGGCGGTGCCGCGCGGAAGAATCCTCTCATCCGCAGTCTGCACGTGCGTATGCGTACCGAAAACGATCGATGCGCGCCCGTCGAGAAACCAACCCATGGCGATTTTTTCCGAGGTCGCCTCGGCATGCATGTCGACGATTACGACGCGCGCGTAAGAACCATGCTTCTTGAGAATTGTTTCCGCGGCGCGAAAAGGGTCATCGACCTGGGCCGGCATAAAGACGCGCCCTTGGAGATTCATGACCAAGGCGCGAAGGCCATTCTCTCCCCGCCACTCGACCCATCCTTCACCGGGAGCGCCCGACGGATAGTTCGCCGGGCGAATGAGGCGGCTGCGATTCTCTAAAAAAGGATAGATCTCTTTTTTTTTCCAGATGTGATTACCCGAGGTGAGCACATGAACGCCGGCGGCGAGCATCTCCTCGGCGCTCTTGATATCCACGCCCATGCCGCCGGCGGAGTTCTCGGCATTGGCGATCGCGAGATCGATCCCCTCGCTCTTGATGAGTCCGGGTACTAAATCTCTGATCGCGCTGCGCCCCGGCCGCCCGACCACATCGCCTAAAATGAGAACACGCATAAATCAGTTTCGCGTTTAGGGTTTCGTGTTTCGAGTTCGGAATACAGAACAGGCACGCGTCGCGTGGCTGACCCGAGACGCGAAACTCGCAACTCGAAACTATCGCGCGTATTCCACCGACCTCACCTCGCGAATGACCGTCACCTTGATCTGCCCCGGATAGGTCATCTCGTTTTCGATCTTACGGGCGATCTCGCGCGACATCCGCGCGGCGTCCTCGTCGCTGATCGTGTCATGCTGAACAATGATGCGAATCTCGCGTCCGGCCTGGACGGCATACGACTTCTCTACGCCGGCAAACGAGTTGCAGATCCGCTCGAGCTCTTCGAGGCGCCGCACATAGGTCTCGAGCATTTCACGCCGCGCTCCCGGTCGCGCTCCCGAAAGCGCGTCGGCGGCATCGACGAGCGGAGCGAGAATCGTCTCAGCCTTGACGTCTTCGTGGTGCGCCGCGATCGCGTTGACGATCTTCGGCGATTCGCCGTATTTCCGAGCCAGCTCGGCTCCGATAATCGCATGGGAGCCTTCGACTTCATGGTCGACGGCCTTGCCGATATCGTGCAGCAGCGCCGCGCGGCGGGCCTGCTTCTCGTTGAGACCGAGCTCGGCGGCCATATTGCCGCAGATGAACGCCGCCTCGATCGAATGCAACAGCACGTTCTGCGCATAGCTGTAGCGATATTTGAGCCGACCCAACAATTTGATCAGCTCCGGATGGACGCCGTGAACGCCGACGTCAAAGATCGCTTTCTGCCCCGCTTCGCGAATCGCTTCGTCCAGCTCCTGCTCGGACTTGCGCACCACCTCCTCGATCCTGCCTGGGTGGATGCGCCCATCGGACAATAACTTATCCAGCGTCATCTTGGCGATCTCGCGCCGAATCGGGTTATGGCCCGAAATGATGACGGATTCGGGCGTATCGTCGACGATCAGGTCGATACCCGTTGCCGCCTCGAGCGCGCGGATGTTGCGGCCCTCGCGGCCGATGATGCGGCCCTTCACGTCGTCGCTCGGCAGAGGCACCACGGTCACAGTTCGCTCGGCGACGAAATCGCCCGCGAGGCGCTCGATCGCGAGTGCGACGATCTTTTGCCCTTTGCGGACGGCTTCTTCGCGCGCCTCTTCTTCTATGACGCGGACGCGCTTGGCCGATTCATGCTTCGCCTCTTCGATCATTTGATCGATAAGGCTACGCTTCGCCTCTTCGTGCGTCATGCCGGCGACGCGCTCGATCTGCTGCCGCGCCTCCACGGCGAGACGGTCGTATTCCGATTCCTTCTCCTCAACGGTCTTCTCGCGCGATTTGATCGACTGCTCGCGGCGTAAGACTTCCGTCTCGCGCTTTTCGATGTTTTCGATACGCTTATCGATTCCCTCCTCTTTGGTCAGCAACCGTTTCTCGAGATTCTGTAATTCTCTGCGGGTCTCGCGCAGCTCTTTCTCGAAATCGAGCTTCGCCTGGACCATGCGCTCCTTGCCTTGGATTTCAGCCTCTTTTTTGATGGCCGCCGCTTCTTTGTTCGCCTCCTCGATAATCCGCGCCGCCGAACTCCGCGCGTTATCGAGCTCGTTTTGCTGCTGTTTTTTTCTCAGCCAAGAGATCGCGAGTAGCACCACGGCGCCGAGTAAAAACCCGCCGATTCCAGTTATTAAATTTGGCTCCAATGTCAACACCCCCTTTTCATGCCGAGAGATTCCGGAACCCGTGTCGCTACCGGCCCCGAGTTCCGACAGTCGATGGTCCTCCCTTCGGTGATGATGTATTGAACTCCTTGGTCCCACGCGTCCGTGGGGACCTCTTCGATGACCTGAAATTCATAGGCAAGAGCGACGGCCTGCGCCCGCCCGCGTAAAGTCGCGAGCGCACGGTCATACCAGCCTTGACCGCGGCCGAGGCGACGGCCGCATAAATCGAAAGCCAGACCCGGGACAAAAACGATTAATCCATCGGCTTGCTCAGCAGTCAGCCGTTCGTTTCCCGCGGGCTCGAGAATTCCGTATTTTCCCGCAATGAATTCGTTTTCACCGCCTAAACGCACCCACTCAATGGCGCTTTCGGCTCTTAGGGTGGGATAGAATATTCTTTTGCGTGCGTTTAAGGCATGCTCTCTTATAATTTCCGTCGCGACCTCGTTACCGCTTGCCGAATAGAGCGCGACAGACTGACAATCGAGGTAGAGAGGAAAGCCGAGCGCGCGATTCTGGATGAGACGGCCCTTATAGTCGCGGTCGGACGCAGAAAGGGTCTCGCGCCGTTTTAAGGCCGAGGCTCTGACGATTGCCTTTGTATCCCCCATGTAACCGAGCCTCGTCGGAGAAGCAGGCGGGGGAAGAGAGGAAGGTGAGTTACGTTACGCGATCTTAAGCGATCTATGGAAGCACTACGTGCGCCCTATGCTGGGACTCCTCGGATATCGATGAGCCATCCTTGAACTCCGTTTGGAGAACCGTTGACGATACAATCCGAGGCTTGATTCATGATTGACAATTTATGTCACTCTCCACAGATGCAATAAAAATAAACCAGCGTAACCTGCTAACCTCATACATCCACTCAACGCCTGATTAATTTCCCCCGCTCGTGCCGTGTCAAACGAACAACTTGAACCTGTTTACCAGGTGGATGCCATATTGCCGGTGGGGTCTTCCCCTCTTTGTGGGCTTGACCGATTCCCGCAAGGGACGGCTTCCTTTGTTTTTTTGTTGGTTAAAGTTGTCTCAGATGATCACGCGCACAGCAGGGGAAAACGATCACCGAATTTAACCCTCCTCAGTTATATTGATCACCTTTTGTAAAAGTCTGTCGAGTCTTTGCGCAACCGTATCGTAATGGTCTTTCAGCCGTTGATACTCGTCGGCGATGTTAAGCGCGGCCAGCATGGCGATACTCGACTTCGCCGACGGTCGCGTGTTTTTCTGCACTTCTTGCATCTTTTTATCGACGTAACCAGCTACATTCCGGACATAGCTCTCTTCCGCGTCTGTGCGAAGCGTCAGCCGTTCGCCCATGATTTCGATCTCGACTGAGCGCTTCATACGATATCAAACTGCTCCAAGTGCCCCAGGATCTTGTCCAACCGCTCGCGGATCTCGTCACGCTCGCGTTCGTATTGTCGTATCTGTCCGCGGAGTTGGTGCCACTCGGTCTCGCGCTGCTGCAGTTTTTTCTCCGCCTGTTCCTTTTCGCGCTTAATCTTCTCGTGTTTTTCGACGAGCCGGCCGATCTTGTTTTCCAATTCTTCCAGATGCTTTATTTCCATTTTGGTGCAGAAATACGCGAATTAAGTTTAAAGTCATCAGTATTGCTTGTCAAGCTGAATTTCTTCCATAAATAACGAGACTTTAAGGCAAAATCGGCATAGGCGCCGCTTTGAGATGACCGCTAAAGCGGCAACCGTAAACCTTTTTCTCCCCTCGACGTCTAACGTATTGGAATTAGGCGAAAAACAAGGGTATGCCATGCTAGAACGTTACTCCCGGTTACGATATATAACCGTCGGCGCTGGAAGCAATTCGCCGAAGATCGTAAACTCTACGAGTACCGGTCTCTACGGCTTGGTCGAGAATGAAAAATGAGGGTATATGATTAACCCTTGTCTCGACAGCCTATCGCTGACCACTCCGGCTGGTGCCGGTGAACGAATACGGACTATGACGAGTCGGTCTCTCGAGCTCGGCGATGAAGCGCTCGTCATTGCCGCCCAACTAGGAGAGCGCGAGGCGTTCGAAGCCCTGGTCGAGCGTTACAAGGAAAAGGCATATCGGATCGCTTTTGATTTTACGCGCGACCGCGAAGAAGCCAAAGATCTTTCTCAGGAAGCGTTTTTACAAGCTTTCAGCCACTTAAAGACATTCGACAGACGCGCCAGCTTTTATACGTGGTTTTATCGTATTCTCGTCAATCTCTGTCTCGACTATCGGCGCCGCAAGGCAAAGGTTATGTGGGAGTCGCTGGAGGAAAAAACCGAAAGAGGCGACGGCTTTGCTAATTCCGGACCTTCTCCGGTCGAAGGGGCCATGCGAGGAGAGATCGCCGAGAAAATCGGCGTCGCTCTTGCGACACTGCCGCCAAAGCAGCGCGCTGTTTTTCTTTTGAAGAATCATCAGGGACTTTCGATCAGCGAGATCGCCGGCGTCATGAAATCGGCGGAAGGGACGATCAAAGTGCACCTTCACCGCGCAGTCATCGCGCTAAGACAGAGATTGGCTGAGCTCGCTTAGGAGGCTTTATGGCAATGAGACATTCGTCGGCCCCATGCAACGCTTTCGAACAGGACCTCGTGCTTTATCATTACGGCGAATGCTCGGAAGTAGAGAAACAGACGCTAGAAGCTCATCTGGAAAACTGCGTTGCGTGCCGGAGCTTCTTACAGGAACTCAACACCCTGCTGCCCTCGACGGTCGAAGTCGATCAACCCTCGTCTGTCTTCTGGCAAGATTACAGCCGCGAGCTGCGGTTAAAGCTCGACGCTCAGTCCGAAAAAGGCAGATGGTGGCAGACGATCGCCGTACTGTTCCGTCCCTGGCCGGTGCCGGCGCTCGCCGCCGCAGCCATTTTGGCCATTGGCATAACGATGATGACGACCAAGTCCTCCGACGGTCCGTCGAAGCCGGACGGTCAGGAGTATTCCTACATGGCTTCGAACGCCGATTTCTTTAAATCGATGGATCTTCTCGATTCGATGGACCTTCTCGAATCCGTAGAGGCGTCAGAGGCGCAAAAAGGTGAAGCGGCTGCTCAGCATTTATAGCTTGCTTTTTCTCCTGCTCGCGCCCGCTCTTTCATGGGCACAGTCGCGCGAGCAGTGGCGCGGCATGACGCCGGAGGAAAAAGCACAGGTCGAGCGCAATTTTCAGCGCTGGCAGAGCCTGCCGCCCGGCGAGCAGCAACGGCTCCGAAAAGAATGGGAGTATTGGCAGAATCTACCACCTGACCGGCGGCAGCAGCTGAGGCAACGTTTTCAACAGTTCCGTAATTTGCCGCCGAACGAGGCGCAGCAATGGCGCGAGAAGTCGCGCGAGCGGGGTCTCTCGCCCGACGAAAAACGCGCGTTACGCGACCGCCTGAGGCCGAGAGACGACCGCTTCCGGCCACGGGAGCGGTAAGTCTTCAATGGTAAACCTTTTTAAACGGCCAGTCGTCTAAATTGTAGAAAAGAAAATCCCAAAAAAGGAGGCATACCATGAAAAAGGCTTTATTGTTAGGCGTGGCTATGATGCTCCTCGTCCTCATTCCGTCGGTAAGCTCCGCGTGGTATGGGGGGTATTACGGGGGCTATTATTACCGTCCGTATGTTTATGCGCCCTACCCCTACTATTATCCATATTATCGGCCTTACTATTATCGGCCTTATCCGTATTACTATGGTTACTACCGGCCGTACCGTTATTGGCGGGGGTGGTAGTAGTAAAGGAGGAGGATGATGAAAAAAATCTGGTTGGGGCTCGTACTGGCCGGGTTGGTCACTACGCTGGCCGGGTGCTACGTGTATGACCCGTACTACGGCGGTTATTATGGTGGATATTACGGATACGGCTATAGCTATCCCTACTATGGTTACAGCTATGGCTACGGATACCGGCCCTATTATTATCCCTACCGGTATCGTTATCCGTACTAGGAAGAGAATATCAGATGGAGAGTGAAAGGAGATCGAAGATGAGAAAGATTTGTGCTCTGGGATTAATCGCCGTATTCATGGCGGCGCTGTTGATTCCGGCCCAGAGCTTCGCCGCTGCCCCGAGAGGAAGCTACAGCGGCTCTCGCGGCGGCTATTCCGGCGGCCATTACTACGGCGGTTCTCGCTATGGCTACGGCGGCCATTACTACGGCGGCTCTCGCTACGGCTACGGCGGCCATTACTACGGTCATTATGGTCATTGCTGCGGTTATGGCGGCGCCATCGCCGCCGGCATCTTGGGCGGCATCGCAACGGGCCTTTTTATCGATAGTTTCTTTTACCCGCCGGTCGTGGCGGCGCCGGCTTATCCGCCGCCTCCTCCTCCGCCGCCATACGATCCTTATTATGATTATGGCCCGGGCTACTATGGCGATTACGGCCCTCCACCGCCGCCCCCGGATCGCGGCTATAATGGAGATTATGGAGACTCGCAGTCGGCGCCGCCCAGACCGTCGCCGCAGCGTTATTAAATATCGCGCATCGGCGAGTGAGTTGTTGCAGGAGGGGTTGTGAAAAAGATTGTAACGGTGATTGGCGCGATGGGTCTGATGATCGCTTTGTCGGGCGCCGCCCACGCCCAAGCCTACGGCTATGGCTACGGCTCTTATGCGCCGGCCGATCCGTATGCTCAGTATGATCCATATTACGAACTGCACGTGCTTCATTACCAGCTCTACCTTGGAGGATACGGATATTATCCGTATCCCTACTATGCTCCGTACGCGCCAGTAATCGTGGCCCCGGCGCCGGTTATCGCCGCGCCTGTACGCCAGCCGCTGAGGACGACCTCACCGATTGTGCGAAGACGATAGGAGGAGTCATGAAGCGAGCGAATAAAACCTTAACGTTGGTCGGTGTTCTCACGATCGCCGGTCTACTCGCCGCCGTGGCTGCGTTCGCGCATCCCGGCTTCGGCCGTCCCGGAATGATGCAGCAAATGCGCGCGCGGCTTTTTGATAAGTTGCAATTGTCCGACGCCCAGCGCACGGATATCCAAAATATCTTCGCGAATGCACGCGAGACGATCGCCCCACTGGCGCAACAGCTCAGGGAAAAACATGCCGCGCTCAGAGACTCAGTCAACGGGGGGACGTTCGACGAGGCCGCGGTGCGCGCGCAGGCGCAGGAGATCGCCGGCCTTCAGGCGCAGCTGATGGTCGCGCGCGCGCAGGCCAGAAATCAGTTTCTCGGCGTCCTGACCGATGAGCAGAAGGCGCGCCTGAGCGAGCTGCGCGCCGAGCGTCAACAGCGCTTCCAGGAATGGCGCCGGCAGCACTCCGCCGGCACGCAGTCCTAAACACCCGCGATTGCGGGCCGGCTCATGCGGCCGTGTCACTGACTGACGAGCAGAAGATCGTTCATTTCTTGAGCCGCGCGAGCTTCGGCCCGACGGCGGCGGAGATCGAAAAAGTCAAAGCCAACGGCATCCCCGCCTACCTCGAAGAGCAGCTCGAGCCAGAAAAGATTCCCGACCCGGTCGTTGAAGAAAGATTAAAAAATCTCAAAACCCTCACCCTCACGAGCGAGGAGCTGTTAGAGCTTTATCCTCCGCCGCGGCAGGCGCCCGCAAAAGGGAACCCACCCGCCGCAGAACAATCCCCGCGCAACCTGATTTTGGAATTACAGCGGGCGAAACTTCTCCGCGCCGTTTACAGCAAGCGCCAGCTCCACGAAGTCATGGTCGATTTCTGGACCAACCACTTCAACGTCTTCGCCGCGAAGGGCATCGATCGATGGCTCATGACGGCTTACGATCGCGATACGATCCGCCCGCGCGCGCTCGGGCGGTTTCGTGACCTTCTCCTTGCCACGGCCCAGAGTCCGGCGATGCTCTTCTACCTCGACAACTGGCTGAGCGCGAGTCCCGACGCGTTCGCGAACCGCAGCAACGGCAACGCCGCCGTCCGCAGGGCCGGCCTCAATGAAAACTACGCGCGCGAGCTGATGGAGCTGCACACGCTGGGCGTCGACGGCGGCTATAGTCAGAAGGATGTCGGGGAAGTTGCCCGCTGTTTTACCGGTTGGACGATCCGCCAGCCGCGCGGCCGGCCGGAATTTCTCTTCGAGCGCCGGCTGCACGACCGGCGCGTGAAAATCGTCCTCGGAACGCCGATCGCCGCCGGCGGCGGCATCGAGGACGGCGTCAAGGTCATCGATCTTCTCGCGGCCCATCGTTCGACGGCGCGCTTCATCTCGACCAAGCTCTTGCGCCGCTTCGTGCGCGATGATCCATCGGCCGAGCTCGTCGCACGGGTCGCAGATGTCTTCCAGCAAAACGGCGGCGATCTGAAGCCGACGCTCCGCGCGATCTTCACCGCGCCGGAATTTTTCTCGCCTGACGCCGTCGGCGCGAAGATAAAGAAACCTATCGAATACGTCGCCAGCGCACTCCGTGTCGCCGGCGGCGAGACGGACGCGGCGCAGCCGATCCTGCGCCACTTGGCGGGCATGGGCGAGCCGCTGTTTCTCTCCGTGCCGCCGACCGGCTTTCCCGACGCCGCCTCGACGTGGATCAGCCCGGACATGCTGCTTGCGCGCATAAACTTCGCCGTCGACCTTGCGGCCAATCGGATTCGGGGGACGCGCGTTCGAACCGGCGAGATCACCGCGCTGGCCCTCGCGGCGCCCGAGTTTCAAAAGAGATGATCATGAATATTCCACGCCGGGTATTTTTAAAAAGCGCGGGGATGGGCCTTTTGGCATTGGGTCTGCCGCCCTCTTTTCTGGTGCGCGCCGCGGCGGCGGATGGGAAGAAAAACAAGGTGCTCGTCGTCATATTTCAGCGCGGCGGCATGGACGGGCTCAACGCGGTGATTCCTTTCAAGGATCGCGCCTATTATGCCCTGCGCCCGACGATCGCCGTCGCCGAGCCGGGCTCGGGCGCGGAGCGGGCAATTGATCTCGACGGCTTTTACGGTTTCCATCCCGCGCTCGCGCCGCTCAAGCCGCTGTTCGCAAACGGTCGTCTCGCAGTCATCCAGGCAACGGGGTCGCCCGACAACAGCCGTTCCCATTTTGACGCTCAAGACTACATGGAATTGGGCACGCCGGGCGTCAAGAGCGCCGCCGACGGATGGCTCAATCGCCTGCTTCAAGACAGCGGAAACGGAGGGCCGTTTCGCGCCGCCGCTCTCACGGTCAGAACGCCGCGGATTCTTTCCGGCAATGCGCCGGCGCTGACGCTGGCCTCGGTCGAGGAGTTCCGGCTGCGCGATGCGATGCTCGCGCCGGCGCTCGAGAAGAGTTATGCGAACGTAAGCGATCCGATGCTCCGGCAAAGCGCCGCCGGCATGTTCGAGGCGATGAAGATATTGAAAAGTGCCGCGGTGGCGCCGCAGCCGCTATCTGAAGTGACTTATCCGAACGGCCGCTTCGGCGCGAGCCTCAAGGAAATCGCGCATCTCATCAAATTGAATGTCGGCCTGGAAATCGGATTTACGTCGATCGAGGGATGGGATACTCACGTCGGCGAAGGCGGCGCGAGCGGTCAGATCGCCGAGCGCTTGAAAGAGCTCGCCGAAGGCATGGCGTCTTTCGAGCGCGACCTCGGCGACCGGATGGAAGACGTTATTCTTTTGACGCTCTCGGAGTTTGGCCGCACTGCGCGGGAGAACGGCAACCGCGGAACGGACCATGGTCACGCCAACGTCATGTTCGTGATGGGCGGCAAGACCAAAGGCGGCAAGGTTTACGGTCGCTGGCCGGGACTCGATCCCGATGCGCTTTACGAAGGGCGCGATCTCGCGCTCACGACCGATTTTCGCGCGGTCTGCGGCGAAGTCGTCGCCCGCCACCTGGGACGGAGCGATCTCGGCAAAGTTTTTCCCGGCTACGAAATGCCGCGCCCGCTCGGAATCGTCGCATGATAAACGGGAGCTTGACCATTGCCAGTTTGAGGGTTAATGTAAATGGACACGGACGACGCTGATTCCCGCCTGACACTCCAGCATTACGGCACTATTCGCCCGCGATAAGCAAAGAGGATTTTAATCTATGAAGAAAATTTACGCGCTCGGATTCATCGCTGCCTTCGCTGCGGCGCTGCTGTTCCCATTCGAAGCCTTCGCTGCTCGGGCAGGCGGTGCCCGAGGCGGATATGCTTCTTCCGCAGGTGGCCGCGGCGCCTATGGTGGTGGTAGCGCCGCCTACGCAGGTCGTGGCGGCTATGCAGGTCGCGGCGCCTATGGTGGCTCATACGGCTATGGATCTCGCGGCGCCTACGGTGGCTCGTACGGCCGCGGGTATGGTTATCGTGGGGGCTATGGCTATAGCGGGGCCTATGGCCATAGCGGATACGGATACGGTTATCCACGGTACGGTTACTATGGTTATGGACATCATCACCACGACCACTGCTGTGGCTTCTATGGGTATGGATATGGGGCCGCTTTCGCGTTCGGTTTGTTCGGCGGCCTCGCAACCGGGCTCTACTTCGGGGCTCCGGCGTACGGCTATGATCCCGGTTACGCTTATCCTCCGCCGCCTCCGCCGTATGACCCGTATTACGGTTATCCCCCGCCTCCGCCGCCTTACGATGGAGGGGGGTACGGATCATATCCGCCTCCGCCCCCGGATCAGTACGAGGATCGTTATCAGCAGAATCCGCAGCCGAGAAATCAGAGCTACCAAAACTCGCAATACCAGCCGGCGCGGTACTAAATCTCTGGACGCGCAGCGACATCGCTGCGTGTCCGGATGTGATGTAGTTGTTAGGGATTTCGAGGGAGCGGTCGTGCACGGCCGCTCCCTCTTATTTTTGTAGAGTCTATTCTTTAGCAGTCACGCGGTAATCGGCTTGTAACGCTATTTCGTCCCATCGGCCCGTCATCAAATCTGCCATAATCTCTTCGGCCTTCGCGATCGGCACGCGGATCTGCTGCATCGTGTCGCGGTCGCGGATCGTGACTTTCTCATCCGCCGGCGATTTGTCGTCTCCCACCGTCTGGACGTCGACCGTTATGCAGAATGGCGTGCCCACCTCGTCCTGCCGGCGATAGAGCCGGCCGATCGATGCGGTATCGTCGTAGACCGAGTACCATCGTGTGCGCAAGCCGGCGCACAACTTCTTCGCCGTCTCCACGATGCGGTCGTTTTTCTTCAGCAGCGGCAGCACCGCGATCTTGACCGGCGCAAGCTCGGGGTGAAACCTGAGCACGACGCGCTTCTCCCCTCTCACCTCTTCCTGGTTGTAGGCGTCGACTAAAAACGCGAGCGTCGAACGGTCGGCGCCGGCCGAGGGCTCGATGACGTAAGGAACGACTTTTTGCTTGGTCTCCTCGTCGAAGTATTCGAGCGCCCTGCCGCTGAATTTCGCATGCTGCTTGAGGTCGAAATCGGTGCGGTTGGCGACACCCTCGAGCTCGCTCCAGCCCATCGCGAATCGATATTCGATATCCGCCGTGCGCTTGGCGTAGTGCGCGAGCTCGTCTTTTTCATGCTCGCGCAGACGGAGGTTTTCGCTGCGCATGCCGTATTTCGGATACCAGGCGAAACGCTCGTCAAGCCACCGTTGGTGCCATTCTTCGTCGGTGCCCGGCATGACGAAGTATTCGATCTCCATCTGCTCGAACTCGCGCGTGCGAAAGGTGAAATTTCCCGGGGTGATCTCGTTGCGAAAGGCCTTACCGATCTGCGCGATGCCGAAGGGAAGCTTCAAGCGCATCGACTGCAGCACGTTGTCGAAATTGACGAAGATGCCTTGGGCCGTTTCGGGCCTGAGATAAGTGACCGCGGCCTCGTCCTCCACCGGTCCCATGAACGTCTTGAACATAAGATTGAACTGGCGCGGCTCGGTCAACTCTCCTTTGCCGCACGCGGGACAAAGCGATCGTCTGTGGTTACAGTGCTTGCACGCCTCGCCCCCTGGAATAACGAACTTATTGTCCTTGGCCTCGGGGCAGTAGTGCGTCCACGGCTCTTCATCGATCTTATCGGCGCGAAATCGCCGCTTGCACGCCCTGCAGTCCACCATCGGATCGCTGAAATGGTCTAGGTGTCCGCTGGCCCTCCAGACCCTCGTATGCATGAGGATCGAGGCATCGAGACCGACCATATCCGAGCGAAGCTCGACGTTGTCGCGCCACCAGACGCGCTTGACGTTATTTTTGAGCAGAACGCCGAGCGGCCCGTAATCCCAGCACGAGCCGGTGCCGCCGTAGATCTCACTCGATTGAAAAATAAAGCCGCGCCGCTTGCACAGCGACACGATCGTTTCCATGTCGATCATAGGGGTCCAACCATTGTAGTCGAAGACGGCGAAGACTCACAGCCCGAGCACGTCCTGCATGCTATAGAGGCCTTTCTTCTGCTTGGCGAGCCACCGCGCCGCGCGCAGAGCGCCGCGCGCGAAGGTCTCGCGGCTCTGCGCGCGATGTATGAATTCGATGCGCTCGCCCAGGCCGCCGAAGATAACGGTATGCTCGCCGACGATGTCGCCGGCGCGGACCGACAGCAATCCGATCTCCTGCTTCGTGCGCTCGCCGACGATGCCTTTGCGCCCGCAAACCCCGGCTGCGTCGAGGTCGCGCTTAAGCGCGCGCGCGATCGGCTCGGCCATCGCGAGCGCCGTGCCGCTCGGCGCGTCTTTTTTGAAGCGATGATGCGCCTCGATGATTTCGACGTCGTACTCGTCGCCGAGTATTCCCGCGACCTTCCCGAGCAGGCTGACGAGGAGATTCACGCCGAGGCTCATGTTGGCCGAGATAAGAATGCGCCCGCGCCGCGCGAGTTTTTTGATCTCGTCCTGCTGCTTCGGATTTAAGCCCGTCGTGCCGATGACGATGGGAATATTCCGTCGCGCCGCGCTTCTGGCGTGCTCGAGCGTCGCTTCCGGCGCGCTGAATTCGACGATCACCGATTGATTTTTAAGCAGCGGCTCGAGCTCGTCTTGAATCGCTACGCCGAGCTTGCCGACGCCGGCGACCTCGCCGGCGTCTTTGCCGATATTTGGATGGTCCGCCGATTCGACGCCGCCGGCGAGCTTCAGATCCCGCGTCTCGTGGATAAGCCGCACCAACGTCGAGCCCATCCTCCCCGCCGCACCGCAAACGATCACGCCCAACATTTCAGTCTCTCAGCAAACCGAAATCGACCATCGCCTGCCGCAGCTTTTTGACATTGCCTTCGGCCATCGGCGTCAGCGGCAGGCGCAGCTCGTCGGTGCATTTCCCCATGAGACCGAGAGCCGTCTTGGCGGGTATCGGATTGGTCTCGATGAACACCGCATGGATCAGCGGTATCAATTTCAGCTGGAGATCGCGTCCTCTTTCCCATTCGCCCTTGAGGCACGCCCCCGCGAGCTCCGCCATCGCTTTCGGGGCGATGTTGGCGACGGTCGAGATGACGCCTTTGCCGCCGAGGGCCATCAGTGAATAGGTGAGCGAATCCTCGCCGGAATAGACCGCCAGCCGGTCGCCGCAGAGGCGGATCACGTCGATGGCTTGGTCGACGGAGCCGGTCGCTTCCTTCACGCCGGCAATGTTTTTAATTTCACTCAAGCGCGCGAGCGTCTCCGGCTCGATCTTCGAGCCGGTGCGCGCGGGGATGTTGTATACGATCAGCGGGATACCGACCGATTCGGCGACTTTTTTATAGTGCTGGTAGATGCCTTCCTGCATCGGGCGATTGTAATAGGGCGAGATCAACAGCGCGCCGTCGGCCCCGGCCCGCTCGGCCCCGATCGTGAGCTCGATCGCCTCGTGTGTCGAGTTCGACCCGGTGCCGGCGATGACCGGCACGCGCTTTTTCACCGCCTTGACCACGGCTTTGATGACGTCGTGGTGCTCGACGTGATCGAGCGTCGCGGACTCGCCCGTCGTGCCGCACGGCACGATGCCGTTGGTGCCGTTCTGGATATGAAATTCGACGAGGCTTTCGAGGCTCTGCCAATCGATTTTGCCGTTTTTAAACGGCGTCACCAGTGCGACGATGGAACCGGAAAACATTTTTGCCTCCTAGAGCGAGCGATTTTTTACATAGGCCATGAATTCAATTGCGAATGTCCGTCCGTCATCCCCAAAGGCGGCGACGAAACGATCGCCGCCCGTTCCTGACTCCTTAAAGCTGGCGAAATAATCTTTCACGGCCGCAAGTCCTTTCCGCCCGATGAGAAAATCGACCGCGAGCAGCGACTCGCTGTAAACGGCGCTCCGGCCGACAGTCTCTTCCGCGGCGGCCCATTGCGCCTCGGAATAGAGTCGGTCGAGGCCGGGCAGCTCCGCGCCTCTGACTGCCGTGACGGCTTTTTTCGAAGACTCGACCGCCGTCGCGAAATTTCCGAGCCCGAGCTTGTCCACGACCTTCAGAGCGCCCCACTCGGCGAAGCCCTCCATGAGCCAGTACGGCGGCGCGTTGCAGCTCCAGTCGGCCAGCTCAAATTGCGCCAGGTGGATCATTTCATGCGCAAGCGTTCGGACCCGGTTCGGCCAGGACAGCTCCGCGAGCCGCCGACCGTCCGCCAATACTTTGCGTCGGCCGCAGCTCGCGACGGCGAACGCGACGCTGCGGTCCGCGGCGTTGGGCCGGTCGTCCAGCTCCATTCTCAAGCCCATCTCGTACACGCCGACGTGCGGATAGACCATCAAAACGGAATCGAGCCGCGGCAGACTCAAGTCTTCGACCATCACGGCGGCGATCGCCTGGACCGCGGTTTCGTAATCGTGTCGACCTGCGGCGTCCCGAGCGACAGCGGGAGTATAGACGATCGGGATCGTGCGTACGCTCGCGCAGCTCGTCAACAAAATGACGACGGCAACCGAGTATCGCGCCAAGCGATGCCGCTTCATAGACGCGGCGCTAGATCTCGACCGTCCCCGTGAAAACCTCCTCAGCGCCTCCCGTCATATAAACGCGGTTGTTGTCGCGCCAGTCGATCAGAAGATCGCCGCCGCGCAGATGAACGGTCACTTTTCTGCCGTGGCGCTTCGTGAGCGCTCCCGCGACCGCCGCGCCGCAGGCGCCGGTGCCGCACGCCCAGGTCTCGCCGGCGCCGCGCTCCCAGACGCGCATGCGGATTTCCTCCGGGCCGAGCACCTTGACGAATTCGGTGTTGACGCGCTTAGGAAAAAACGGGTGATGCTCGAAGCGCGGCCCGAGTTTTTCGAGGTCCAGGGCTTCCGGGTCGTCGGGATAAACCACGCAATGCGGATTTCCCATCGAAACGCAGGTCACGCGGTACGTCGTGCCGTCAACGTCGAGAGAATAATTGAGAATCTTCCCGTCGGCAGCGACGGGAATCTTGCGGCCTTCCAGAATCGGCTCGCCCATGTCGACCTCGACGAGATCTCCGACAAGCCGCGGCCGGATGATGCCCGCCAGCGTCTCGACGGCGAGCTCGGTTTTTTTCGTGAGACCACGGTCGCGCGCATATTTCGCGAAGCAGCGGATGCCATTCCCGCACATCTCCACCTGGCTGCCGTCGGCGTTGTAAATTTCCATCTTGAAATCCCCGACCGCCGAAGGATGAATCGTGAGCAGCTGGTCTGCGCCGACGCCGAAGCGGCGGTCGCAGAGCTTTTTCGCCACTCGCGCAAGGTCGCGCTTCTCGCCGCCGAGACAATCGATGAAGATAAAATCGTTGCCGCAGCCGTGCATCTTGGTGAAATGAAGCTCGGACATCTAATGCTTTCTTACATTATTGGAGCGCGGGCGGAATCGTCTCGCCGCGCACCAGATCATCGAGTGTTTCCCGCTGCCGCACGACATAGAATTGGTCGCCGTCGACGAGGACCTCCGGCGGCCGCGGATGAGAATTATAGTTCGAAGCCATGGCAAAACCATACGCCCCGGCGCTCATGACCGCCAGCAGATCGCCGGGCTTCGGCCGCGGCACCTCGCGGTCCTTGGCGAAGAAGTCGCCGCTCTCGCAGATCGGCCCCACGACATCCGCGACGATCGTCTCGGCGTTCGATTCCGCGATGGGGCGGATCGCCTGATAGGACCCGTAGAGCGCGGGGCGAATGAGATCGTTCATACCGCCGTCGACGACGATGAATTTTTTCTCCTCGTGTTCTTTGAGGTAGAGGACCTGCGTGACCAGGATGCCGGCGTTTCCGACGATCACGCGCCCCGGCTCGAGGATGAGCGTCACATTGAGGCCTTCGAGCCCCTTGATCAGGGCAGCGGCGTACTCTTCCGGATGCGGCGGCTCCTCGTCGTTATAACGGATGCCGAGGCCGCCGCCTAAATCGAGATAGCGGATGTCCGCGCCCTCTTTCCTTAGATAACCGACAAGGGCGCGGTCGAGATATTCACGCACGCGCGAAAGCGCGTCGACAAACGGCCCGATCGCGGTGAGCTGCGAGCCGATGTGGCAATCGACGCCGATCACCTCGAGATTTTTAAGCGCGAGCGCCTTCTTGTAAAGCTCGGCGGAGCGCTTGATCTCGATGCCGAATTTGCTTTTTTTCATTCCCGTCGAGATATATGGATGGGTTTTCGGGTCGACATCGGGATTGATGCGGAGACTGATCGGGGCGCGCTTGCCGAGCGCGCGGCTCACCTCGTCGAGAAACGCGAGCTCCTGTTCGGACTCGACGTTGAACATGAGAATGCCGGACTTTAGCGCGTACTCGATCTCATCGCGGTTTTTGCCCACGCCCGAGAAAACGATCTTTTTCGGATCGGCTCCAGCTTTGAGCGCGCGGAAAAGCTCGCCGCCGGAGACGATGTCAAAACCGCTCCCCTCTTTGACAAAGGCGCGGAGCACCGCGAGGTTCGAGTTTGATTTGACCGAAAAGCACACCAGGTGCGGAGCATTGCCGAAAGCCTTATCGAAGACGCGATAATGGCGCTTCAGCGTCGCAAGGCTATAGATGTAGGCCGGCGTGCCGACCTCGCCGGCGATTTTTTTAACCGGCACGGCTTCGGCAAACAACTCGCCGTCGCGATATTCGAAATGGTTCATTCCGGCCTCCAGGCGACTTCGACTTCGTTCGATGGCTCGCTGAGACTGTCGTCCGTAAGCTTGGAAAAGACACGGTAGCGGTACACGGTCTGCGCCTGAAGCTCCTGATCGACGTAGCCGAACTGTTTTCTCTTGATGAATTTCTGTTGATCCTCGACGTTGACTGCCGCGAGCTGGCGGTAAGGCGCCGGGCATTCCGGGCAATTCTTCACCAGCTCCTTGCGGAAGATGACGAAAGACGCCAGATCGTTGAGGTCCTTTCCGTCGACGTAGCGCGTCGGCCGACTCCAGGTGAGGTCGATGCCCTGCTTGCCCGCCTTGCCGCGCAGGTCTTTGATCGGTTCGGGCACCGCCCCTTGCGGCGCGCGGAGCGGCCCCTTGGCGCCGCAGCCGCTCAATGACAACGCCACAGCGCTTCCGATAACGAGAATACTAACGCTAAACTTCAAATTCCAAACCCGAAGCTTCTTCATACCCCCAGCTCCTTCAGCCGCCGCTTGACGTTGACCGGCGCCGTGCCGCCTTCCGAGCGCCGGCGTCCGACGCCGGCCTCCGCGCTCAAATAGGCATAAACGTCTTTTTCGATTTTCGGCGAGAAGCGTTTGAGCTCTGCGAGCGGCAGCTCCTCGATCTTGACGCCGCGCTCGACGCAGCTCCGGACGATTCTGCCGACGAGGCCGTGAGCGGAGCGGAACGGCACGCCGCGGGCGACCAGGTAATCGGCCAAATCGGTTGCGTTCATGAATCCGTCGGCGGCGGCCGCCGCCATCCGCTCATTTTTGATTTTGATGCCGGCGGCGAGCTCGCGCATGACTTCGAGAGTGGCCTTGACCGTATCGACGGTGTCAAACACCGGCCGCTTGTCCTCCTGCAGGTCGCGATTGTAGGCGAGCGGCAGCCCTTTCATGATCGTAAGTAAGGCGTGCAGATGGCCGAAGACGCGGCCGGCCTTCCCGCGCACGAGCTCGGGGACGTCGGGATTTTTTTTCTGCGGCATCATGGAGCTGCCGGTGCAGTAGCGGTCGGGCAGCTCGATAAAGCCAAACTCCGCGCTCGACCACAGCACCCATTCCTCCGCAAGGCGGCTCAAGTGCACGAAAAAAATCGCCGCTGCGGCGACAAACTCGATCGCGAAGTCGCGGTCGCTCACGCTGTCGATGCTGTTCTTCGAGACGCGGGGGAACCCCAGGAGCTTGGCGACATAGCGCCGGTCGATTCCGAGCGTCGTGCCCGCCAGCGCGCCGGCGCCGAGCGGCAGGACATCGACGCGCTTCAAGCAGTCGCGCATCCGCTCGGCGTCGCGCTCCAGCATCTCCGCGTAAGCGAGGAGATGATGCGAGAAAAGCACCGGCTGCGCCCGCTGGAGATGCGTATAGCCCGGCATGATCACATCGATATAACGCTTCGCGGTTCGCGCGAGCGCCAGCTTGAGCGCTTCCAGCCCAACGACGATCTCTTTCAACTCATCGCGCAGATAGAGACGCAGGTCCAACGCCACCTGATCGTTGCGACTCCGCGCCGTGTGGAGCTTTTCGCCCGCCGCTCCGATGCGCTCGATCAGACGCCGCTCGATATTCATGTGGATGTCTTCATCGGCGGCGGAAAAGCGAAATTTTCCCGCATCGATCTCGCCGCGGATCGCCTCGAGCCCGGCGACGATGCGCTTCGCCTCGCGCGGCGAGATGATGCGCTGGCGCGCGAGCATGCGCGCGTGCGCGATGCTGCCGGCGATGTCGTGGCCGTAAAGGCGCGCGTCGACGTCGATCGAGGCGGTAAACGCCTCGACCGAACCGGCCGTAGCACCCGCGAAGCGGCCGCCCCACAGTTTGCCGCGTCCTTTTTTGGCGACTTTCATTTTCATCGTTGCCGCCGCCTCGCTATTCTTTCAGCTGTTTCAGCCGGCGAAGCCGCAGCCGGAGCGCGTTCAAGCGGATGAAGCCCTCCGCATCCGCCTGGTTGTATCCCGTGCCTTCCTCGAAGGTCGCGATATTCGGATCGTAGAGCGACACGTCGGACTTTCTGCCCGCCACGTGAACGGCCCCTTTGTAGAGTTTGAGGCGCGCGCGGCCGGTGACGTTCGCCTGCGCCGCGTCGATCGTCTGCTGCAGCACCTCGCGCTCGGGCGCGAACCAGTAGCCGTAGTAGATCATCTCGGCATAGCGCGGGACGAGCGAATCGCGGAGGCGCAACACCTCGCGGTCGACGGTGATAGACTCCAGCGCTCGATGCGCCGCGTGGAGCAGCGTGCCGCCGGGCGTCTCGTAGACCCCGCGCGATTTCATTCCAACGTAGCGGTTCTCCACGACGTCGGCGCGGCCGATGCCGTTCGCGCCGCCGATGCGGTTGAGCTCGGCGAGGAGATTCGCGGGAGAGAGTTTTTTTCCGTTGACGGCGACTGGATCGCCTTTGACGTATTCGATCTCGATGTACTCGGGCTTATCCGGCGCCTGCTCGGGCGAGCGCGTCCAGACGAACATGTCGGCGGGCGGCTCGCTCCACGGGTCTTCGAGGATTCCGCCTTCGTAGCTGATGTGGAAGAGATTCCGGTCCATGCTGTAGGGCTTCGCCTTCGTGACCGGCACCGCAATTCCGTGGCGCGCGGCGTAGTCGATGAGTTTGCCGCGCGAATCCAAGTCCCACGTGCGCCACGGCGCGATGACCTTTACGTCGGGCTTCAGCGCGTAGTAGGTCAGCTCGAAGCGGACCTGGTCGTTGCCCTTGCCGGTGGCGCCGTGCGAGACCGCGTCGGCGTTCTCCTCGACGGCGATCTCGATCTGCCGCTTGGCGATGAGGGGCCGCGCGATCGAGGTGCCGAGGAGATAGGATCCCTCGTAAACCGCGTTCGCGCGCAGCATGGGAAAGACATAATCCTTCACGAACGGCTCGCGGAGATCGTCGATATACACCTTGCTCGCCCCGGTCTTGATCGCCTTTTCACGCACTCCCTCGAGCTCCTCTTCCTGCCCGAGATCGGCGCAGTAGGCGACGACTTCGCACTCGTACGTCTCGATCAGCCAGCGGAGAATGACCGACGTGTCGAGACCGCCGGAATACGCGAGCACGACTTTTTTAACCTTGATCTTTTCCGGTGTATTCATTTCCGCTTCTTTCGCTTCGCCGGCTCGGCGGCCAGGCCTTTCATTCCTTGGAGCGCCCATACCATGATACCTTTTTGCACGTGGAGGCGGTTTTCCGCTTGGTCGAAGATAATCGACTGCGGCCCCTCCATGACGTCGGGCGTGATCTCCTCATTGCGATGCGCCGGCAGACAATGCATCACGACGGCGTCCTTTTTTGCCTTCGCGATGAGCTTCGCGTTGATCTGATAGCTGCGAAAAACGCGGCGCCGCTCCTGCGCCTCTGCCTCCTGCCCCATGCTCGTCCAAACGTCCGTGTAAAGGACATCGGCGCCGGAGGCGGCCTCGACGGCGTCTTCGGTAAGGTCGACGCGTGCGCCGCTCCGTTTCGCTTCCTCGATTACCGCGGCGTCCGGCTGGTATCCTTTCGGGGAGGCCACGACGAGCGCGAACGGCAGCTTCCCCGCCGCCTCGATCCAGCTGTTCGCGACGTTGTTGCCGTCGCCGATGAACGCGACCTTGAGCCCCTCGAGCTTGCCCTTCTTCTCGATCAAGGTGAAGCAATCGGCGAGGATCTGGCATGGATGATAAACGTCGGTCAATCCGTTGATCACGGGCACCGACGCCCACCGCGCCATCTCGTCGACGGTCTCCTGGGAAAAAGTGCGCACCACGATCAGGTCCGCCCAGCGGCTCAGCACTCGCGCGCCGTCGGCGGCGCTCTCGCGCACGCCGAGCTGGATCTCGTCGGGACCGAGGAATATCGCACTGCCGCCCAATTGAATCATGCCGGTCTCGAAGCTCACGCGCGTGCGCAGGCTCGGCTTTTCAAAAACCATCGCGAGCGCCTTGCCGGGCAGCCGCGGGCGCACCAGGCCGCGCTTGAGCTCCGCTTTGAGCTTTCCGCTGAAGGCGAAGATCGCCTCGATTTCGCGCCGGCCGAGCGGCTGAAAGTTCAAGAGATCCCGCTTCTTAAGCATCGGGCTCCCTATAATGGTTCCCTTAATAAAATTCATCCGAAAAAACCTTATGTTAGTTTCACGCGCGGAGCGATTCAAGAGGGACAATTACTGGCGCGCGAGGACGTTTTCCAGGATCGAGAGCCCTTGCTCGATCTCTTTCCTGCCGATCGTGAGCGGCGGGATGAACCGGAGCACCTTGTGCGCCGTCGCGTTGATCAAGAGACCCGCCTTGAGGCATTCTTCCACGATCTTTCCGGCGTCCTGTTCCAGCTCCATGCCGAGGATGAGCCCTTGTCCGCGAATATCGCGGATGAAATGAAACCGCTCGCGCATCTTCTCCAGCCGGCTCAAAAGGAATCGTCCCATCTGTACGCAGTTTTTAAGCGCGCCGCCGCGGACGAGCGTGTCGAGCACCGCGAGCCCGACGCTGCAGGCCAGCGGATTACCGCCGAACGTCGAGGCATGCGCGCCCGGAACGAAGCTGCGCGCGACCTTCTCCTTCGCCAGCATGGCGCCGAGCGGGAGGCCGCCGCCCAAAGCCTTCGCAAGCGTCATGATGTCCGGCTCGACGCCGTAGTGCTCGTAGGCGAAGAGCTTCCCCGTCCGCCCCATGCCGGATTGAACTTCGTCGAAGATGAGGAGGATCTCGCGCTGATCGCAGATCTCGCGGAGGCCGTGTAGGTAATTCCGGTCGGGCACGACGACGCCGCCTTCGCCCTGGATCGGCTCGACGAGAATCCCGACGGTCGTCTTTTCGTCGATCGCCGCCTCGGTCGCGCGGAGATCGTTATAGGGAACTTGACGGAAACCTGTGGGCAGCGGGTCGTAGCCCGCGCGCACCTTCTCTTGGCCCGTGGCGGTGAGCGTCGCGAGCGTCCGGCCGTGAAACGAGTTGTAGGTCGAAAGGATCTCGTATTTCCCGCCGAGCCACTCGGAGCCGTAGCGGCGGGCGAGCTTGATCGCGGCCTCGTTCGCCTCCGCGCCGCTGTTGCAAAAAAAAACCCGCTCGGCGAACGAACGCTTGCACAGCTCGCGCGCGAGCTCCGACTGCGGCTGGATGTGGTAGAGATTCGAGACGTGGAGCAGCTTCACCGCCTGGCTCCGAATCGCGCGCGCGACGGCCGGATGATTGTGGCCGAGGCAGTTGACCGCGATGCCGGCGACGAAGTCGAGATACTCCTTGCCGTCGGCGTCCCAGACGCGCGCGCCCTTGCCGCGCACGAGCGCGACGGGAAAGCGCGCGTACGTATTCGCGACGTATTTTTGCGTGATGTTGATGATCTGCCGGTTGTTCATTGACTTAGTGACGGGGCTCGGCCGTTATTTCTGCACCACTTCCGTCCCCACACCCTCCTTCGTGAACGCCTCGAGCAAAACGGCGTGCTTGACGCGGCCGTCGACGATGTGTGTCTTCGACACGCCGCCTTTCAACGCCTCGATGCAGCACTCGACCTTCGGGATCATGCCTTCGGCGACCACGCCTTCTTGAATGAGTTTTCGCGCCTGAGCGATCTTGAGCGTCGTCAAAAGCTCGCCCTTCTTGTCTTTGACGCCCTCGACGTCCGTCAGGAGAATGAGCTTTTCCGCGCCGAGCGCCTCGGCCAGCTGACCGGCGACGAGATCGGCGTTGATGTTATAGGTCTCGCCCGCGTCGCCGACGCCCACCGGCGCGATGACGGGGATGAACTTGTTGTCGTCGAGCGAGTTGATGACCGTCGGATTGATCGCGATGATCTCGCCCACCATGCCGATGTCCACGGTCTCGGGCTCGTGGCCGTTATTCTTGACCGTCACCATCATTTTCCGCGCGCGGATGAGGCCGCCGTCCTTGCCGCAAAGCCCCACCGCCATGCCGCCGTGCTGGTTGATCAGATTGACGATTTCTTTGTTGATTTTTCCGACCAGCACCATCTCGACGATGTCCATCGTCTCCTGGTCCGTCACGCGCATGCCGCGGACGAACTGCGTCGGCGTCCCCATCTTTTCTAGCATCACATTGATCTGCGGTCCGCCGCCGTGAACCACGACCGGATTGATGCCGACGTATTTGAGCAGCACGATGTCTTGGGCGAAGCTGTCTTTGAGCTCCTCGTCGACCATGGCGTTGCCGCCGTACTTGACGACGAACGTCTTGCCGTAGAAGCGCCGGATATAAGGCAGCGCCTCCATGAGCGTTTCGGCCTTGCCGATGAATCGTTCCATAAATGCCCTCGGTTTATGATCGCGCTACAAAATATAGCGCGAGAGATCTTCGTCCTTGAGGATCGGCGCCAGGCGGCCGCGCACGTACTCGGCATCGATGACTACTTCCTTGCCGGGCATTTCCGGCGCCGAATACGAGATGTCGTCGAGCAGCCGCTCGAGGATCGTATGGAGCCGGCGCGCGCCGATGTTCTCGGTGCGCTCGTTCACCTCGGCGGCGACGCGCGAGATCTCGGCGATCGCGTCGTCGCGGAAGACGAGCCGCACGCCCTCGGTCTCGAGCAGCGCGATGTACTGCTTGATCAGCGCGTTCTTAGGCTCCGTCAAGATCCGCATGAATTCATCCCTGCCGAGCGAGCCGAGCTCGACGCGGATCGGAAAGCGTCCCTGGAACTCGGGCAGCAGGTCGGAGGGCTTGCTGCTGTGAAAAGCGCCGGAGGCGATAAATAGAATATGGTCGGTTTTCACCATGCCGTATTTCGTGTTGACGGTCGAGCCCTCGACGATCGGCAACAGGTCGCGCTGCACGCCCTGGCGCGAGACATCCGGGCCATGAGCGGACTCGCGTCCGGCGATCTTGTCGATCTCGTCGATGAAGACGATCCCCGACTGCTCGACCCGGCGCACCGCCTCGGCGGTCACCTTGTCCATGTCGATCAGCTTGCCGGCCTCCTCTTGCGTTAAAATCGCGATCGCCTCGGGGACCTTCACCGTCCGTTTTTTCGTCCGCTTGGGCATGAGGTTGGAAAACATATCCTTTAAATTGAATTCCATCCCCTCCATGCCTTGCGGCGTCAGCACCTCGACCATCGGCATGATGGATTGCGTCATCTCGATGTCGACGAAGCGCTCGTCGAGCTTTCCTTCGCGGAGCATCTTCTTGAGCTTGTCGCGCGTGCCGGCGGCGCGGACGCTGTCGGGCTCCTCGGCGTCGGTTCTGGTGAAGTGCGTCGGCGGCAGCAGGATGTCGAGGATCTTCTCCTCGGCCATCTCGCGCGCGCGGATCTCGACCTTCTGCTTCTCTTCTTCCTTCACCATGCTGACCGAGAGCTCGGTCAAATCGCGAATAATCGACTCGACGTCCCGCCCCACATAGCCCACTTCGGTGAACTTCGAGGCCTCCACCTTGATAAAGGGCGCCTGCGCGAGCTTGGCAAGCCGCCGCGAGATCTCGGTTTTGCCGACGCCGGTCGGGCCGATCATGATGATGTTTTTTGGCGCGATCTCCTCCCGCAGCTCCTCGGGGACGAGCCGGCGCCGCCAGCGGTTTCTGAGCGCGATCGCCACGGCGCGCTTCGCGTCGCGCTGCCCGACGATGTAGCGGTCGAGCTCGGAGACGATCTCGCGCGGCGTCATCATGGGCGCCGGCGCCGCGGGCTCGGATTCGATCAGGTGCTCTGTGCGCAGGTCTTTCACATTCGTCCTTTACGGCAGCTCTTCGAAGCTCAATTGCTCGTTTGTATAGACGCAGATCTCCGCCGCCTGTCGCATCGACTCCTCCGCGATCTTGCGCGCGTCGAGCTCGGTATGCTTGAGCAAGGCGCGCGCGGCGGCGAGCGCGTAGTTGCCGCCAGAGCCGATCGCGATGGCGCCGTCGTCGGGCTCGACCACGTCGCCCGCGCCGGAGACGACGAGCGTATCGGCCGCGTCGGCGACGATCAACAAAGCTTCGAGCCGCCTGAGCACACGGTCGGTGCGCCAGTCCTTGGCGAGCTCGACCGCGGCGCGCTTCAAGTTGCCGTTGAACTGCTCGAGCTTAGCCTCGAACTTCTCGAACAGCGTGAAGGCGTCCGCCGTGGCGCCGGCGAAGCCCGCGATCACCTTATCGTGGTAGAGCTTCCGCACCTTGCGGGCGCTGTGCTTCATCACGGTCTGGCCGAGGCTCACCTGCCCGTCGCCGACCATGACGATCTTTCCGCCGCGGCGCACCGCCAATATCGTCGTTCCGTGAAACATCCTAAATCGAGACGAATGCTCTTTCGCGCGCGCCTTCTTCAGGCCCTCGGATGCGTCTTATCGTAGACCGCCGTGAGCTCGTCCAGGTTCAAATGCGTATAGCGCTGCGTCGTCGAGAGACTCGCGTGGCCCAACATTTCCTGAATCACGCGGAGATCGGCCCCGCCGTTCAATAGATGGGTCGCAAACGTGTGGCGGAGCCCGTGCGGTCCCATGCGTACTTGAATGTCCGCGGCCTTGAGGTATTTATCGACCACGCGCGCCACGCTCCGTGTCGTGATGCGCGCGCCGCGGTGATTCAGAAACACAGCGTGGCCGCCTTTCGCCGGCCGCTTCCATAAGAGCGCTTGTTCCTCGGCGTAAGCTTCGAGCGCGTTCAGAGCGACTTCGCCGATCGGCACGATGCGCTCCTTCGAACCTTTACCCATCACTCTAATAACCCCGAGTCCGATGTCAACGTCGCCCCAGTTAAGGCCGACGAGCTCGCTCACGCGCACGCCGGTCGAATACAGCGTCTCGAGGATCGCCCGGTCGCGCAGCGTGAGAATCCCATCGCCCGAGACGCCGCCCAGCAGGCGAAAGACATCGTCCACGGATAAAAATTTCGGCAGCGGCTTCTCCTGCTTCGGCGTCGAGACGAGCGCCAGCGGGTCTTGAGCGATACGCTCCTCGCGCACGAGGTAGCGGTAGAAGCCTTTCAGCGCGGCGAGCTTCCGACCGATCGAGCTTTTCTTGTTGTGCTTGGCGATCGACGCGAGATAGGCGCGGACGAGATGGACGCTCACGTTCTCGATGGCGGTCGTCTTCTCGTCATGTTCCTTCGCTCTCCGATCGAGATACTCTTCGAACTGCCTCAGGTCGCTTAGATAATTGCGCAGCGTGTGCGGCGAGACGTTTTTCTCAAGCTTCAGGTGATCGCCGTAGCGCTCGATCCAATCGTCCAATCTTTTCGGGCTCCCGGAAGAATACCAATCTTAGCATAACACGGCCGCATGCGAAAATGAAATTAGCCGTTCCGACATCGAGCCGAAACGCGCCTTGCCTCGCCCGCGCAAAGTGAGTAGTCTCGTCGGTTGATCATGGATGACCGCCGACCCAAGTCCGAAGCCGCGGACCTCGAAGATTTCATCGCCGCGCTCGAAGCCGCGGGTCAGGTAAACGAAGTCGCCGGCTTGCGCTCAGGCTTCGCCTCGCTCGATGCGGCGATAAACGGCCTCTCGCGCGGCTTTTATCTGCTGGTCGGGCCGCCGGCCGCCGGGAAGACCTCGCTCACCAAGCAGATCTGCGATCAAGCCGTCAAACTGAATCCGATCGTGGCATTGTTTTTCACCTGCGCCGAAAAGAAAACCGATCTCACCGTGCGCACGCTCGCCCGCTTGAGCGGCTTGGAGACACAAGAGATCCGCCGCGGCGCCGGATATCTCCTGCACGCCTACGGCGTCGCCAAGGGGAACGTCACGGAAGATGAGATGGCGCCGGGCTGGGAGAAGCTGAAGGCGGTGGCCGTGGAAGCGAAAAAGTGGCTCGACCGGGTTTACCTGATCGAGTGCGACCGCCATATGACGCTCGCGGATATCGAGCGCGATATCTCCGCGGCGCGAGAAACATCGAACAGCCAAGGCCTGCTCGTCACGATCGATGACGCGCACCGCCTCGGCGATGCCGCAAGGCCGCTCGACGAGCGTCTGCCGCTTGTGTGCGAAAAACTCGCCGGCCTGGCGCTCACCTGCGACATACCTCTGCTCGCAACGTGGCCGGAGCCCGGCGCCGCCGCCGAAGCCGAGCGCTGGGCCGAGCGCGCCGTCGGCGCGGATGTCGTCATGGTGCTGCGCCAGGAGCATCCGAAAGCCGATGCCGTTGCGCACCGCGTCGCGCTCCACATCGTCAAAAACCGCGGCGGCGAAAAGACGACGATCGACTTCGATTTTACCCCGGGCCTGGCGAAGTTCAGCCAGCGCGCATCGTAATCATCGTTGCCTTAAACATTCCGTTGAAAGACGGTCTGCGCGATAAGCTACCAGCCTCCGATAAAATTGATCACATTCCGGCTGAACTCCTCCGGCCGCTCGCGGTAGTGGAAGTGGCCGGCGTTGTTGACGATGAACATGCGCCCGCGCGGATTTTTTTCGGCGATCAAATCGAAGAGCTGGAGGCCGACGGCGAGGATCGCCGACGGGTCGTTCCTGCCCCAGTAGAGCAGCGTCGGCGTCTGGAGCCGACCCTCCTTCATCCAGCCGCGCATCTCCTCGGCGCCCTTGGCGATGATTTCTTCGTAGCGCTTGGCGGCATCGGTCTTCATCGCCGCGTCGGTCTTCTGCCCGCTCGGCTGCGCCGCCATGTAGGCGGCGGCCGCAACGAACTCGTCGGTGATATGCTCCTTGGTCTTGGAGAGCTGGCCGATGTTGAACCGGAACTGCTCGGCCACGGTGCGCTCAGGCGCGCGCTGCGCCCCGGCGCCGGTG
>DATJFG010000100.1:0-4631 GCA_035495775.1 Verrucomicrobiia bacterium | reverse complement strand
TATGCTTCATTCATCACCTCGCTGAGTCTTCAATGACAGCGAACTGTCTACGCAAGGCGCATGCCGAAAAAAAATATTAAAATTTTATTAAAATCCAGGCGTGCGATGATGAGACGCGGTGAAATAATGCCGCGTGTTTGAGCAGCTTGCCTAAAAGCTGAGCACTCGAATCAGACGAGACCGAATATAAGGAGGAGCATCGTCGCGAGCATGATCGCAAGGCCTAGCGGCACGCCGAGCCACGCCCACTCCGTGCTTTTGATCCTGAGCGCGTGCGCCGCGATGATGTTGGGGATGTTGCCGGGGATCAGCATGCCGCCGGATATAAGGAGGCCCAAGAGCGCGCTCTTGATCTGCGCTTCGGTGAGCGACGGGCCGATCTCGGCGGCGGTGAGCGTCGCGTTGTCGAGGATCGCGGAAACGATGTTGACCCAGAAGAGAACGAGCGAGGAGATATTGGTGAGATAGAGATCGATCATGGGCTTGAAGCCCGCGCCCAAAAAGATCAGCGCCATGACGAAGATGTAGACCTTGAACGAGCGCAGGAAGACCTCGGCGATGCCGCGCGGCTCCGGCTCGCCGGAAAGCGATGCTTCGACGTCTTCGGGCTGCTGGCGCACTAAAAAGATCCCGGCGATACCCAACAATAAAACCGCGGCGACCGCGTAGACACCGAGCAGATCGAGCAGATAAAAAAAGCCCGCGTGGTGCGGCGGCCCGGCGAGCTTCGAGACCGCGATCGTGGACAGCGGCTCGCCGAGCGGCGTGAGCGCGGCGCCGAGGCCGATCGCGAAGCACGTGACGATCGTTAGATGGACCTCGGCGCGGCGGTGGAGCGGCAGGACGTTGATGAATTCCACCAGCAGCAGAGCGGCGATGATCGCCGAGATGACGCTGGAGACGAGGCCCAGCACCACGACACCGGCGAAGACGACGACCGGCAGCGGCACCGTGATGAGGACCCGCCTCATCGCATGATCGAGGTAGCGGCGCGTGTAGTGGAACAAGACGCCGGCGACGAGCACGGCGAGCGTGATGTCGATCGGCGCGACGAACCCCTCGCGCACGAGCTCGGCGCTCCACGCGCTGGAGACCGTGGCGCTCGCGATGCCCATGATGAAGAGAAAAGCCTCGAGGTTGCCTTCGATCTTATGGCTGACGAAGGGACCGACGAGGACGATTAGAAAAATCAGCGCGAGCCAGAGCGTCAGCATCGTCGGCGATGTCCGCAACCTTTATGCCATTATATATGGATAAGGGCGCGATTCAGGAAAGGCGCCGGTGCTTGAGCGCGGGAAGCTCCGCGCGCACGGTGGCGAGGTAGTCGAGGTCGATCTCCGCCGTGATCACCGACGGCATGTCCGGCGCGCGCGCGAGCACGCGCCCCCAGGGATCGACGATCATCGAGTTGCCGTAGGTCGAAAAGCTCTTCGGGTTGTGGCCGATCTGATCGGGCGCGATGACATAGGCCTGATTCTCGATCGCCCGCGCGCGCACGAGCGGCTCCCAGTGCGCCTCGCCGGTGAAGGCGGTGAAGGCGGCCGGGATGAAAATAATCTGGGCGCCCTTGTCGGCGAGCGCGCGGTAGAGCTCGGGGAAGCGGAGGTCGTAGCAGATCGTGAGGCCGGCGCGGCCGAATTCCGTGTCGGCGGCGACCACCTCGGCGCCGTGCTCGCGCGTCTCGGATTCGAGCGCGGTCACGCCGCGCTTAATCGCGACGTCGAAGAGATGGATCTTGCGGTAGCGGGCGAGCTCGCGGCCGTCGGGGCCGAAGAACACGCTCGTGTTGTAGCACTTTCGCGCCTCGGGGATCGCTTCGAGAAACGATCCGGCGAGGAGGTAAATCTTGAGCTCGCGCGCGAGCCGCGCCATGCGGGTCGCGGTCGGTCCGGCGGCCGGCTCGGCGTTCTTCTGTTCGTCGTTCTTGTCGCCGCGCCAGTTGAACACCTCCGGCAGCGCGGCCATCCGCGCGCCGCGCGCCGCCGCCTCGCGCACGGCCTTTTCGGCGAAGGCGAGGTTCGCCTCCTTATCCTCCGAGGCGAGCATCTGAATAGCGGCGGCGATGAGCTTCATCACGATCCTTCTAACGATTCAAGAATACCGGGCACGGGCTCTTGCGCAAGACGTATTCGGTCGCGCTGCCGAGCACGAGCTCGATGATGCGCCGGTGGCCGTAGGCGCCGATGAACACGAGATCGTAGCCGAAGTTGACGAGGTAGTCGACGATCTT
Source organism: Verrucomicrobiia bacterium (assembly GCA_035495775.1). Lineage (GTDB taxonomy): Bacteria > Desulfobacterota > Binatia > UBA9968 > UBA9968 > JAJPJQ01. Next base: position 2,401 of record DATJFG010000100.1, on the reverse strand, counting down.
CTGCTCGGGATAGCCGCGCGCCAGCTCGTATTTCACCTCGATGCCGTAGGAGCTTAAGTACGAGCGGGCGACTTGCAGTACTTTTTCGCCCATATTTTCATGCCGCGGGACATAAAGCACCGTGAGCGCGAGCTTGAGCTCGGCGCAAAACTCCGCGGCCGACTCCATCGCGGCGCCGGCGCGCACGCTGCCGTCGTAGGCGAGCAGCGGCCGCTCGACGGCCTTGAACGTTTTGGTCGAGACGAAGACCGGCCGCGGCGATTTCCGCGTGACGTATTCCGCCGTGCCGCCGAGCAGCCCGGTCGAGAACTCCTCGTTGATGCCGCGCTGGCCGATCACGACGAGATCGGCGCCTTTGGCGCGCTCGCAGATCTCGCTCGGCACGATGCCGAGATCGACGTGGGTCTCATGGCGCACGCCGCGCTCTTGGCAGCGGCGGCTGAACTCCTCCAGGATCGTCTTGCCGCGCTCCTCCAGCGCCTCGCGCATCTTGGTGGAGAAATCGATGTACGGCTCGAAGCCGAGCGAGCCCGAGATGTCGTGAAAGAACGTCCCTTCGATCGAGACCGTGTCGATCACGTGCTGGCCGAAGAGCGTCGCGCCGAAGCGCTCCGCCATCCACAGCGCGTACTCCAGCGCCCCCTTGGAATGATCCGAGCCGTCGAGCGGAACCAGAATATTTTTGATCATATCCGCCGCGCCGCCTATGGCCGCCGGGAACCCGAATCTGGTTTAGCCGCGGGGGATGGGATTTGCAAGGAGGGCTATGGATGCAGAGTCGAATTCAACAATGTGCCGTCGAGCACGGATGAGTGACTGACCGTTTGGTCGTTTGAGACCGACAGGCTCTAGGTGCGTCAGCTTGACACGCTTTTCATGAGTAACCCCGTCCTGCCCATTGTTAGGTGTCCGTCAAACCCGGGCTAGCTCAACCTGACCCCGAAAAATTATATGACCCCGCAAATCATAGCAAAACCTGTTAGTGACCCCGAAATCATGTTGGTCTTACCGGCGCGACAATTCGCACATTAACTTCTTTTATGAGTCGTCTGATCTATGGAATTTATAATTTCGAGGAGCGTGTGCGCATTTTTGACTGACAATTGCAATTCGTCAAGACCATCTGCTGAAGCCCAACCATGCCAATTTTTGAAAGACTTAAAGATAGATTGCTTAATTTCCTCTAGTGGCAATTTATGAGATTCTGTCTCCCATGTTAGCTGAACCCTAATCCTTCTATTCAAGAAAATATCATAACCCCAAAATGGCCCCACACCGTACAATTTCCTCGCTGACTTAACTCGAAATTTGCTATAGCTTGAATCAACGAACCACATTCTTTCAAAGTAACCGTAGCGTAAAGCAGCCGTAGTGCATGTAGAAAGGCTTTCCAAATCATATTTGGCAAAAACAATGCCTTGAGTGAAGCAAAGAATGGGAAAATCAATCGCATCCACAATCTTCATCTCCTCTTGCCGTATTTGCCGCTCGGCCGAGTGTAGAAAACGTTCCTGCTTTAAACCAACCCGGTGTACCATACCATAACCGGCCTATAGGACCGAAAGCATTTTCACCAAGCCCGTGAACTGCGTTATGGAATATATGGTCCGGCATACCCATTACATTCCAAGGTTGATTTTTTATTGCGTTAGGGATGTAAGTGCCCCATTCATTCTGCGGGATCATCCAATGGTGCATGGGTTGTCCTGCAAATTCCCGCCAACCAGTATTCGTTAACCATTTGCTCGTTGCGGGCCACGTGTGACTCCCGAATTTCCAAATACCTTTTCCGACGGCACTACCCGCCGCTTTAACCAAAAAAACATCGGAGACGGCCATCGCCGTATTAAAAGTTCCCCAACCCCATTTACCCTGTTCAAAATCGTTAATTGCCTGCTTTCCCGATCCCCAGATTGGAATCATTCCTTCCCAGAAACCCGGCGCGCTTGTCTTACCTCCTCCGCTTCCTATTGTACCGCAGGTGCTACATGTACCACTTGAACCGGCCGCCTCGGAGGCGCTCCTTCGAAGCTCCAGCTGACAAGCCCCCCCCGGCCCAGTGCAGTCCCAACCGTCTCCCCTCTGAACTCCAATCGACGGGTACATAGATATACCCTCACACCCGCTGACGCCGGTGCTTGTGCAACCGGAGGCTTGACGCGACAGCGCGTCTTGGGTGACACTAATGATTGAGTTCGCCGAAGTCACCGATGATCCGTATGATACAGGCGAAAAGATCGAGCTAAACAAATTCCAGGTGTCTAGAAAAAAATCATCCAAACTGTCAAAGCCGCTCGGATCGATATACTTCACGGGATTGTTGACGACATAACTGTAGCGGTTAAAGGTCTGCGGGTTATCGGGTTCTTGAATGATTGGGTCAGGAGAGATAAACCGCGAT
>DATJFG010000099.1:0-13439 GCA_035495775.1 Verrucomicrobiia bacterium | reverse complement strand
CGCTGCGATCGAGGATGAAGCGCTCGCGCGCGCATTCTCCGGCTACTCATTTTACGCATTGCGCTTTCGCCGCTATCCGGTCGCGCTCGCGCCCCCCGCGCCGCTGAAGTCGAATAACCTCTTCGTCGTCAAGCCGGAGGGGGCGGTCGAATACGTGCCGGACGCCGAGGGGCTGAAGCGTTTCTTCGCCGCGGCGCTCCCGCCGGTTAAAACCGATGCCGCGGCGAGAGACGCCGCCAGGGCGTGGCTAAAGCTCGCGCAGGAATTTCACCAGGACGGCTTCTTTGAGTTTTCGATCCCCGAAGATTCGCTGCGCGTCCGCGCGGCGGGGAGCGGCGCCCGGGAAGCTTCCGGTAAAGCCGTCGTCAATCGGCAGGGAGGCAACGCCGGCGAGATCGGCGTGTCGCTCGCCTTCGACTCCGCCGGCGGCCTCACCAACGTGTCCGAGTCGGCCAGCCTCAATCAGGGCATGCGGCCGATCTGCCAGGCGACCAAGCTCTTGGACCCCGACCCGATCGTACGCGGCATGGCCGAGCAATCCCTGCTCGTCATGGGCAGGACCGCCAAGGAATATCTGGACGAGCAGCGCGCCAAGGCGGGCCCGGAGCTTAGAGCGGCCATCGACGCGATTTGGCGGCGCATCGTCGCCGAAGGACGCTAGCCGCTTAGCCTCGGAGATCTAAGACGCCCGCCGCCCATCGGCGCCGTCCATTCGTTACCCGTATCGGGAAAAATCCTATCTTGATTCGCGCACGCTTTGTCTTTTTATTTACCGTTAGACATCTTCGTCCGACACGGGGTTTGTTTTATGATACATCATACTTTGGTAGTGTGATTCGTATCTAATATGGCGACGTACCGGCGGCTGGAGAGCGGAGAGCGGTGGCACTTCTGTACGAACTGCTCGGCGTGGCCGACCGAGCAGTACGTCGAGCTCGACTACCCGGAATATCTACTGGAAGGAAGCTTGTGCCTCGAGTGCATCACCAAGCGCCATTTCGGCGAGTGCGCGTCCGCGGACAAAGCGAAATAAAGCGCCGGAAATAACGCCGGAGTGCTAGCGGCCGAGCTCGAACATGCGGCGGAGCGCCCGCTCGGCGCCGCGGCGCACATTCTCGTCGAGGACGATCTCGTGGCGCATGAGGCGAAGCGCGTCGAGCGTGTCGGCGAGGGTGATCATCTTCATGTAGCGGCAGAGCTTGCACGCCTTGTAGAATTTTTTCTCGGGCAATTCGAGCAGCAGGCGGTCGGAGAGGCCGCATTCGGTGACGACCAGGAACTCCGTCGCGGCACTCTTCGCGGCGTAATCGACCATGCCGCTCGTGCTCATGACGGCGTCGGCGAGCGCGAGGACGTCGGCGCGGCATTCGGGGTGCGCGAGGACTTTGACGTGCGGGAGCTTCGCCTTGACGGCGAGGATCTCCGCGGGAGTGATCTGATGGTGCACGTAGCAGTTGCCGTCCCAGGCGATGATTTTCTTATCGGTGTTCTGCTGGACGTAGCGCGCGAGGTTCTCGTCGGGAACGAACAGGATATGGCGATTGGGCAGCGCGCCCACGATCTTGACGGCGTTGGACGAAGTGCAGCAGACGTCGGCCTCCGCCTTGACTTCGGCGCTGGTGTTGACGTAGTCGACCACCGCGAGGTCGGGATAGATTTTTTTAAGCTCCGCTTTGCGCGCGGCCAGGCGCTCGGCGGTGACGCTCTCGGCGAGCGAGCAGCCGGCGCGGAGCTCGGGGAGCAGCACGGTCTTTTCGGGGTTTAAGATCTTGGCGCTCTCGGCCATGAAGTGGACGCCGCAGAAGACGATGACGTCGGCGTCGGCCTTGGCCGCCTCGCGCGCGAGCTCGAGGGAGTCGCCGATAAAGTCGGCGACCTCGAAGATCTCCGGCCGCTGGTAGTTGTGCGCGAGCACGACGGCGTTGCGCTCGCGCTTTAGGCGCTCGATCGCGGCGATCTCGCCGGCGAAGGCGGCGCACGCCGCGGGCGTATAGGCATGCGCGTCGCCCAGGCGCGCTAGGTGCTCGTAGAGCTCGCGCGGGCCTTTGACGCGCGCACGGGGCGGACTTCCTCGATTCCCGGCTGTGTCGCCGGCGGCGGCTGTCTGCATTTCACCCTCCCGACTTTGCGTATCGCTTACGCTTACTTAGCGTAAGACTCACACAAACCGGCCGGCTTGTCAAGACGGTTGACGGGCCGCCCGGTAGTGGTCTACTTTCGGCACGATGCGGGCGATATCGGTCTCGAGCGTCTTCGGTCTAGGCGAGCTGGCGTCGGAGAAGCGCCGCGCGCTGACGCTCGTCTACGCCTCCAGCGTCGCGCTGATGATGGGCGTCAACTTCATCCAGCCGGCGCTGCCCGCGCTCACCGCGCCGTTCGGCGTGAGCGACTCCGAGCTCGCGTGGGTGATGACGGTCTACACCGGGCCGGCGATCTTCCTCTCGCCGCTCTTCGGCGTCATCGCCGATCTCTACGGACGGCGCCTCCTGCTCGCTTGGGGCCTGATGCTGTTCGGCTTGAGCGGCGCCGCGATCGCCTTCGCGCCGACCTTCGGCTGGCTGCTCGCGCTCCGCGCGCTGCAGGGCGTCGGCTTCAGCGCCGTGATCCCGCTCACGATCGTGCTCATCGGCGATCTGCTCGAAGGCGATCAGGAGATCGGCGGCCAGGGACTCAAAGTCTTTCTCGACCGCGTCGGCTACTTCGTGCTGCCGCCGCTCGGCGGCCTGCTCGCCGCGGCGGCGTGGTTCTGGCCGTTCCTGGTCTATCTCATCGTCGTGCCCGTCGGGCTCGCCGCCCTCTTCTGGATGCCGGAGACCAAGAGCGCCGAGCACGACGACAGCTGGAAATATTTAAAAGACATAGCGGGCCTCACGCGCCACCCGCGGCTCATGGTCGCGTTCGCCGCGGGCTTCTTGCGCTTCTTTCTCGACTACGGCTTTCTCACCTACTTCCCGCTGTTTCTCGTGCGCACGCACAACATCTCGACTGCGACGGCGGGACTGCTGTATGTCTTCTTCGCTGTCGGCGCGATGCTGACCTCGAGCCAGGCGGGCCGCATCGCGGCGGGACGCGACAAGGCGCGGCTCCTCTTCGCCGCGTTCGTCGTAAGCGGCCTCGCGCTCGTCGCGGTGCCGTTTCTGCCCGGCCTCTGGAGCGTCGGCGGCGCGCTGTTTTTCTACGGCATCGCCAACGGCGTCATCTCGCCGATGCAGAAGAGCCTGATGACGCAGAATGCGCCGCTCGAGCTCCGCGGCGGCATCATTTCCTTCGACCGCCTGATCCAGCAGGTGTCGAAAACGACGTCGACGACGATCGTGGGGTTGCTGCTCGTCGCGACGGACCTGCCGACGATCTTCTGGATGCTCGGCGTAACATCGCTTTTGAGCGTCGCGCTGATGGCGCTGTTGCTGCCGAGAAGAACCGGGTGAGCCTTGCAAGTCGCCATTTCGTAATTATCTTGTAAGCCTGCCATGGCCGATCGCGACTTCTACAAGATTCTCGGCGTCGAGCGCACCGCCTCGGACGACGACATCCGCAAGGCGTATCGCAAGCTCGCGCGCAAGTACCATCCCGATATCAATCCCGGCAACAAAGAGGCGGAGAACAAGTTCAAAGATATCTCGGTCGCGAACGACGTGCTGAGCGATCCGGCGAAGCGCAAGCTCTACGACGAATTCGGCGAGGCCGGGCTCGCCTCCGGCTTCGACGCCGACAAGGCGCGGAGCTACAAGCAATGGCAAGAGCAGGCCGCGCGCGCGCGCCCGGGCGGAGGCGCATCCGGCGGTTTCGGCGCGCAGGAATTCGATTTCGACGACTTGGGCGATATCTTCGGCGGGGTCGGCGGCATGTTCGGCGGCGCCCGCGGCCGCGCCGCGCGCACCGGCCCGCAGCGCGGCAGCGACATCGAGGCGGCGATGGACATCGACTTCCTCGACGCCGTGCGCGGCTTTCAAACTTCGTTCACGATCGACCGGCCCGCCGAGTGCGAGACGTGCCATGGCTCGGGAACGCGTCCGGGCTCGACGCCGAAAACGTGCACCCAATGCGGCGGCAGCGGCACCATCTCCGTCGCCGAGGGGCCGCTGCAGTTCCGCCAGACCTGTCCGCGCTGCGGCGGCAGCGGGCAGATGCCCGGCGATCCATGCCCGACGTGCCGCGGCACCGGCCGCGTGATGCGGCAAGAAACCGTGCGCGTGAATATTCCTCCGGGCGCCGAGCCCGGCAAGCGCATTCGCGTGCCCGGCAAAGGCGAGGCCGGCGCGCGCGGCGGCGCGCCGGGCGATCTTTACATCACGCCGCGCATACGGCCGCATCCGCTGCTCACTCGCGAGGGCCGCGATCTGGCGATGGAACTGCCGATCACCGTCGGCGAGGCCGTCCGCGGCGCGACCATCGCGGTGCCGACGCCGACCGGGCCGGTCAATGTGAAGGTCCGCGCCGGCGCGCAGAGCGGCCAGCGACTGCGCGTCAAGGGCAAAGGCGTGCCGGCGCACGGGAAGACCCCCGCCGGGGATTTATATTTGAAACTATCGGTGCGCGTGCCCGAGGACGGCGTGCCGCACGAAGCGGTCGAGAAAATCGACCGCGCGTACAAAGAGGACGTGCGGAAAGACATCCGTTTGTGAGCTATGGCGCGAAAGTATTTTAAAATAACCGAAGTCGTGCGCATCTGCGGCGTCGACGAAGATTTCGTCATGCGGCTGGAGCGCGAGCAGCTGGTCGCGCCCGTCCTGCGGGAGAAGGAAAAAGTCTACCCGCCGGAACAGGTCGACCGCGTCCGCGTGGCTCATCTGTTGATGGAAGAAATGGGGGTCAACCTCGAAGGCGCCGAGGTCGCGCTCCACATGCGCGAGCAGATGATCGCGATGCAGCGGCAGTTCAACGAAATATTGAGGCGGCTGAGTCGTGAGCTGAAGAAATGACGGGGACAGAGTCGGCGAAACGCTCTCTACTGTGGCTTCGATGATGGATCCTGCTTCGACGATTCGTCCTTCTTCTTCGACTCGTCCGGCTCCTCCACCGCTTTCTTGAAACCTCTGATCGCCTCGCCCAGCGACTTGCCCATGTCGGGCAGCTTGCCCGGGCCGAAGACCACGAGGGCGATCACGGCGATCACGATCAATTCAGGCACACCGAGTCCGAACATAAAGCTGTCCTCCGGCTCCGGTTTATCTCTTTACCTCCGTCGTGTCAAAGCGGCTGCGGACATGCGATCGACCATTATGGCTTCACTGCCGTTATCGGCAGCAGACTTCGTCCCGTGAACTTCCTTTCGTGACTCTGCGCGAAAACCGTATTGACCCGCGCTAGCGGCGGCCGTATGCTGAGCGCCGTCATGCGCTCGATCGCCGCCGTATTTATCGCTTTGCTTTGCGCCGCTCAGACCGTGAACGCCCAAACCAAGCCGGCGGTCGAGAAGATGCGCTTTATCTACAGCGCGATCGGCGGTTCGCAGAGCTCCGTCTGGATTCCGCACGAGGCGGGGATTTTCAAGAAGCACGGACTCGACTTGGAATTGCTCTATGTCAGCGGCGGCGGGCGCGCCGCCCAGGTGCTGCTTTCGGGCGACGCGCCGATGGGGATCTTCACGGGCGCGGCGGTCGTGAGCGCGGATCTCGCCGGAGCGGATCTCGTCGTGATCGCGAGCAGCCTGAACGCGATCACCTTTTTTCTCATCGCGCGGCCGGAGGTGCGCTCGATTGAAGCTTTGAAGGGAAAGAAAGTCGGCATCACGCGGTTCGGCTCGGCGACCGATTTCGCGCTCGAATACAGCGAGCGCCGCTGGCCGGTCAAGCGCGGCCGCGACTTCGCCGTGATTCAGATGGGCGGCTTTCCGGAGATGATGCAGGCGCTCAAGAGCGGCGCCATCGACGCGGCCACGCTCAACGCCGAGTTCACGATCCTCGCGCGCAAAGAGGGGCTCAAGGAGCTCGTCGACATGTCGACGCTCGGCCTGAGCTTCCCGACCTCGGCGATCGTGACGACGCGCGCCTATATCAAGCGCAGCGAGAATACCGTCCGAAAATTCATCCGCGGCTTCGTCGAAGGGAGCCGCTTCGGCAAGACCAACCGCGGCCCGAGCGTCGAGATCCTGCGCAAATATATTCACAACGACGACCGTGAGTATCTGAACGCGCTCTACGATCTCTACGTCCTGCGCTACATCCCCAAAGTGCCGTATCCCTCGGCGGAGGCGATCCAAACCGTCCTCGATCAGATGGCCGACAAGGACCCGCGCGCCGCCGCCGCGCGGCCGGAGCAGTTTATCGACCCCCGCTTCTTCCAAGAACTGGAGCGCGAGGGATTCATCCAGAAACTCTGGCCGTAGTTCTTGCAGAACCCAGCGGAAGTTTTAAGTCACGCGGTCGTGCTTCATCACCTTTCATTAGAGCTCACCCTATTGCGGCAGCCCCAGGAAACTGATAATACGGAATTAGTTTCCAAGGTTTATGGCGGTAGCGGCGAAACAAACCCGAAGGGTGTTACATCGCATGCGCGTTATGCGTCGTCGGACGGATGACGCGGCCTCGCGCCGCATCGTCGCGTCCGCGCGGCGCTATTTCTTCGCCCATGGCTTTCGCAACGTGACCATGGACGATCTCGCTCAGGATCTCGGCATGAGCAAAAAGACGCTTTACGGCTCATTCCAGAGTAAGGAGGCCCTGCTTCAGGCCGTGCTCAAGGACAAATTTCGGACGGTCGAGGCCGATCTGGATCGGCTCGCCGATGATGCTTCAGACGGCGCGCTCGGAAACCTCCGGCGGCTGCTCGCCTGCGTGCAGCACCATACCGAAGAGATCCAGCCGCCGTTCGTGCGCGACGTGAGGCGATCCGCGCCCGAACTGTTCCGTCTCGTCGAGCGGAGCCGGCGCGATTTGATCCGCCGCTATTTCGGCAAGTACTTCGCCCAAGGCCGCCGTCGCGGCATCATCCGTAAGGACATCCGCGTCGATGTCATGATCGAGATCCTCCTCGGCGCAACCGAGGCGCTGGTCAATCCGCAGAAGCTGGCGGAGCTCCGGCTCGCGCCCAAGGACGCTTACATGGACGTCATCACGGTGATCTTGAAGGGCATCGTCACCGAGAGCGGCAGGGACAGACTGTGAGACGATTTCATCTCATGCAAACGATCGCCTGCGCCTTGGCCGCGGCCGCGGTTTCCGCCTGCAGCCGTCCGGCGGAAAATCGGCTCCAGGGCTACGTCGAGGGCGAATTCGTCTACGTCGCCTCGCCGCTCGGCGGCGCGCTCGAATCCCTGTTCGTCCAGCGCGGCGCCCAGGTGAAGGCGGGCGACCCGCTCTTTGTCCTCGACAGCGCGGCCGAGCGCGCTGCGCGCGATCAGGCGCAGGCGGCGCTCGTGCTCTCCGAGAAAGATCTCGCGCGCATGGAAAAGCTCGCGCACGCGAACTTGATCGCCATGCAGGAACTCGACCGCGCGCGCTCGACGCGCGATCAGGACCGCGAGCGACTGAAGAAGGCGGAATGGGACCTGTCGCAAAAGCGTCAGAACGCGCCGCAGGCGGGTCTTGTCTTCGATACGCTGTTCCGGCCCGGCGAGTGGGTTCCGTCCGGTCGTCCGGTGGTCGCGCTGCTGCCGCCGGGAAACATCAAGGTCCGCGCGTTCGTTCCCGAGACCGAGATTGGAACCGTGCGCGTGGGCTATGGCGCGCGCGTTCATGTCGACGGCGTCGATCAGCCGCTCGCCGGCCGCGTCGGCTTCATCTCGCCCAAGGCGGAATACACGCCGCCGGTCATCTATAGCCGCGAAACGCGCGAGAAGCTCGTCTTCATGATCGAGATCCTTTTCGATCCCGCGGCGGGGGCGAAACTTCATCCCGGGCAGCCGGTCGATGTCGAACTGCTGAGGTCGTAGCGACGATATGGAGAACGGCTCTCAAGAGTTCGCGATCGACGTCCGCGGCATGACCAAGCGCTTCGGCCCGCGTACGGCGGTCGATCACGTGAGCCTCAAAGTCCGCGCCGGGGAGATCTGCGGCTTTCTCGGGCCGAACGGCAGCGGCAAGACGACATTCATCCGCATGCTCTGCGGCCTGCTGCGCGCGGACGAAGGGAGCGGCACCTGCCTCGGCTTCGACGTCATCGAACAAAGCGAAGAGATCAAACGGCAGGTCGGCTACATGACTCAGCGGTTCAGCTTCTACGAAGACCTGAGCATCGAAGAAAATCTCGATTTTGTCGCGCGGATGTACTCGGTCCCCAAACGTCGCGAAGCCGTTCGCGAAAGCCTTGAGCGCCTCGGTCTAGCCGGAAGGAGAGATCAGGTCGCCGGCGAATTATCCGGCGGCTGGAAGCAGCGCCTCGCGCTCGCCGCCTGCATGATCCACCGTCCGCGGCTCTTACTTCTCGATGAGCCTACGGCGGGCGTCGATCCCAAGGCGCGGCGCGATTTCTGGGAAGAGATCCATCGGCTCGCCGGCGAGGGACTGACGTTTCTCATCGCGACGCACTATATGGACGAGGCCGAGCGCTGCCATCGCCTCGCCTTCATTTCCTCCGGCCATCTGCTTACGCAGGGAAACGTCGAGGATGTGATCGCGCAGGCGCGTCTTGCGACCTGGTCTGTCGCCGGACCCGACATATCCCGGCTGGCGGCGGAGCTCCGCGGCCGGCCGGGAGTCGAGCAGGCGGTCGCCTTCGGTAGCGAGCTCCACGTGAGCGGCGGAGACGGCGCCGCGCTCGAGGCGGCGATCTCACCGTTTCGCAAAGAGCCGTACCGCTGGCGGCAGGTCGAGCCCGGGCTGGAAGACGTCTTTATTCATCTGATGGACGGCTCGAAGGACAGTTACGCATGATGAAACACCACGAATTTTCTCTCGCGCGCTTCTGGGCGATCGTCGTTAAAGAGTTTATTCAGATGCGCCGCGATCGGCTGACTTTCGGCATCATGGTCGGCATCCCGTTGCTCCAGCTCGTGCTCTTCGGCTACGCCATCAACTCCGATCCTAAAAAGCTGCCCGCCGCCGTCATCCTGGCGGACAACGGGCCGCAGGGACGTACGCTCCTGGCCGCGATCCGGAACAGCGGCTACTTCGACATCGTCCGCCGCTTCGACAGCGAGGCCGAGGGACGCAAGGCGCTCGCCCGCGGCGACGTCCAGTTCGTCGTCAACATCCCGGAGAATTTCTCCCGCGATCTCCTGCGCGGGCAAACGCCCGCGGTCTTGGTCGAGGCCGACGCGACCGATCCGGCGGCCACGAGCAACGCGATCGGCGCGCTTCGAGTGGTGATCGATAGCGCGCTCGCCAACGACTTGAAAGGATCTGTGGGCTACCTGGCCGATTCGCCCGGCGCGGTCGAGCTGCGCGTCCATCCGCTCTACAACCCGGAGGCGATCACTCAATATAATATCGTCCCCGGCCTCATGGGCGTCGTGCTCACCATGACGATGATCGTCATCACCGGCCTTGCGATCACGCGCGAGCGCGAGCGCGGTACGATGGAAAATCTCCTGTCGATGCCGACGCGGCCGCTGGAAGTGATGATCGGGAAGATCGTCCCCTATGTCTTCGTCGGTTACGTTCAGGTGGCGCTGATCCTTGCGGCGGCGAAGCTCCTCTTTCGCGTGCCGATGAGCGGCAATATCGCGCTGCTGCTCGTGGTCGCTTTGGTCTTCGTCGCCGCCAATCTGGCCGTCGGTCTCACCTTTTCGACAATCGCCGAGAACCAGCTCCAGGCGGTGCAGATGTCGTTTTTCTTTTTTCTGCCGTCGATGCTGCTCACGGGCTTCATGTTCCCGTTTCGCGGCATGCCCGAGTGGGCGCAGGTGATCGGCTCGATGCTGCCGCTGACTCATTTTCTGCGCATCGTGCGCGGCATCCTGCTCAAAGGCAACGGCCTCGCCGATATCGCGCCGGAGATCTGGCCGATGGCGCTTTTTACCGCGGCCGCGCTCTTTATCGGCGTCAAGCGCTACCGCCAAACTTTGGACTGAAAACAGCATGATCCAGTAATAAAACAGCGGTCAAAACCGGTTTTCGCGGCTTGACAACGTAAAGTAGAATGTTACGCTCCTTAGTAGTATTTCATGGATAGATTGAGGAAGACTCTCGCGGCCCTGGGCTTCGTCTGTTTCTTTAGCCTGGCGCTGCTGCCCGTCAGTATGACGGTATGCGGCCCTGTCACGTGGCGGCTGAACCATCACGCCAAGCGGCTGCATTCGCTCCACGCCGGACGCGACCTGTCTCCTCGATTTGTCGTTCTGCAACATCAGGCGGTCGGCCTGGAACGAGATATTATCCCGGAAGAGGATTCCGCGCGGAATCTCCTCGAGTATCCCGGGATAGCGAGTAATCCGGCAGGTTTTCAACCTGACAACCCGGAAATTTACACGAGTCAGGGGTTTTTCGAGAGCGCCAGGGTCTCTAGTTTCGAATCTCATACCGTACTGATCCTCTGATCTCCTCGCTCGGACGAGTTTTCTTGGTCCGGCCGCGCGCGCGGCGTCACGGGGGTGCCGCCGGTAAGCGCGTCGAGTCAAATATTGTCGATGCAGTCTCAGGAGGTTTTCAGATGGCCACTGTTCAAAAACGAAACACGGTTTATACCGCGAGATACGAATTTACTCCCGCACCGGTCCGAAACCACGCCGTGGAGGACAAAGTCTTTTCCTTGTTCCAGCCGGACATCCTGATCCCGGGCCAGTTCATGGCAACAACCAAGAGCAAGACACACCGCGATCCGGAGCAGCGCCTCATGCTCGCGGTGCTGGAAGACGCCGTCTGGTGTTTTCAAAACGGTCTGCGGTCGAAGGATAAGAAAAAACAGGAGCTTTCCCAGGAAGCCGAACAGTGGCTCACCCAGGAAGATTCGAGCTGGCTCTTCTCCTTCAACGAGATCTGTGATCTTTTGGGTTTCGAGGCCGAGTATCTACGTAAGCGGCTGCTCCGCTGGAAGAAGGACGCGTTCGCATCGCGGGCGAAAAGCAGAGCCGACCGGCCGGGCTACACGGGCAGAAAAAGTCATGCCCGGGACAAACGCCACCGCGACCTCAGGACCGCGGCGGCCTACTAATCACACAATGCAGAATTAAGAAGGAATTAAGAAGGAGAATCCATGAGAAAGAGTTTCAATGTCTATACCCTTGCCGCGATCGCCGCCGCGGTCTTGTTCCTCGGCTTCGTCGCCGGCGGGGGTTTCAATAAATTTTACGGCGAGCGGCCGCTCGTCAGCAACGCTTATGCGGCCGCACCGGAGGTACGCGGGCTGCCCGATTTCGTCAGCCTGTCGAAAAAACTGACCCCAGCCGTGGTCAACGTCTCGACCACGCAGGCGCTCGGCGGCGGACAGGTGGGCGGAGGACAAACCCCGCCGAATCCTTTTTCGCGGCGCGGCGAACGCGGAGACCGCGGAGATCAAGACCCCTTCGGCGATTTCTGGCGTAAATTTTTCGGCAACCCGCCCGGCGGCGGAGGCGGCGGCCGGGGTTTTCGCCAGCAGAGCCTCGGTTCGGGCTTTATCATCGACCGCGACGGCTCAATCCTCACCAATAACCATGTGGTGGAGAACGGCCAGAAGATCACCGTGAAACTCAATGACGGACGCGAGTTCGAGGCGAAAGTGGTCGGCAAGGACGCCAAGACCGACATCGCCGTGATCAAGATCGACGCCAAAGGCGATCTGCCGGTCGCGCCGCTCGGGGACTCCGAGAAGCTGGAGGTCGGGGAATGGGTCGTCGCCATCGGCAACCCCTTCGGCCTCGAGAGCACCGTCACGGCCGGTATCGTGAGCGCCAAGGGGCGACACATCGGCGCGGGACCGTACGATAACTTCATCCAGACCGACGCCTCGATCAATCCCGGGAATTCCGGCGGCCCGCTGCTGAACCTGCGCGGGGAGGTCATCGGCATTAACACGGCGATCTTCAGCCAGAGCGGCGGCAACATCGGCATCGGCTTCGCCACGCCGATCAATTCGGCGAAGGAGATCCTGCCGGAGCTCAAGAGCAAAGGTAAGGTCACGCGCGGCTGGCTCGGCGTTTCGATCCAGAGCGTGACGCCCGACATCGCCAACTCGCTCGGCCTCGAACGCTCGCGCGGCGCGCTCGTCGCCGATGTCCTGAAAGACGGGCCGGCGGAGCGCGCAGGGCTCAAAGTCGGCGACGTCATCGTCGCGTTCGACGGCACGGAGATCAAGGACTCGAGCGAGCTCCCGGCAGTCGTCGCGCGCACGCGCCCCGGGAAACAGGTCAACATCAAGGTGTTGCGCGATAAAAAAGACATGACGATTCCCGTCACGGTCACCGAGCTGAAAGAGGAAGAGGTCGTCGCCTCGGCGAAGGAAAAAGGCGAGCTCGGCTTAACGGTCCAGAAGCTGACGCCGGAGATGGCCGAGAGCATGCAGCTCGGACGCGTCCAGGGCCTCATCATCACAGCCGTGGAGCCGGGAAGCGCCGCGGACGAGGCGGGCCTCCAGCAGGGCGACTTGATCGTCGAAGTCGACCGCAAGCCGGTGCGCGAGATCGCCGATTTTCGCAAGGCCGTCGAGGGGGCAAAAAAAGGCCAGCGGATTCTCTTCCTCGTGCGCCGCGAGGGCAATTCGCTTTTCGTCGCTTTGAGAAAGTAACGACAACAAGGGGAGGCCGTATGCGCGCATTGATTTTGTCGACCGCTCTGATCCTGATGCCGTCCCTCGCCGCTGCGGCCTCCTCTGAAGCCCCCAAGCGAAAATCCGGCCTGTGGGAGATCACGGTTTCGAGCCCGCAGATGCCCGGCGGCCACACGCTGCGGCAGTGCGTCGATCAAAACACCGACGACATGATGCGCAAGGCGCAGGGCGAGCGTATGTCCTGCAGTAAAAACGATATCCACCGCGAAGGCGATAAGATCGTCAGTGACGCGGTCTGCCAGGTCGAGGGAACCTCGGTGACGACGCACACCGTCTTCAGCGGCCGCTTCGACTCGAACTACAAGGCGGACATCAAGAGCACCTACAATCCGCCGGCGCACGGCATGCGCGAAACCACCTCGCAGATCGAGGGGAAATGGCTCGGCCCCTGCCTCGCCGGACAGAAGCCCGGCGACGTCATCATGCCCGGAATGCCGCCGGGCATGCCGGGAAATATGCAGGATATGCAAAAAGGGATGAAGCGGCCGGGGGGAGAGTAAATTCCTGCCGGCCTAAGGCTCACAAGAAAGTTTTCTCACATCTCTGCCGCGTCGACGCTGTGGTGATTGCCGTTCGCGATCCGAAACCGCTTCACCATCTGCTCCAGCGATCTCCCTAAGGTCGTGAGCTGCGCCGCGGCGCGGTTGGTCTCCTTGGTCCCCGCCACCGTCTCCTTCATCCCCTGATCGATCGCCCGCATCGCCTCGGAGACCTGGTCCGCCCCGATCGCCTGCTGTCTCGTCGCCAGCGTGATCTCCTGCACCGAACCCATGGTCTGCTTGATCGTCTCGGTGACTCCTTCGAGCGTCTCGCCC
>DATJFG010000098.1:0-7045 GCA_035495775.1 Verrucomicrobiia bacterium | reverse complement strand
ATATTAATTTTCGATGCGCTCCGCCGACATTGTCACCGCTTCCGTGCTGATGCTGCTCGGCGGCATTGTCCTCTACGACGCGATCCGACTGGGATTCGGCTGGGGGCCCGACGGGCCCCAGAGCGGCTTTTTCCCGGCTTGGCTCGCGATCATCATGATCGGCACGTGCGGCGCGATCTTGGTCCAGGCCGTCTGGGCCGCTTCCGACAAGCCCTTCGTCAACCGCGAGCAGTTGAGATCTGTTCTCGCGGTGCTCTGGCCGGCTGTCGTAGCGGTCGCGCTCATGCACTTCATCGGTCTCTACGTCGCCTCCGCCCTCTACCTGGCTTTCTACATGCGTTGGGTCGGCCGCCACTCGTGGCCGATGGTCGCCGTCATTGCGCTCGGCATTCCGATCGCGTGCTTCCTAATTTTCGAGCTGTGGTTCCTCGTGCCGATGCCCAAGGGGCCGCTCGAAGCATGGCTGGGGTATTGATCGATGGGAATAGAAAACCTCTGGATGGGCTTTCACATCGCAATCACGCCGTTCAATCTCTGGATGGCGGTGGTCGGCATCCTGCTCGGCACGATCATCGGTGTGCTGCCGGGACTCGGCGGCGCCAACGGCGTGGCGATCCTCCTGCCCGTGACCTTTACGATGCCGCCGACCTCGGCGATCATCCTGCTGACCTCGATCTACTGGGGCGCGCTCTTCGGCGGGGCGATCACCTCGATCCTGTTCAATATTCCCGGTGAGCCGTGGTCGGTCGCGACGACCTTTGACGGCTACCCGATGGCGCGCAACGGCCAGGGCGGCCAGGCACTCACGGGCGCGTTCAGCTCGTCGTTCATCGGCGCGTTTTTCGCGATCGTGCTGATCACGCTGTTCGCGCCGCTGCTCGCGGAGATCGCGCTTCGCTTCGGCCCGCCGGAAATCTTCGCCATCCAGCTCCTCACTTTCTCGAGCTTCGTCGGCCTTGGCGGCGGCAATCCGCTGAAGTCGCTGGTGTCGATCATGATCGGCTTCATCCTCGCGGCGGTCGGCCTGGATATCGTCACCGGTCAGCTCCGCCTCACCTTCGGCTTCACAGAGCTGATGCGCGGCTTCGATTTCATCATCGCGGTCATCGGCCTGTTCGGCATCGGGGAGATCCTGCTGAGCGTCGAAGAGGGGTTGAGCTTCCAGGGCACGCGCACCGGGATGAACCTCCACGTGGTTCTCGACACCTGGAAGATTTTGCCGCGCTACTGGCGCACGTTCGTGCGCAGCGCTTTCATCGGCTTCTGGATGGGCTTTAAGCCGGGCGGCGCGACGCCGGCGTCGTTTATGAGCTATGCTTTCGCCAAGCGGTTTTCGCGCAACGCGGAGAAGTTCGGCAAGGGCGAATTGGAAGGGGTGGTGGCGCCGGAGACCGCGGCGCATTCCGCCGGCATCGCGGCGATGCTGCCGATGATCACGCTGGGCATCCCGGGTTCGCCGACCGCGGCGGTCATGCTCGGCGGGCTCATCATCTGGGGCTTGCAGCCGGGACCGCTGCTGTTTAAGGAAAAACCCGATTTCGTCTGGGGCCTCATCGCCAGTATGTACACCGGCAACATCATCGGCGTGCTCATGGTGCTCGCGTTTGTGCCGTTTTTCGCGGCGATTCTCCGCATCCCGTTTGCGATCCTGACGCCGCTTATCGTTGTTATTTGCGCGATTGGATCGTATGCCGTGCACAACAGCATGCTCGACATCTGGTACATGCTGATCTTCGGCGTGATCGGCTATGTTTTTAAGAAGCTCGACTACCCGCTGGCCCCGTTCGTCCTGGCGCTGGTGCTGGGCGACATGGCCGAGAACGCGCTGCGGCAGAGCCTGATTATGTCTCAGGGGTCGCTGGCGGTCTTTTTTAATAGACCGATCGCCGGGGCCATCACTTCGGCGGCGATCTTCTTCTTTATTCTCCCAATCATCACACCGTGGTGGCGGCGTCTTCGCGGCCAACCGCCGACACCGGCGCCGGCGATCGGCCACGGATAAAAATATGGTTTCGAATTCCGGGTGTGTAGTTGCGAATCGGCGAATTGGGCGGGGGAGTCTGAAGCTGGAAACTGGAATTTATTGTATTTTGACGACGATGCCGTTGTTGAACGTCAGCACAGGACCTTTCTCGTAGATCCACTGCTCCTGGCGGCCGAGCAGCTCGTTCGCGCTTTTCAGCCGGACGACGCTCTTGGGCTTGCCCAGGACCGCCGTCGCCTCTTTTTTGTTCATTCCCAGCGCCGGCTGCTTTTTGAGCGCCGCATCCTTGACGTGCTCCGGCCACTTCTGCTGGCGGATCCAGTCGCGGCGCTTTTCTTCCTGCTCGGTTTCCTTCGCAGTTTTCGCCTTGGCGCCACGGTCGGGATCGACCGTCAGAAACGCGCTGTTGACTTGCTGCAAAAACGCCGTCACGGGAATGAATCCCTCTTTGCCCGAATCGAACGTCGCGCGGTAATAAGGCGTATCGCTGTGTTTCTCGACTACTTCTTTCAACTCGAAGCTCTCCTTCGCCGCGGGCTCAAAGGTCTTCGCCTCCTTCGCCGGGGAGGAGAAGAAGGTCGGCTTCAAATCTTTGTCGGCTGTTATCCAATAGGTTTTTCCGACGTAGGAGGAAAATTGCTCGATCTGCTTTTCGGTATAGCGCGGTTCGGCGCTGAGGTTTTCGGGGGTGACGAGAAACGGCAGCGTGAAAATCATCGCCGCTCCCATAGTGCGGAGAATCAATATCTTCACACTGCCAATTTTACGAGAAAAACCCTGGCAAACCAAGCGGAGTCTTGCACTCTTCGGGAGAGGTCCAGGACTATTTGGTAATGGGGCCGACGGTTACGCGATCGAAGGTGGCCAGTGTCTTACCGTCTTTCGACAGAAAGGCGGAAAAGACGTTGCCCTTGCGCGTGAGCTTGATCCAGCACGGCGCGCTTATATTCGAAAGCGCCGCGTTGAGGGTCTCGCCGGCCGGCGCGTGCCGGCGCTGGAACACCGCGCCCTGGCTGCGGCTCACCGCGAGAAAAGCGTTGGAGGCGGCGGCGTCGAGGCTCTCGCGGATCATGATGCCGGCCTTCTCCCACTGCTGGTGCTGAACGTCGGCATCGTCCTCATGCTTGTTTTGCAGGCTGCCGAGCTGGGCGATGATCTGGCCGTTGCCGGAAAGCGGCTGGAAGACGTAATGAAACGCGTCTGCGCCGCCGAAGATGTCGCCGCCGGCGCCGCGGACCGTGAAAGTGCCGTTGGAAAAAAGCGCCGAGCCCGCTTCGCCGGCGGCGCCGATGTCCTCGGCGCTCCAGGGCGGCGGCGGTGGACCCTTATCGGCGGAGCCTGTTAATAACTGCGCCGGCAGCTCGACCAGAAAAGCGTCGAGGCGATTGCCGAAAAGATTTCCCGTCCAAATGTAATAGCGTCCGGTGACGTCCAAGTTTCCTTTCGGCAGCTTCATGTACGGATCGTCGCCGCCGGGAGCATCGATGCTTGCCATGACGGGAGCCACGACCAGGACATCGAGCGAGCCGTCGAGGCGAAAGCACACGATCTCGTCCGAGCGCGGCTGCGGGCCGAGCGTCTGCCCGATGTCGTCTGTCTTGCGTATCCCATTGCTGGTGCAGGCGTACTGCTTTTCCGGCGCTGTTCCCCGCTGCGCGTTCGAGTGGCTGAAGTAGGCGCCGGCGGCCGCGATTTCATGGTGATCGAAATAGACGACCGATGCATCGATCGAATCTCCGTCGAGCTTCCAAAGACGCGTAGCTCCCGGCCGATCGCTCAAACCCGTTCCCAGAATATAACCGAAGCCGTTATCGGAGTGGCCCATCGCGTTGAGGAGCGACGCGGGATCGCTGCCGAACGGGAGCCGCAGCGTGGCGCCGCTCTGGAGATCAATGATGCGATTGTCGACTTTCGTGAAGAGTCTTCCCGATGGCTCGAGCTCGTCGTGGCGGTTCTCCTTGATCAACAGCCAGTGGCAGCGCGCGGAGCTGCGTATAATATGAGGCGAAGCGGGGGAATAACTCGCGCCGCTTTGCCAGCGCTTTCACCAACCTGGGGCAGTCCGCCAATTCGCACAATTGCGAATCCCAGGCGGCGAGGATCGTCTGATCGGCAGTAAGTGAATATGACTGGAAGTAGTCCATGGGCTCCTCGGGTCTTTAGGCCGGTGGAGCTTGGGGGTGTGAACCGGCCGTTGGTTTAACACCGATAATAAAAGACGGCCGGTTTTACGCGAATAGGGTATTATCTGTATTTGGCGGAAATGTTTGCCTTAATAGGGCACATTTGCTTCATCGAAATGTGACCTAAATGTCCATGTGAGTGGACAAAAAAAGAGGCCCTCCTGCGAGGACCTCTTTTTAAACGGACTATTCGGAACGGAATGGGCTAGATGCGCGCCTTAAGGATGCCTTTTATCGGCGCGACGCCGGGGATCTCCCATTCCTCCCACATCTCGTCGACCATCTTCTGGATGTAGTTCACGTCTTCGTCCACGAGATGATCGAAGCGTCCCTGGCGGACCAGGAACTCCTTCACCGGGATTCGGCCCTTGCCGGTTTTGCGCGCGTCCCAGGTGTAGATCACGTTGCCCTCGACGATCTCGTAGAGCGGGTAGATGCCGCACTTGATGCCGAGCTCGCCGAGCTCGTTCGAAAAGCGCGGATGGTAGTCCCAGCCCTTGGGGCACGGGTCGTAGGTATGGATGAACGTCGGGCCGCCGATGCTGAGCGCCTTGCGCGTCTTGTTGAGGTAGTCCGTCGGCGGAAAGGTCGCGCACGCGGTCGCGACATACTTGCAGGTCGGGTGGCCGACGGCCAGCATGCCGGCGACGTTTTTCTTCCAGCGCCGCTGCATGATGCGGTGTTTCGATCCCGGCGGCGTAAAGGTCGTCTGCGCGCCGTAGGTCGAGAGGCCGGTCGCCTGGATGTCGGTGTTCGCCGCCGACTCGTTGTCGTACATGATGATGAGCAGATCGTAGTCGCTTTGGAGTGCGCCGGAGATGCCGCCGATGCCCATGTCGCCGGCGCCCAGATCGCCGGAGAAGTTGATGATGTTGATCTTCTCCTTCTTGATCTTGCCCTTTCTCTGGAGTGCGCGGATGCCCGCCGCCATGCCGACGGTCGAGGCGCCGCCCGCGCCGAGCTGCGTGTGCATCCAGGGCACGATCCACGGCGTCGTGAGATACGACGTGTTCGCCACGTACATGCAGCCGGTCGCGCCGGTCACGATCGTGCGCGGACCGGCCGCCTTGATGAAGCCGCGCATCGTCGTCGCCGACTCGCAGCCCTGGCAGGTGCGGTGGCCCGACGTGTACAGCTCTTCGAGTGGAACCTTGTGAACTCCCTTGATCTTTTCGTAATCGATTTTCGGAGTGGTTGTCATGTTTCCTCCCTCTACTCTCTGAGACCGATCCAGGTAATGAACCCGTCCATGGAATCCTTCTTGGCCGCCTGCTGCGTGATGTCGTACATCTTCTGCGCGTCCGCGATCGAGAGATCGCGCCCGCCGAGCCCGCCGATGAAGTTCACGATCGCCGGGCGGCTCTTCGCGGGGTACAGGCATGAACGGATTTCATGCATCAGGATGCCGCAGTTATCGGGCGAGCCGTGCGCGAAGTCGCGGTCGATGACGCCGACGGATTTGAAGCGGCTAAGGCACGCGCGGAGCTCCTCGGTCGGGAACGGCCGGAACCAGCGGAGGTTCACGTAGCCGACCTTGTGGCCCTTTTCACGCAGCCGCCTGGCCGCGGTGCGTCCGGGCGCGGCGACCGTGCCGACTCCGATCAAGACCGTCTCCGCGTCGTCGCAGAGGTACTCGTCGAAGTAGGGCGACGAGTAGCGGTCGCCGAAGATCGCGTTGAATTCCTTGTACGCTTCTTTGATGACGCCGCGGGCGCGCTTGGCGGCCTCCCAGTTCTGCCTGCGGATCTCCATGACCCAGTCCTCGTTCACCTGGGGCGCGACCGAGATCGGGTTGTCGGGATGGAGGCGCCGCTCGGCGAGATCGTAGGGCGGCAGGAACTTTTTCGCCGCCGCCACCGAGGGGATCTTCACCATGTGCTGCGAATGGGTCAGGAACGCGCCGTCCATGGCGAGCGCCATCGGCATGCGCACGTTCTTGTCCTCGGCGACGCGGTAGCCGATGAGCACGTGCTCGAGAGCTTCCTGCGGGGTGGTGACCCAGCAGAGGAGCCAGCCCAGGTCGCGGACCGCCATCGCGTCGTTGTGCTCGACGCCGAACGCGCCGGGATCGTCGAGCGCGCGGTTCCCGACGACGAACATCGGCGGCAGGCGGTCGGTCGCCGTGACCGTGAGCGCCTCCATGCCGTACATCCAGCCGGTGCCGCTCGAGCCGCCGAAGGCGCGGGCGTTGACAGAGGAGGCGTGCTTGACGATCTCGAACTGCGAGTGCTCGCTGTCGGCGATGATATACTCGGCGTCGAACGCGCCGTCGGCGATCAATTTCGAGAGCGCGTCCATGACCTCGGTGTACGGGCGAATCGGGTAGGCCGCGATCACGTCCACGTCCGCCAGGCAGACGCCTTGCGCGACGGCCTGACAGCCGTTGAGTAGATCCTCGCGATCGTAAACGCCGTCGGTCTTGCCGGTTTTCGGTTTCTCCATTGTGACGGTCATACTTCCACCTCCTCGGTCTTTCGGACCGGTACGATTTTACCTTCGGGCATCACTTCGCCCTTCGTGACGACGATGCCTTTGCCGGTGACGACGGGATAGGAGACGCGCTCCTTGCCTTTCTTGGCCTCGAGCGCCGTGATGTAGGTGTTGGCGTCCTTCTTCCAATCTTCCCAAGGGCTTTTGTCGTCGTGGAACTGGAGCTCGTCGACCATGACGATGCATTCCTTGACGGGGCAGACCTCGGCGCATTTGCCGCAGCCGACGCAGTACTGATAGTCGATGTCGTAGTAGCCGTCGGTGGTCGGATCGAAGCATTCGTCGGGACACTCGGCCCAGCAGAGCGTGCACTTCGTGCAGAGGTCGAAGCGGACGGCGGGGCGCTGCGTCTTGGTCGTGCCGCGCTTAAAGCCGGTGTTGCGCGACT
>DATJFG010000097.1:0-3103 GCA_035495775.1 Verrucomicrobiia bacterium | reverse complement strand
TGAGGAGTTCCTCGATGCGCGTCTTGAGCAGCGCAAAGGCGTTTTCGAAGGCGGCCTCGATCTCCTCCGGCCCTCCTCGCGCCTTGGCCGGGTCGGGAATGCTCCAGTGGAGCTTTTTCGGGCGGCCCGGGAAAACGGGGCAGCTTTCGCCCGCGGCCTGATCGCAGACCGTGATCACAAGATCGAAGCTTTCATGGGTGAGATCGTCCCACGACTTGCTCCGCGGCGCCCCCGCGTCGATGCCGTGGCGCTCGAGCGTCTCGAGCGCCAGCGGGTGGACGAAGCCCGCCGGAGCGCTCCCCGCGCTCATGGCCTCGCAGCGGCCGCGACCCAGTTGATTCGTCAGCGCCTCGGCCATGATCGAGCGGCAGGAGTTTCCCGTGCACAGGAATAAAATTCTTTGCGCCGCGCCTTGCGTCACTGACAGCAGCCCGCTCCTTTCGCCTCGCAGCAGGGCTCCTCGACGGCCGGCCGTTCGGCGCAGCAGGCGTTTTCTCCGGCCGCGGCTTTAGAGGCAAACATCCGGGCGTCCTCCATCGTGCGGTACGCTTCCCAGGGAACCCCCGCGGGGTCCTGCAGCCACGATTTATCCGATTTCGCGTAGCAACAGACCGTCTCCCCTTCGTCGAAGACCGCCATCCCCGCGGCCTTCACCCGCGCGCGAATTTCCGCGAGCTCGTCGTTCTCGTCGGCTTGAATCCCGAGATGATCGACGCCTTTTTTTGATGCGCGCGTGGAGATCGCGAAGTTGACGCGCGGATCGTCGAGCATCCACTTGGCGTAATCCGCCTCGATCTTCAGCGGCTTCGCGCCGAAGAGCGCGGTATAGAAGCGAATCCCCGCGTCGAGGTCCTCGACTCCGATATGAATATGAAGGCGCTTCATGCTTTCCTCACTTTCGGCTGGCAGCAATTGAAGAGCTCGATCACCGAGCGGCCGCGCTTCTTATCGTTTTTGATATTGGCGAAATCGACCCGGCAGCAGTCCTCCACCAGGAAGCGGATCAAAGCGGTGATCGATTCGAAGTTGGCGCTGTAAATGATCGAGCGCCCCTGGCGCCGAGACAGGACGAGTTCAGCGCGGCTTAAGTGCGCGAGGTGAAACGACAGCGTGTTATGGGGAATATCCAGCGCTTCGCCGAGCGCGCCTGCGGGCGCGCCGCCGGGCCCGTGCTTCACCAGGAGGCGCAGCACCTTGAGGCGCGTTTCCTGCGCCAGCGCGGCGAAGGCACTAGTGGCTTTCTGTATGTCCATATGTCCAGAGATATAGACACGTTTGGCAGACAAGTCAAGCGAGCGAGGGAAAAGATACCGGGCTCCGATCGCCGGCGCGGGCGCCCTAGCCGCATCTCTAAATCCGGCTGGCCGGCGCTCGAATCCTCAGGTCGTTTTAGATAACATGACAGCTGCGAGGGAATGACGAGTTTATCGCCGATCGACAATCAGAAAGGAACCAAGATATGGCCAGAATTGAAGGCATGACGAAGGAGAAGGCGGCGCCGGACCTGCGCGCGGTCTTCGAGGAGCAGGAAAAACAATACGGGTCGGTGCTGAACACCGCGCGCATTTACGGCCTCAGGCCGACGATCTACAACGGGGTTCAGGCGCTCGCCAAGGGGATTCGCGATTCCGGGCTGATCGAGGCGGAGCTCCGCCACCTCGTCTGCGTCAAGGCGGCGAGCATCAACGGCTGTCCCTATTGACTCGACTTGAACGCATCCAGTGGGATGCAAAACGGGGCGTCGGCGGAGAAAGTGGCGGCGGTGCTCGGCGACTACAAAAAAAGCAGTCTGCTCAGCCGGCGCGAGCGGCTCGCGCTCGAGCTGGCGGAGCGGATGACCTATACCAACAAGCGCGTCACGAACCGGTTTTTCAACCAGCTCAAGCGCCACTTCACGGACGAAGAGCTGGTCGAGCTCGCCGCGGTCATCGCGCTGGAAAATTTTCGCAGCAAGTTCAATCCGGTTTTCGCCGTCGAGGCGCACGGCTTCTGCCCCGTGCCGGCGGTCAAGGCGGCGGCGGACGCGGCGGCGAGCCGGTTCGCGGACTGAGATAAAATGAGATGATCGCGACTGGGCGCGCCGAGCGCCTCGCCCGGCGCTTCGAGCGGCAGATCCGTTTTCTTAAGAACCGGTTCGCGCCCGAGAGCTACCTGGGCCTTCGTCTCACCTTCGGCGCGCTCGCGCTCATCGCGGGCGTGTGGCTCTTCGGCGCGATCGCCGAGGACGTGGTGCGAAACGACCCGCTCACCGTCATGGATCGGCAGGTAGCGCTCTGGCTTCACAGCCACGGCACGCCGCAGCGCACGGGATGGATGCTGGAGGCGACCTTCCTCGCCTCGCCGGGAGTGATCGGCCTCTCGACAGCGATCGCGGCGCTCATCTTATCGCGGCGCCGATGGTGGTACCGCCTGCTGGCGCTCGCGCTCGTCGTCCCCGGCGGGCTCGCCCTCAATCTCCTGTTAAAAAGCGCCTTCGAGCGCCAGCGCCCGCAGTTCGACGACCCGATCGTCAAGCTCACCGACTTCAGCTTCCCGAGCGGCCACACGATGATGGCGACGCTCTTCTACGGTCTGTTGATGGTGCTCGCGGCGGTGCATTTGAAAAACAGAGGCTGGCGCGTTTTCACCATCACGGGCCTGTGTCTGATTATTTTCCTCGTCGGCTTCAGCCGCATGTATCTGGGCGCGCATTATTTCAGCGACGTCCTCGGCGCCTTCACCATGGGCGTCGCCTGGCTCGCGCTGTGCGTCACGACGGTCGACACGATGCGGAGGCGGAGAGAGTCGTTGAAAAGAAATTGAAATGGGATCGTGATGGGCGTTTAGGTAAATAGACGGCCGTGGTGAACTGCGAAAAAGAAGCGAAGATTCAGGTACTGATGCTGCTAGGTCCGATAATTGTAGGCCTTGTCGCGGCGATGGCAAAGACTTCCGACCCCTTTTTTCGCTCTCTATCGGGGCGTCTTTGAGGGATCGCGAAAACCTATGATGTGATGCCAGGCGGTCACGGGGCGTTTAATCGGAACCTTTTTACAGCCTGGACAGGCCTTGCTCATGACTGTGTCGATAACTGTTTCAAAATCGCCTTTAAGTGTTACTTCAA
>DATJFG010000096.1:0-8561 GCA_035495775.1 Verrucomicrobiia bacterium | reverse complement strand
GCGATTTGCTTTGCCTTCGTCACGAGCGCGGCCCACCCGTCTTTTCTCATCATGGTTTCATCGATCAGAAGCACCGCAGGGACTTGCGGCGCTAACTCTTTGAGGAGAACTAAACTGTCCGGCTCGAAGGATTGGAAAATGAGCCGTGCCGGAGCCCGCACGCGTCCCGTCCGCGGATATTTCGAATCACCCCGACTTAACGGCTCGATCCATCCACGAGCCGTGAGGACCTCGACAATCTGCTTTTCCACCTCTGGATAGCGTCGCGCTGATTTGGTCTCGATATATAAGCCCGGCTTATGGACGCCGCCTTCCGCGATATCGATGATATCCTCAAGGCGGAGAATCTTGACATGTTTAAAGGAGGCTCTCGCACGATCCGGGAATCGTATGTTGAACCATGATCCCGCATCGAGACTTTGAAGCTCGGCGAAGGTGAATTGGTCGACGGTGTCCATCTCCCGACCGGGAAACGCCTCGGCGATGTTTGTCGTCCGACGGAGATCGTCGTCGTGGAGGGCAACGAGGACACCGTCTCTCGTTCGCTGAAGATCGAGCTCCAGGTAGTCGACGCCCATCTCACGCGCTAACAGGTAGGCGGGAGCGGTTTCCTCCGGGGCAAAATAGGAGGCGCCGCGGTGCGCGATGATTGCGGGACGAGGGACGCCAAGCCTTTCCGCCAGATCTTTTCCTCCGGTCCGGCCGTATATGACAACGGCGGTGCCGAGAAATAGCAAGCCGAGAATTCCAGCCGAGACAGCGGACCGAAGGATGGTATTGAAAGAACAGCGAGTATTCACGAGCGCGAAGTTAAGCTCTCCCTCTAGTTCAGGCCGCGGACAAATTCCGCCAGCGGCTGCCGCACTCCAAGAAAGTATTTAACGCAACGCGGATGCCAAAAGACCAGGAAGGACGGATGGGCGATTTCTATAGGTTTTTTCTTCGGCATTTCGCAAGTGTGCGAGGAATCGAGCGGGAGTCATTGCGTTTCGGCGACATCCTTGCGCGCATCTTCGAGGACGGGGTTTTCGCGCGATTGCGACTAAATTCGTGTTTTCTCTGGCATGACTGCAAAAGCCCGCGGGAAAAAATCAACCGTTCGCCGGCGGCGCGGCCGCAACCCCTAAAAACAGCGATGGCGCCGAGCGAAATCGCTCCATTTTTTCCGGCCGCGGATTGTCTTTTGGTACATCGGTTGCACTGATACAAGACAGTTACAAGACAGTTCGCGAGAAAAGAGGAGGAGGGCTTTTATGGCTTGGCAAACCATATTCGAATTGAGCAAGGTAAACGGCGCAACTTACGCAGACGATACTCTGCCTTACACGGCTTGGAATTGGCCGAAGGAGACGTGGCTGCAGCAGAAAAGGCGGGAGCTCCGCGAGCTCCAAAAAGAAGAAAATCCCTGGCCGATAAAGCATCGGACCGACGACTCGACTTTAAACTAACACAGCAAAGCGCTACCGAAGATAAAAGGGGTCGGGAGTCTAGCGAGTGGTCGGCAGTGCGCCCTACTTGGGATCACACGGATGCGGCGAATGCTTCAGATCACCGGCAGATATCGGTGATGACCGCGAAAGTCGCAGATGCCGATCTCGAGTAGATTTTCGCCGGTTTCGCTCCAGTCCATCATGCCGGCATCTTTTTTCGAGACCGAGGATGGAGCGAAACTCTACTTCGAGGATCGCGGAAAAGGAGACGTCATTTTGCTCGTCCACGGGTGGATGTGCTCGTCGAAATTCTGGCGGGCGAATGTGCCCGAGCTGGCGAAAGAGTTCAGGGTGGTCACGATCGATTTGCGCGGGCACGGCTATTCTTCCAAGACCCTGTGCGGACATACGGTTCGGCAGTACGCCCGCGACGTGCGGGCGCTCATCGAGCGCCTGAATCTCAAAGACATTACGCTCGCCGGCTGGTCGCTAGGCGGTGTGGTCGTGCTTTCATACTTTGAGCAGTACGCGGAGGACCATCGGCTGAAGGGACTCGGGCTGATCGATTCGACGCCGGCGCCGTTTCACCCAGGGGAGTGGAACAGCCATCCGCTCAAAACCACGCAGCTGGAAGGGGCGGCGGCCGTAAACGCGATGTACATTGCGGATCGGGTGAAGCCGGCGACGACTTTCGCGCACGGTATGTTCAAAACCGGCAAAGCGCCGGAGGCCGATGCCGCGTGGATTACCGCCGAGCTCCTGAAGACCCCGACGTGGATCGCGCTCGCGATCTATTCCGATTTCTGCCTGGGGGATTACACCTGGGTTCTGCCGAACGTGAGCGTGCCCGCGATCGTCTACGGAGCGGATTCGAAGGTGTTCAAGAAAGGAGTCGAGCAGGCGCGCTGGGTGGCGGCGCAATTGCCGAAAGGCAAATTCGTCCCGTTCGAGGACGGCGGGCACCTGCTTTTCTATGAATCGCCCGGAAAGTTCAATGAATCGCTGGCGGAATTTGTCCGCGGCTTGAAGTAGCGAGGCGGAATAAAAGAACCGGCGCAGGACGCATCCCGCTAACCCGGTTCGAAGAGCTCGATCGGATTGCCGTCGGGATCTTCCAATTGGTAACGCACGCCCCACAATCCCGCGATGAAGCTCCGCCCTTCCTTTGGAGATTCGCCGGATGAACTTGGTTTAATATCGCCTCCCATCGGCGCTTAAAGCGATGCGGTGAGTATCTTGGTCAACGTTGCACGGCGGCAAGATTTTTCAAGGGGCGCTGAAATTTACGCGCCACACTGCGACACACTGCGACATTGCGGCCGGGATTTTTATTGATTCGTCTTCGAATTAGGTTCATTATCTGCATAGTGAAGTGGTGAGGAGTGCTCCTTCGACCTTTCTACTTCACTGAGGGCAAGGCTGTTGAAAAGAGCCCGTCCACTCGATGCGTAGCAGTTAAGCGACCTTCCGATTTTTTTCCACCCAATCCTTAAAAGTCGACGCTCTTTCCGTTCGCGCGTAGCACTGCATTCGGTCTTTCAAGTCTTTACTGCTCACTCCTCACTATTCAACCGTCAAGGAGGATCTACTTATGCCTAAACCGAAACGTCACCGTAAAACACTACCAGCGCCGAATCCGCCGGACGATGACGGACAGTTGGCGGAGTTGCTCGAGCAGTTCGCCGACATCACCGACCGCCGCCAGCGCGCTTTTCTCGCCGGCTTCGCCATCGGCAAAGGCATCAAGGCCGCGCAGCGCCTCTCGGGCGTCGATCCGATGAGCCATTACAGCTGGCTGGAAAAAGATTCGCTCTACCGCGAGCGTTTCGAGCTCGTGAGGATGATGCTCGCGGACGAGGCGGAGGAGGAGGCGTACCGCCGCGCGTTTTTGGGCTACGAGACGTCGGTCACCTGGCGCGGCAAGCTTCGCAGCGTGCACAAGAGCTATTCCGACGCGCTCGCGATCTTTTTGCTGAAAGGCATGAAGCCCAACGTCTACGGCCGTTACGCGCCGGATCCGAACGCCGGCGGACCTTCGGCGATCGAGATCACGATCAAGAAAGAGGGCGAAGAGGCGGAAAAGCCCGCGGCGCCGACTGAGATTTCCATCCCATACGAGGAGCCTGAGGAATGAAGATGAAAAAACCGACGGCGGCGGGCGACCATCCGAAGCGCAATAATTTCATCTTTAGCGGCAAGCGGCCGAAGGCGCCGGGCGTGATCGCGCCGAGATTCATGGCGATGTTCGCCGACATCGAGCGGCCGCGGCGGCGCGCCTATCTCGCCGCCTACGTGCAGGAAGGCGGCGATACCGTACGGACGAGGAAGACGGCGGGCTGCGGCGGCTGGCACAACGAATGGCTGCGCGCCGATCCGGAGTATCGCGCCGCGTTCGAGCGCGCCAAGCGCGCCGTCGCCGACGCCGCCCAGCGCGAGGTCTGCCGGCGCGCCCGGCGCGCGGCGCCGTCGAACGCGGGGCTGATGTCGATGCTGAGATATTTGAGACGGGAAAGATACGGCGGCATCCGGGGACGGAAACGGTGAGCCGCCATCGGAGAGAATCTTCGCCGCGACAAAGCGGTTCATTCAATCCCCGTTGGTGATTTTTTCCTTCCGGCGTAGGAGCACGGCGTGCCGTGCCCCGTTCTTAGATTCTCGTAATCGGGCGGTTCGCGAACCGCCCCTACGAACTCGGAATGATTGTCATCCTAAACCCTTTCGACTGTGCTTAGGGCAGGCTCCGCGAAGGATCTCCACGATCCTCCACGATCGTCGCCGTAAGCACCGGAAAAAAATATTTTCCCGGCCCCCTTGACATCGTCCCTACCTTCTAGTAGGTTGGCTCCATGGCGAAGGGGGATGGACGATGACGAATGAAAAAGCGTATCAGGGAAGCTGCTTCTGCGGCGCGGTCCGATTCACGGTGCGCAGCGAGCCGGCGGCGATGGGCTACTGCCATTGCGAGTCTTGCCGCTGGTGGTCGGCCTCGCCGGTCAACGCCTTTACCTTGTGGAAGCCGGACGCGCTCACGATCACCGCGGGCGCCCATAACATCGGCACGTATAACAAGACGCCGCACAGCAACCGTAAATGGTGCAAGACGTGCGGCGGGCATATCTTCACGGAGCATCCCGGCCTCGGCCTCGTCGACGTGTACGCGGCGGTGATTCCGGACTTGCCGTTCAAGCCCGGCCTGCACTTCAATTATCAGGAGACGAAGCTCCCCATGAAGGACGGGCTCCCGAAATTCAAGGATTTTCCGAAAGAGGCAGGCGGATCGGGGGCACTGGTTGCGGAGTGACGCCTGCAACTGATAGGAAACGAGACCCGATGGCTCCTAAGGACACCAAGACAGCGATCCTGGACGCGGCGCAGGAGCTGATCCAGCGCCGGGGCGCGAACGCGATGAGCTATCAGGACGTGAGCGAAGCGGTCGGCATCCGCAAGGCGAGCATCCATCATCATTTTCCGACCAAGGACGATCTTATCGAGGCGGTGATCGAGCGCTACGCGGAGTATGCGTTCGGGCTCATGGACGGGATCTTCGCATCGAAGCTCGATGCCGCGGCCAAGCTGCGCCAGTATGCCGGACTCTTCGAGGCGACGCTGTCGCAGGGCAAGCGCGACAAGGTCTGCCCCTTCGCGATGCTCGGCGCCGAGCTCGCCTCGCTTAACAGCCCCGCGGCCGCGCGGGTGCGCCGCTTCTACGATGAGAACGACGCGCGGCTTGCGCGCGTGCTGGAGGAGGGGCGCGCCAAAGGACAGTTCCGTTTCAAGGGCGACCCCAAGCGCGTGGCGGCGATGTTTTTTGCGCTGCTCGAGGGCGCGATGCTGATCGCGCGCGCCGAAGGCGGCCCGAAGCGCCTCCACGCGCTGGCCGAGCAGGCGCTCAGGCTCCTGCAGGAGTGAAGGAGTTTTTTTATGCCTGTAGTCTACCTACTAGTAGGATGGACGGCAATAAAACTTCTCAAGCCAAGGAGGTGAAGATGGGAATTTCTAAAAGAGCAGAAGGATAGAAGGGAAATCGGGCAACAAGGCTCAAAGGCGAATTTCAAACTTACAGGGAGGAACTATGAAGACTGCAACATCTTTTCTAGACGAAGCTCAAGCGGAGAAGTCCATTTCGGACGAGGCGCGTCTCAAGATCCTGCGCGTCGCGCTCGTGCTGTTCGGGCTCACATTCATTTTTCTGCCGGCGCTCACGGTCGTGTGGCCTTCGGGCTGGGCCTGGCACGCGAGCGGGCGCTCGTACTACCTGGAAATGATCTGGGCGGTCTACATGACGCTCGGGGTTTTTCTGATCGTCGCCGCGCGTAATCCGGCGGCGCACAAAAGCCTGCTCTGGTTCACGGCGTGGTCGAGCGCGGCGCACGGCGCGGTGATGGCCGTGCAGTCGTTCGGGGGCGAGAACCACATCCACAACATGGGGCATCTCACCGGCGACGTGCCGGCGCTGTTCCTCGTGGCGCTCGTGATCGGGCTATTCATGCCGCGCGGCGGCGACCGGCGCGCCGCGTCTTAAACAACGATAAAATTCAAAAACCCAGGAGGGCATTATGCAAACGGTCGGTATTTTAGGCACGGGACGGATGGGCGTGCGGCTCGCCGCGGCGTTCGCCGCGGGCGGCGCGCGGGTGATTCTCGGCTCGCGCGACACCCGGCGCGCGGAGCGGATCGTCGCCGGCTTGAAGGCGCCGGGAGTGACACCCGGCGGCTACGCTGAAGCGGCGAAGGCGGAGTTCGTGCTGCCGGCGATGTTTCTCCGCGACGGAATGATCGCGGCGCTCGAGCCCTATCGGCGGGCGCTCGCGGGGAAGATCTACATCGACATCAGCAATCCCTTCAACGCCGATTATTCCGATTTCATCCTGCCGTGGGACACGAGCGGCGCGGAAGAGATCCGCCGCCATTTTCCCGAGGCGCGGATCGTCGGCGCGTTCAAGAACGTCTGGTGGGAGGTGTTCGACGCGCCGAAGTTCGACGGCGCGGTGAGCGATGTCTTCGTCGTCGGCGACGACGCGGGCGCCAAGCGGGAATTTTTCGAGATCGCCCGGCCGCTGCCGTTCCGCTTCGTCGACGCGGGGCGGCTCGCCAACGCGCGCGTGATCGAGCGCATGACGCTGCTCAGCGGCGAGCTCGGGCAGCGCTACGGCTATTTCCCGCGTATGAACTACCGCTTGGTCGGCGAGCCCTGGACGCCCGGCGCCGCGGCCCGCTACGCGCATCTGATCGCGCCGGAAGGCGGCGCGCGGTGAGGCCAGAGGAGCGCGCCCGGGAGTTGCGGCTCGTTTTGCCCGAGCCGCCGAAGCCGCTCGGCGCGTACGCGCCGGCGGTCGCGGCCGGCGGGTTGCTGTTCGTCAGCGGCATGCTGCCGGTCAAAGAGCAGCGGCCGGTGTGGACCGGCCGTCTCGGCGCGGAGGTGACGCTCGCGGAGGGGCGCGAAGCGGCGCGGCTCGCCGCGCTGAACGGCCTCGCCGCCGCGCGCGCCGCGATGGGATCGCTCGACCGCCTCCGGCGCGTCGCGCGCCTCACGGTTCACATCGCGGCGGCGGCGGATTTCACCGCACACGCGGCGGTCGCCGACGGCGCGTCGGAGCTATTAGCGGCGCTGTTTCAGGCCGGCGGTGGCCATGCGCGGCTCGCTCTCGGCGCATCGTCGCTGCCGGCCGGAGTGCCGGTGGAACTGGAGATGATTTTCGAGCTCGCGTAGCAGGCAACTGAAGGAGGAAAGTTATGGGACGCTTCGATCAATTCGCGTTCAGCGCGAGCCCGTCGTTCGACGAGGCAAAGACGCGCGCCGCGTTCGCGCTCGCCGTGCCGCTGAAGACGCTCGTGATCTACTGCTATGACCCGCGCGCGGCGGAGATCCCCGCCGCCGTGGCGCGGCTTTTCGGCGACGAGGTTTTTCCGGGCGAGGTCGTGCGCGACGCGGCCGGAAAGCGCGTCGCCTCCACGGCGACGATCTTCCCGATCATCGTCGCCGGCGGGCGCGCGGTCGACGCGCTGCGCTCGATCACCGTCGCGCAGCATCTCTTCGGCATCCAAAACATCGTCGTCGTGCACCATTCCTATTGCGGCGCGACGACCTTCACCGCCGGCGGGATCATCGACGCCTGGCGGCGCGAGCAGGGCGTCGATATCTACGCGCTCTACGAGCGCGGCAGCATCTGCATCGAGGACTACGAGGCCTCGCTCAAGCGCGACACGGCGCTCGTCCGCGCGCACCCTGGCACGCCCGGACAGGTCAACATCTACGGCTATTTCTACGACATCGACACCGGCGTGTTGACCGAAGTCGTGAGGGACGAGGCGCGAGAGTTCAAACGCGCGCTCGATGATTATGAAACGGGTGACGGCGAGCGCGAGGCCTGAACATCCTCGAATTCATGCTCATCATCGGCTTAGGGTCATTCTCGCGCGAATTTTCGGATAGGATCGGGTAAGGATTGAGGCCGTTTTTCAGGGGTTGGGCGCTAATTTTCCGAGGATCGAGGCCGATTTTCGGACTTTCGACCAAGATTTTGCCGGTTTCGACCCCATTATTTACTTTTTCTATAAATGGTGGTCCTGTGCCCCCTGCCGCGCGGCACCGCCACAGTCATTTTCCCAGATTTTAATATCATTTTAATGTTAAAATTCTTGTAATGTGTCGTAATAGGTATATATCTGAGGCGCGTAAACTGGTGGATCCTATTGGATACCGGCCTCTGGACCCTACAGTGTCAGAATTGTAGCGCGACGTTTAATGTCGAGCTTAAGGCCGGACAGCGGATTGTTGAATTTGCAAAGTCTTACAATTGTCCCGGATGCAGTAAGAGGCCTGACGAAGTCTCCGGCAATAAAGCTTTAGCGACGTGGCACCACGTTATCGACTTCCACTCTACAAAAACGTAGCAGCGCTAATTATTTCTTCTTGTATTTCTTGGTATTCGTTTTGGAAAATGGTTATGGGAATATGGACTTTGAAATGTCAGGAGTGTGCGCAAAGCTTTGAAGTAACACTTAAAGGCGATTTTGAAACAGTTATCGACACAGTCATGAGCAAGGCCTGTCCAGGCTGTAAAAAGGTTCCGATTAAACGCCCCGTGACCGCCTGGCATCACATCATAGGTTTTCGCGATCCCTCAAAGA
>DATJFG010000095.1:0-11347 GCA_035495775.1 Verrucomicrobiia bacterium | reverse complement strand
GTGAAACTCTTGAGCTCGGGAAAAGGCCGCACCACCTGCTCGTTTTTTTTTCCCGACCAGAAGCGCTTCATCTACGCCTCGACCGAGCTCGGCGGCGCCGCCTGCCCGCCCGAGCCCGACCGCACCCAGGGCTATGTCTGGCCGATCTATCCGAGCTACGACATTTTTGCCGGCAGCGTGGATTCGCCGCGCGTGACGCGCTTGACGAACACCGAAGGCTACGACGCCGAAGGGGTTATCTCGCCCGACGGTAACGAGATCGTCTTCACCTCGATGCGCGCCGGCGATCTCGATATCTATTTGATGAACGCGGACGGGACCAATGTCCGCAGGCTCACGAACGAGAAGGGCTACGACGGCGGACCGTTCTTTTCATGGGATGGAAAGACGATCGTCTACCGCGCCTTTCATCCGAAGACGAAAGAGGAGCTGGCGGAATACGAAAGCCTGCTCTCGCGCCATCTGATCAAGCCGACGCGCGCCGAGATTTTCCTAATGGACGCCGACGGCTCGCACCAGCGGCAGGTCACGGACAACGGCGCGGCCAATTGGGCGCCGTTCGTGCATCCGAACAACCGGCAGATTATTTTTTCCTCCAATCTGCACGACCCCGAGCGGAAATCGTTCTCGCTCTACTTGATCAACACCGACGGCACCGGCATGGAGCGCCTAACCTACGGCGCGCGCTTCGACAGCTTCCCGATGTTCTCGCGCGACGGCAAGAGTCTCGTCTTCGCCTCGACGCGGGGCGCGAAGGACGCAAGAGAGTTCAATATTTTTATTGCGGACTGGATTCCGTAAAAGCGGGGATCAATTCCCCACCGCCTTGAACTTCTGCACGCGCCGGCCGCCGACGGTCTCACCGACGAAGAGATCGCCTTTGGAGTTCATCGTGATCGTGTGGAGAAAGGTGAACTCGCCGGCCATATGGCCGAGGCGGCCGAAGCCCGACCGGACTTGTCCGCTCTCGCGGTCCATCGTCCAGACGACCTCGTTGACGCCGTCGGCGACGTACATCGTCCTCTGCGCCTGGTCGTGCGACAGGTGGATCCACCACGGCGAGCCGTTGCCGGGGAGATCCGCACGGCGCCGCTTGATGAAGAAATTTTTCTTGAAGTTGCCCGCCTTGTCGAAGACCTGGATGCGCCTGCCGTCGCGGTCGCAGACGTAGAGAAGACCGTCGTTGCTCATGATGACACAGTGGACGATGCCGAGAAAAACGCCGCCGACGTTCGCCTCGGCCTCTTCCTTCGTCGCCTGGCGGCCGAACTGGCGCAGGTATTTGCCCTCGCGGTCGAAGACGACGACGCGCCGGTTGCCGTAGCCGTCCGCGATGTAGACATCGCCGTTCGCCGGATCGACGGCGAAGCTCGCGGGCTTGTTGAGCAGCGTGTGGCTCGCGTTCAACCCCGCGGCCTTCTCGCTGCCGTCCGCCGTGTCGAATTTTCCCTTCGTGCCGATCTGCAGCAGGAGCTTGCCGTCGCGCGAATATTTCTGCGCAATCGCGTCAGTGTTGCCGCCGATCCAGACGTTCCCCTCGGGATCGAAATAGCAGTCGTGCGCGCCGCTCGGGAAAATCTTCGGATCGCCCCATGAGTTGACCACGCTGCCGTCGGCGTCGAACTCGATGACGGCCGGCGCGGCCCTGCCGATCTCTTTTTCCACCGGCGTGAGGTTCGCCGGGTCGGCGGTGCGCGTCACGATGAAGACATGGTCGTTCTTGTCGACGCAGGTGCCGCCCACGTTGCCGGTCACCCAATCGTTCGGCAGCGGCTTGGGCCAGAACGGATCGACCTGAAATTGGCTCGAGAGCGGCGAGATCTGGCCGCGCAGCAGATCGCCGTCGTGCGAAAAGGGATTCCAGATGGCGGCGGCAAGCGCCGCTGCGACAGTCATGACACGAACGGATTTCTTCACAGGGGTCTCCTTTCGCGATGATTTCCCGAAGCGCGCCAAGGATACAACGCGAAAATGCGATAAGCCAGCGAATAAAACGGCTTGACACGATGCCGCCGGTCGGCCATGAAAGATACCGCGCATCGCCTATGAAAATGAAATCCAAATGGATTGTTTTCGTCTTGCCAGTCGCGCTGCTGGCGATCGTCGAAGCGGCGGACGGCGCGGGGCCCGCCGTAAGGATAGGCTATCCGCAACTAAGCGGCGGGTCGACGCCGCTCTGGGTCATCACCGACGCCAAGCTCGACCAGCGCTACGGCGTCGACGTCAAGCCGATTTACATTGCCGGCGGCGCGACCCTCACGCGCTCATTGATCGCGGGCGACGTCGACATCGCGCTCACCGGCGGGGCGGTCGTCGGCGCGGTCTTGAGCGGCGCCGAGCTCGTCTACGCGGGCATCGGCCTCTCGACCTATGCCTTTAGCGTTTACGCGCGGCCGGAGATCAAAGAGATCAACGACCTCCGCGGCAAAGTTTTCGGCGTCATCACCAAAGGCGCCTCTTCCGATCACGCCGCGATTGCCCTCTTCAACCGCTACGGCATGAAGCCAGGGCAGGATGTGAAGTTTCTCTACTACGCGCGCCAGGGGGACCTGCTGGCTTCGCTCGACAAGGGGATCGTGGCCGCCGGAGTCTTCTCCTCGCCGACGACCGTCATGGCGAGGCGTCTCGGCTACAAGGAGCTCGTGAACATCGCCTCGTTCAAGCTTCCGTATCCGCACAACGCGATCGCGACGCGCAAGTCCCTCATCCGCCAGAATCCCGAGCTGATCAAAGGCTTCCTCAAGGCGTACATCGCCGCGATCAGAATCATCCACGAGGAGCCGGAGACGGCGAAAAGGGCGCTGGCCCATTATCTCACCAAGGATCCCGAGCAGATCGAAGAAGCCTACAGCGTCGCGCCGCTGTTTTTGAAGGTGCCTTACATGCCCGAGGAGGCGATCCGCACGGTGCTCTCGCTTTCGGACCATCCCAAAGCGGCCTCCGCCGATCCGAAAGAGTTCTTCGACAACCGGTTGCTCAAGGAGCTGGAGGACAGCGGCTTCGTCAAAGAGCTTTACAGCAAGCGGTAAGAGAGCTCCTTCGCATGAAAATTTCGTGCGCCGTCGCGGCTTCGCTGCTGATCCTGGCTTTCGCCGCCGCGTCGGCCCAGGAGAAAAAGCCTCCGACGCTCAACGTCGCCTACTCGGCGACGAGCGGAACCTTCTCGCCGCTCTGGGTCGCCGCCGATCAGGGGCTGTTCGCCAAATACGGCCTCGACGTGAGAATCACCTACATTCAAGGCAACCGGGTTCTCATGGCGGCGCTGACGGCCGGCGAGGTTCAGCTCTACCAGGGAGCCGCCGAAGGACTGATCCGGTTTATCTCCGGCGGCGGCGACGGATTGCTGATCGCGAGCCAATACAACTTCGTCGGCCACTACGTCCTCATGACCGACCCGAGCATCGCGCGTTTGGAAGATCTGCGCGGCAAGAGGATCGCGATCGATCCGACGAGCCCCACGTACGGATACATGCTCAAAGTGCTGGAGCACGCGGGCATCAAGAAGGACGAGGTGACGTTCGTGCAATTCGGCACATCGGGACAGACCGAGCGCACGATGGCGCTATTGAAGAAGCAGGCGGCGGCGACGCTGCTGAGCCCGCCGAATACTTACGCGGCGGAAAAGCAGGGGCTCAGGCGTTTTTCGATCGTGCGTGACCTCGCGATCCGCCAGCTCATCACCGTCACCGGCACCACGAGGAAATTCGTGCGCGAGCGCCGCGATTCGGCCGAGGCGTTTCTGCGCGGCTATCTCGACGGCATCGCCACCGTGCAGAGCCGCCGCGACGCCACGCTCAAGTCGATGGCGAAATACACGCGCCAGAGCGATCCCGAGGTGCTGGGTAAATATTACACCGAGCTGGTCGAGAGCCTTCCGCGGATTCCGTACGTGGAGGAAGCCTCGGCGCTCGCCACCGTCGAGGCGATGCAGCAGCAGGGACCGCCGCTTCCGAAGATCGACGCAAAAACCATTTACGACAACGGACTGTTGAATCGCCTCGAAAGCGACGGGTTCGTGGAGAAACTTCATACAAGGTAACGATAAAAAAAAGCCCGGGCTCTCGCGAGCTCGGGCCTTTTAAAATTGCCAGAAATAATTTTGCCGCTCGCTACTTCCCCTCCTCCGCCACCACCGATACTTTGATGTTCGCCTGCACGTCGGCGGTGAGACGGACGGCCACTTCATAGTCGCCCAAATTCTTGATCGGCTCGGCGAGATGGATTTTTCGCCGCTCGACGTCGAGCCCCTGCGCCTTGAGCCCCTTTTCAATATCCATATTGGTCACCGAGCCGAAGAGCCTGCCCTCCTCGCCGGCGCGCGCGCGGATGACGAGCGAGACCTGCGTGAGTTTCTCCGAAAGCGTATTCGCGTGCTTTTGCACCCGCTCTTTCTGCGATTCGACGACGCGCTTCTGGTGCTCGTAGGTCTTCATATTCCTTTTGTTGGCGACCAGCACAAGCCCGCGCGGCAGGAGGTAGTTCCGCGCGTAGCCGTCGCGCACGCGCACCACCTCGCCCATTTTACCGACGTTCGGGATGTCTTCCTTCAAGATCACTTCCATGACCGGCTCCTGTTCTTGCTAAGCTACGGGATTGGGATGCAAATCTTTTTTCTTCAAGCGGCGAAAGTCGCCCCAGAGATCGAAAAGGCCCAGTGCCACGACGGCGATCGTCAAAATCTGCTCGAACATGATCGCGAGGTAAAACATCCCGCGCAGCACCTGCGGCACGTGCTTGTAGTGGAAATAATAGGCGACGATCGACAGGCCGTGAAAAAAATAAAAAATGGTGACGATCAGCAGCAGGTTGAGCGCCGCGGTGCTGAAGGCCTCCGCGCCGGGAAGCAGCAGCACGAACCCGGCGGCGACGAACGGCCATACGAGCCATTCCGGCGCGCGCCACTCGCGGAAGTCCGCCGTCGCCGCGATCTCGCCGCGGCGCTCGGGGAAGCGCCGCAGCAAAAAGAAAACGTTGAGCAGCACGAGTGTCGCAAAAGCCGCGGCGGCGAGGGCCGGCAGGATCGTGAGGATCATGTTGATGATCTCGGGCGCGCGCTCGCGCACGAGGTCGACGGTCTCGCCGGAAAACCCGGCGCCGCGGTAAAGCTCGAGCGAGGCTTGCAGATTTTCCTTGAAGACGAGCGCGAGGACCGCGCGGATCTCTCCCGGCGAGCCCAAAAAGTATGACAGGCTCGCGCCGAGACCGGCGAGCATCGCCGCGACCGCGCCGGAGACCACGCGCTCGATCGGCCAGCCCCGGCCGAACGAATACAGCAGCACGACCGCCATGAGCGCGAGCAAGCCGTAGCCGGTCCCGGCTTCCGGTCCGGTGAAATACGTCATCAACCCTGTCGTGAGGACGAGCAGCGCCGCCGCCGGCCAAAGCCCGCGCCGCAGGCCGAAGGCGAGCGCGGGCTGCATCACGAACGGGATGAGCAGCATGCCGCCGATCGGCAGCGCGACGGCGACGATCGCCAGCGCGACCGTCGCGGCGAAGGCCGCCGCAAAGCTCTTGGCGGTTTGGGCATTCATCGTGAGACTTGCGCGCTAATTCTTAACCGTCGTGAACGGGAGCAGCGCGACGCTGCGCGCGCGCTTGACCGCCGTCGTCAGCAGCCGCTGGTGGCGCGCGCAGGTGCCGGTGATCCGGCTCGGCGTGATCTTGCCGCGCTCGGTGACGAAGCCCGTCAGCAGGCGGATATCTTTATAATCGATGCGGATCGATTTGTCGGCGCAGAAGCGGCAGACCTTCCGCCGCATCATCGGGCGTCGCCGCCCTCCTCTGTCGCCGCCTTTGTCTTCGTCGGAGCGCTCCCTCGGGCCGGGCCTCGAATGACGAGCTGGTTCAGCCATATTCAATTCACCTCGCGTTTAAATCGGTAGATCGTCCTCGTGGCCCGGCGGAGGCGAGCCTCCGTCGATGAACTGCACGGTCGTCGCCACGACTTCGTGTTTGTTTCGTTTCTGTCCTTCCGCGGTTTCCCAGCGCCGCTGCGCGAGCCGCCCGTCGACCAGCACGCGCGAGCCGCGATGGAGATGCTCTTTCATCGTTTCCGCGCTCCGGCCGAAGACCACCACGTCGATGTAGCAAACCTCTTCTTTGGCTTCTTCGTGGGCGCGGTGCTTGTGCGTCACCGCGAGTGGAAATTCGCAAACGGCCAGGCCTTGGGGAGTGTAGCGGAGATCGGGGTCGCGGGTCAGGTTGCCCAGGAGGATAACCTTGTTGTACTCCGGCATGGAACCCGCGATCCGGCGACGCGGTTAACTCTGCGGACCGGCCTTCGCCTCCTCCTCGGTTTTCTTGACGTCCGCGGAAGTTTCCTTCGGCGCCTCGGGCGCCAAGGCGCTTTCGTCGACGCGCACCGTGAGATAGCGCAGCACCCCGTCGGTGAGCCTCATCGTGCGCTCGAGCTCGTCGACGGCCCGCGCCTCGGAGCGGTATTGCAGCAGCGTGTAATAGCCCTTGCCCTGCTTCGCGATGCGGTACGCCATGTCTCTCAATCCCCATTCCTCGAGGTTGGCGATGGCGCCGCCCTGCTCTTCGACGACCTTCTTGAACCTTTCGATATAGTCCTTGACGGCGCCGCCCCGCTCGGGATGGATGATGAACATCGTTTCGTAAAGAGTCACTGGGTATCTCTCTCCTAAAAGGTAATTGTTGAAGCTACCATAAGCTATCGGCCAATACAATTGAGCCCTTCGACAAGCTCAGGGTAAACGGCCCATGACTTCACGCGTTCAGGGTGAGCCTGTCGAACCCGTCACTCGGCGCGGTTGAACTTCTCCATCGCGGCGCGCGCCCCCTGGTCCAGGATCGCCTCGGCCGCGTCCGCCGCGCGCTCGACGATCGCCCCCAGCGCGGCCGCCTCCTCCGGAGTGAACTTCTGGAGCACGAAGTCGACCGGCTCGACGCCCGGCGACGGCCGGCCGATGCCGATGCGGAGCCGGCAGAAAGCGCCTTCCCCCATCGCATCGAGCACGGAGATCATGCCGCGGTGCCCCGCCGCCCGGCCGCGCTCGCGGATGCGGATGCGGCCGAACGGGAGGTCGAGATCGTCATGGATGACGACGACGTCTTCATGCGCGACCGGATGGTAGTTGAAAAGCGCCGCGAGCGCCTCGCCGCTCTTGTTCATGAACGTCTGCGGCTTGACGAGCAGGATCTTCTCGCCGCCGCGGCTCCATTCGCCGACGAGCGCCTGGTCCTTTTTCTTGGCGACTGTCACCGACGCGCGCTCGGCCAGGCGGTCGACGACGAGAAAGCCGATGTTGTGCCGGGTGCGCTCGTATTTCTTGCCGGGATTGCCGAGGCCGACGATGAGCTTCACGGAAAAAATGGTTTTTAGTTTCGGGGTTTGAGACAGGATGAATCCCGGAGAGATTCTTCGCTGCGCTCAGAATGACAAGAAGAGGTGGTGTGGGTTTTTTGTCATCCTGAACGGAGTGAAGGACCTCTCCGGAGTTTTTAACCCGAAAGCCGAAACTATTTTTTCTCTTCCTTCTTCTCTTCCTTTTTCGCGGCTGCAGGGGCGGCTTCCGCACCCTCGGCTGCCGGGGCGGCGGCCTCCTCGCCTTCGGCGGCGACCGGAGCGGCCTCGGCCGGGGTCGGCGCCTCTTCGATGCTCGGCGGCACGACGGTGACGAGCGTCAAGTCGGTCTCCGACGCCGCCGTCACGCCTTCGGGCATCGCGAGCTCGGCGACGTGGATCGAATCGCCGATGTCCAGCGCCGACACTTCGACGTCGAAGAAT
Source organism: Verrucomicrobiia bacterium (assembly GCA_035495775.1). GTDB lineage: Bacteria > Desulfobacterota > Binatia > UBA9968 > UBA9968 > JAJPJQ01. Next base: position 3,597 of record DATJFG010000095.1, on the reverse strand, counting down.
TCCGGGATGTCCATCGGCAGACACTCGACCTCGATCTCGCGCACGATCGGCTGCAGGATGCCGCCGCGTACGACGCCTGCGGCCTTGCCGACGAAGTGGAGCGGCACCTTGACGTGGATCTTCGCGCTGAGATCGACTTCGTAGAGATCGGCGTGGAGGACCTCGCCGGTCACGGGATGGTATTGCAGCTCCTTCACCAGCGCGACCTTGTCGGCGAGCGCCGGCGACGTCGACTTGATGCGGATCAGATGCGATCCCTCGAGATCGGCGACGCGGCTCATGAACTCTTTGCGGTTGACTTCGAGCGCCACGGCCGCGGACTTCGGCCCGTAAAAAATCCCCGGCAGCTTGCCGCTCTTGCGGGCGCGCCGGGCGGCGCCTTTGCCGTCGGCTTCGCGCGGCTCGATTTGAATCTCAACGGTTTCCAAGAAACTACCCTCCTAACGAATTTATCGTTTCAATCGAATAACGAGCTGATCGAGCGCTCTTCGTGCGTGCGGTGGATCGCCTCAGCGATCACGTGCGCGACCGAGAGCACCTTGATCTTCTCGCAGCCGGCGGCCTCCCGGCCGAGCGGCACGGTGTTGGTCGCGATCAATTCCTCGAGCGGCGAGTCGATGATTTTTTTGATCGCCGGCCCGGACAGCACGGCGTGCGTGCAGCAGGCGAGAATTCTTTTCGCCCCCTCGCGCTTGAGCGCGGCGGCGGCCATCGTGAGCGTCCCCGCGGTGTCGACCATGTCGTCGAGCAGCACGGCGGTCTGGCCTTTGACTTCGCCGATGATGTTCATCTCGGCGACGACGTTGGGGCCCGAGCGGCGCTTGTCGATGATCGCGAGCGATGCGTTGAGGCGCGTCGCGAAATCGCGCGCGCGCTCGACGCCGCCGGCGTCGGGCGAGATGATCGTGACCTCGTTATGGTTGAGCCGCTGCTTGACGTACTGGAGCAGCACCGGCGTCGCGTAGAGATTGTCCACCGGGATATTGAAGAATCCCTGGATCTGGCCCGAGTGGAGATCCATCGTCAGGACGCGCGACGCGCCCGCGGTCGTGATGAGATCGGCGACGAGCTTGGCGCTGATCGGCACGCGCGGCGCCACTTTACGATCCTGCCGGGCGTAGCCGTAGTACGGCACCACCGCGGTGATGCGCTTGGCCGAGGCGCGCTTGAACGCGTCGAGCAAGAGGAGCAGCTCCATCAGGTTCGTGTTGCCCGGCGAGCAGGTCGACTGCACCACGAAGACGTCGCCGCCGCGCACGTTCTCCTTCACCTCGACCTTGCTCTCGCCGTCGCTGAAGGTCTCGACCACCGCGTCGCCGAGCGGGATCTTCAGCTGCTCGCAGATCTCGCGCGCGAGCGCGAGATTGGAGTTGCCCGCGAAGATTTTCAAATCGTCTTGATGCTGGCCCATGGTCAAATGAATATCAATAGAACAGGCGGAGTCTCAAAGCAACTCCGGCCTCGCGCCGCATCGGCAAACTGGCTGGGCGGGAAGGATTCGAACCTTCGATACCGGATCCAAAGTCCGGTGCCTTACCGCTTGGCGACCGCCCACTCCCGAGGTGATGGATGTCTCAAGCCGGGAAAATTGTCATTGATCGCCGGATGAAATTCTGGTTGATCGCCGCCGGCTTCACTGATCGTGATCGTGCGGCTGCTCGCCGCCGCTCTCTCCCACCCTGTGGTACTCGGCGATGATTTTTTCCTCGATCATCCGGCGCGTCTCGTTGTTGATCGGGTGCGCGATGTCCCGGTACGTCCCGTCCTTGCGTTTTTTACTCGGCATGGAAACAAACAGCCCGGTCGCGCCCTGGATGATCTTGAGATCCCTGATCACGAAGCACTGATCGAAGGTGATCGTGACGTAAGCCCTGAGCTTTTCTTCGTTGACAGGAAAGACCCTGACCTCCGTGATCTCCATAGGGACCTCCTTTGCGTCGGGCCCGGAGATTGGCTCGGCGAGCTAGGCTAAAGGCGCTGCTTCATCGGAGCGACCGTACGAGAAACGCTTGAATCCCATCCTCTCTCTCTAAACGGAGAAATGCTTTTCGCGCTTTGTCCCCGGAAGAAAAAATTCCGAATACGGCCGAGCCGCTGCCTGTCATCAGAGTCCCCGCGGCGCCTGCTTCGGCGAGCCGCGCCTTGAGCCGGGCGACTTTCGGATAGCGCCGGAACACCGGCTTCTCCAAGTCGTTCACCAACTCCGGCGCGCCGCCACGCGGCGCCCACACCTGTCGGTTAAGGCTAGACTTTTCAATATTTTTTGTCAACTTGAAAGATAGGCTTCGGTAAGCCCACGCGGTCGAAATTGGAAAGCCCGGATAGACAATCACGAGCCATAATCGCCGCGGCAATTGGACCGCGCCGAGTCGCTCGCCGATGCCGCGCGCCCGCGCCGGGCCCCCGCGAATAAAAAACGCCACGTCCGCCCCGATCCTCGGCGCCAGACGCATCAGCTCGCGTCGGCTTTTTCTCAATCTTAATAGCCGGTTAAGGCCCGCGAGCACCGCCGCCGCGTCGCTGCTTCCGCCACCCAGTCCCGCGCCGGCGGGAATGCGCTTCCTTATATGTATCGACACCGGCCGCCGCGCCGCGTCTTTCCCCAACAAAAGCGTCGCGGCCTGGTAAGCGAGATTCCGCCCGCCGGAGGGGATCTTCGGATCGTCGCAAGTGACTGTGAGCTTGGTACCCGGCTCTCCGCGCGCGATCTCGATCTCGTCGTAGAGCGACACCGGCACGATGATCGTGTCGATCAAGTGATAACCGTCGCGCCGTTTGCCCACGACCCGCAGCGACAGATTCACCTTCGCCGGCGCTCGAATCCTCATCGGCTCTTAGGTAACATAAGGCGGCGGAGGAAGACAAAAGAAAGAATTTTTTCAGCTAGTAAGATCCGATATTCAAAGCCGTCGTTCTCACAATTCCCGCCGCTGCTTTTAGCAAATAGGATAAGAAGTCGCCCTTCTGCATCTCAAACCACTCGGCACTGGATTTCTCTCTTGTTATATAGTAATATTCATATATGCGGGAAACAGCAAACCAGCTCCAGGCCTTCAAGGCGGAGTTCTTCAGGGCGCTGTCTCATCCTGTCCGCATCCGCATTCTCGAAATCCTGTCGATTGGCGAGCGAACCGTGCAGGAGCTTCAGGAAGCGCTGCAGCTTGATCAACCGCTGGTTTCGCAGCAGCTCGCCGTGCTGCGCGGCAAGAACATCGTAATCGCCAGGAAACTCGGGACGACGGTCAAATATGCCGTTCAAGATCCCCTCGTCGGCGATCTGCTGAAAACCGCGCGCGCCATTTTCGAGAATCAATTGACCGGGACGCAGACGATGCTGCGGGAGTTGAGGAAAGAAAGACGGTGAGCGGGCTGTTTTCTAAAATCCTGCGCACCGGGCTCGTGACCGAAGAGATCGACGGTGATTCGGGAGGAGCGGTCGAGCTGGCGCGGCAAACGGGCGCCGAAATCCGCCGGCGACTCGGACGCGCCTTGGCGATCCGGGAAGTGGACGCCGGATCGTGCAACGGCTGCGAGATCGAGATCGGCGGCCTCACCGGCCCTGTGTACGATTGCGAGCGTTTCGGCATTCATTTCGTG
>DATJFG010000094.1:0-42721 GCA_035495775.1 Verrucomicrobiia bacterium | reverse complement strand
ACGACGATGCCTTTGCCGGTGACGACGGGATAGGAGACGCGCTCCTTGCCTTTCTTGGCCTCGAGCGACGTGATGTAGGTCTTGGCGTTCTTCTTCCAATCTTCCCAAGGGCTGTTGTTGTCGTGGAACTGGAGTTCGTCGACCATGACGATGCATTCCTTGACGGGGCAGACTTCGGCGCATTTGCCGCAGCCGACGCAGTACTGGTACTCGATATCGTAGTAGCCGTCGGTGGTCGGATCGAAGCATTCGTCCGGACACTCGGCCCAGCAGAGCGTGCACTTCGTGCAGAGGTCGAAGCGGACCGCCGGGCGCTGCGTTTTGGTGGTGCCGCGCTTGAAGCCGGTATTGCGCGACTGGCCCCGCGGGCCCATTTCGAAGCCGCGCGGCACGGCCGGGACGACGGCGCCCTCGCGCATCTCGTGCCACTTCGGCAGGATCGGGATCTCGTGCGTCCACTCGATGCCTTCCTTCGGCGTGACGTTCTTGACGCGCGGCGGCTTCGCCTCTTGTCGAAGCGAATTGTACGCGGCGCGCGCGGCCTCGGCGCGCTTCTTATCCTTGGTCTTGGCGAGTAAATAGGCTTCGACCGCTTCGATGCTGATGATCGCCGGATCGACGGCGGCGATCGCGCCGAGCACGTGCTCGTGCGTCATATCGTCCTTATTGACCCACAGGCCGGCGAGGCTCGCGTCGCCGGCGAGCACCGCGAGTCGGTAGTTATAGGGCTTTTTGCCGATGAACTGGAGCAGTTCCTCGTGCGGCCGCTTGGAGATGACGACCAGGCAGGCGTCCTTCGTCACGCGCTCGTTGATCGCGCGCACGCCGTGCCAGCCCCAGGGCTCGACGCCCTTGCACATCGTGTCGTCGAGGACGACCGAGACGTCCGCCTCGTCGATCTCGAGCTTGGCGCCGCACTCCGCCTCCAATTCCTCCTCGGACAAATCCGGGGAGACGAAGGCGAAATATTTGCACGGGATGCCGTTTCGTTCCGGCGAATCGCTGTAACGGCCGTTGGAAAAGGCCTTCTGCCCCATGCGGCTGGCGATCATGACGATGTCGCTGCCGATTTTTTTCGCAAGGTTCTTTTGAAAGATCCCGCGGTACTGAACTTCTACTCTTTTAATCATGAAATCCTCCTCTCATCTAAAGGGCCATCGGTATAAGGGGGTTTTTTTGCCGAGAGCACATTATCTTCGACGCTCTCGATGTGCTTCAGCATCGCGTCGCGCGCCTTTTTTTGGTCGTGGTCGGCGATCGCGGTGAGAATTTTTCGATGCGATTCGATCGACGCCTTGCGCCGGTCCTTGGTCTGGAGCGACTCTTCGCGGCTGTGGCTCAAGATCTCCATCAAGCCCGAGACTAACTTTTCGAGCGCCTGGTTCTGCGTCGCGCGGCCGATCGCGTAGTGGAGCTCGGCGTCGGCTTCGACGCCGGTCTCGCCGCGTTGGACGGCGTCTCTTTGCTTATCCAAAATCTTTTTCATCCGCTCGATATCGCTTTTCGTCGCGCGCTCGGCCGCCAGCGAAGCGATATGCGGCTCGATCAATTTCCTGACCTCGAAAATGTCCGCCAACGCGTCCTTCTCTTCGAGGAGCAGATTCGCGAGCGGCGCCACGAGCGACTCGACCGGCAGCTCGGCGATGAAGTTGCCGGCCCCGGTCCGGCTCACGATCAGCCCCTGCGCCTCCAAGGCGCGAATCGCTTCGCGGACGGATGTGCGGCTGACTTTGAAAGTCTCGGCCAGCTCGCGCTCGGAAGGAAGTTGGTCGCCCGCCTTGTACCGGCCCTCGCGCAGGAGATCGTGAACCTGGCTCACGACCTCCTCGTATATCCGGGTCTTCCGAATCGCCTTGAGCATGGGGTCTAGCTGTCTACTGGTCCGACCAGTATCAGGACGGTGCATGCATGTCAAGGGTCCTCAATGGACGCCGCGTGCTCAAATGGATGCAGAATGGTCGCTGAAGATCAGAATGAGCCGGCTGTGTTACGCGCGCTTCGCTTCACGATACGCTTTTGACAGTGCCGGAATCGCCGCGGGACAGGCTATGTCCGCCAACGCGGCGAGAAGTGAAATTGTGTAGTCGTCGCAGCGCAGCACGTATTCACCTTCGGGGTCGTTGGGAGGAGGAGCGTACGCGCTTTTCAGACAGGCCTCGACCTTCGACTGCGGCCGCGCGTCCTCGAGCAGTTTGTCATACCATTCCGGTTTGAGGTGGACGACGACCACCATGATCATGCCTCAAGTCCAGCACCTGGTGGAGTCGGCTCTGCTTATCGTCGCTGCTGGAAGTAATAACGGGCCGTGAATCGCAGGCGGGACACGGCGCGACGAGCGGAAGGGTCGTAGCGGCATCTAAGGTCAAGCGCGGAAGCGTAAAGCGCGTTCGGCAGTGATAGCAGCGGAGGACGATCGTCCATGTGTTCTCCGAAGCCATACATCTATTGTAAAGCTAATCGCGCGTGAAACCGCTCGGGTAAGTTACTTAGACGTGTAAACAACTGATCAACATATGCCGTGCGTATTATAGTGATACCTACCGTACAATAAGCGCGTATCGCGCAGTTGCAACGCAGGCTCCCTGCGCCGAGTCGGTTCGCTGCGCGCGCTCGCTTTTGTCTTATTTCGCCGGCTCTTCCACTCTGCCGATTCTCCTCGTCGCCTCCGTTAGCATCTTGGCGTCCTTTTCGTAGAACTTCTGAAAGTGAGGCGCGTCCATATAGGCGATCGGCGTCTCGAGTTTCGCCATCGCGTCTTTGAATTCCGCTTCCTGGACGACTTGCTTCATCGTCTCGCGCAGCTTCTTCATGATCGGCTCCGGCGTGCCTTTGGGCGCGAACATGCCCGCCCAGATATAAAACTCGATGTCGTATCCGAGTTCCTTGAATGTCGGCACGTCCGGCATCGAGGCGACGCGCTTTGCGCCCCATCCCGCGAGTGCGCGGAGCTTGCCGGCCTTGACGTGAGGGATGATCACCGCCGGGCCGGAGGCGAACATGTCCTGGTGGCCGCCCAAGACCGCAGTCAATGCAGGACCCGCGCCGCCGTAAGGCACGTGCTTCAGCTTGATTCCCGCCGCGTGCGCGAACATCTCCATCGCCATGTGCAGCGTGCCGTAAATGCCGGAAGACGAATAAGAGATTTCGCCGGGCTTCTTTTTCGCGTCTGCGACGAGGTCCTTCAAAGTTTTCCATGGATGGTCCGCGCCGACGACAAGGATCGTCGGATCGGCGGAAAAGAGTGCCAGCGGCACGAGCTGATCGATCGTGTAGGCGGGCTTGCGATCGAAGAGCTTATCGGCCTCGGGGATGATCGAGATGCTGGAGAGCGCCATCAACAGCGTATACCCGTCGGGCCGGCTGTTGGCGACGAACGACATGCCGACCGCGCCGGCCGCGCCGGTCTTGTTCACCACGACGACAGGATTTTTTAAAATCTTTTCCATCGCAGCTGCGACGGGCCGCGCCGTCAAATCGGCCACGCCGCCGGGCGGAAAGGGCGCGACGATCGTGATCGGCCGATCGGGGAATTTCTCCTGAGCGTACAGCGTTCCCAAGGGCAGCGCGCAGAGCATGACGAGAAGAGCGATTCTACGTCTCATGGGGACCCTCCTTTTCATCCGAGGCCGCGAGGCCGAGCGCACCCCGCCAATCGGCGCCGCGGCGCAGCAGCGGCAACAGGCTCAGCAACAACAAGCACGCGCCGGCCGCCAGCATCGAAGCGGCGATCGGCCGCGAGAAAAAAATCGTATAGTTGCCCGACGACATCGCCAGCGACTGGCGGAAGCTCATCTCGAGCATCGGCGCGAGCACGACGCCGAGGACGATCGGCGCGGTTTCGAAGTCGAGCTTGCGAAGAATATAGCCGAGCGCTCCCATGGCGATCATGATCCAGACGTCTACGACGCTGCCGTTGACCGCATAAACGCCGAGCACGCAAAATATCAGGATCGCGGGATAGAGAAAATGATAGGGGACGCGAAGAATGTTCACGAAGACGCCGACGAGCGGCAGATTGAGGATCAAGAGCACCACGTTGCCAACGTACATGCTGGCGATAAATCCCCAGAAGAGCTTCGGCTGCTGCTGGATCAAGAGCGGCCCGGGCGAGACGCCGTGGACCATGAGGGCCGCGAGCATGACCGCCGGGATCGGTCCGGAGGGGACACCGAGCGCGAGCATCGGCACGAAAGCGCCCGAGGTCGCGGAGTTGTTCGCCGATTCCGGCCCGGCCACGCCCTCGATGGCGCCGTGGCCGAAGCGCTCGGGATGTTTCGAGACGCGCCGCTCGACGGCATACGACACGAAGGAAGAAATGATGTGCGCCGAGCCCGGGACGATGCCGATCAGAAAGCCGAGCACCGTGCCGCGCCCGATCGGCCAGACGGAATCGCGCCATTCCTGACGTGAGGGCAGCAGGTCGGCGAGACGCGGCTTTTTCACCTCCGGCGGCGCCTCCTCGCCGGCCGTGAGCAGGATTTCCGAGAGGCCGAAGAGACCGACGGCGACGGGCACGACGCCGATGCCGTCGCCCAATTCCACAACGCCGTAGGCGAAGCGGAAAAAGCCTGTCATCGGATCGATGCCGATCATGCCGAGCAGGAGGCCGAGCGCCGCCATTGCGAGCGCCTTGACGATCGAGCCGCCGCTCATGTAGGCGAGCGCGAGCAATCCCAAAAGGAGCAGCGCGCAATATTCGGGGGGGCCGAAGCGGAGCGCAAAGTTCGCCAGCGGCGGCGCGAGCAGCATGAGGGCGACGACGCTCACCGTGCCGGCGATGTACGAGCCGACTGCGGCGATCGCCAGCGCCGGGCCGGCGCGGCCGTTCCGCGTCATCGCGTAGCCGTCGATGCAGGTCATGACGGAGGCGGCCTCTCCAGGGATGCGCATGAGGATCGACGTCGTCGAGCCGCCGTACATCGCGCCGTAGTAGATGCCCGCGAGCAGCACGATCGCCGAGGTCGCGTCCATGCCGAACGAGGCGGGCAGCAGCAAGCTGATGCCGGCGAGGGGACCGACTCCCGGAAGCACGCCGACGAGCGTGCCGATCACGCAGCCGACCACGGCGTAGAGGAAAACGTTCGGCGCGAGCGCGACGGTAAAACCGAGATAAAGATTTTGCAGCGTGTCGAGCATGGCGGCGGTCAAATCCCCCAAGGGCCGAGCGGCAGCGGGACGCGCAGCAAAGTATAAAAGAGATAGAAGGAGCCGAAGGAGAGAGCGAGCGCGACGAGCGTCGTCGCGAGCCAGCTCTTTTTCTCGACGAGCTTCACAAGCAGGAAAACAACGATCAGCACCGTGATGCGGTAGCCCAGGCGCTCGAGCGCCCACGCGGAAAAGCCGCAGGCGCCGAGGATCGCAACGGCATGCGGCAGCTCCCTCCAGCGGAGCGAGCGAAAGCCCTCGCTTTGTCCTCCGGAGGCGGCGATGCAAGTACCGAAGATAAGCAGCAGCGCGGCGAGCAGCACCGGCACGAAAGACGGTCCCGGCTCGCGGAGCGATCCGAGCGGCAGCTTGCGGCTCTCTTCGAGCACGAACAGAGCGAAGAGCGCAAGCGCCGCGCCGGCGATTCGGTCCTTGGTCGCCATGGTAATCCGACGAGGGAACTTAGTGCCGTAGCGCCCCGCATGTCAAACCGAAAACCGACCGCGTCATTGTCCCTCGCGGCGCAGGAGCCTGTTGAACATTTGGATCAGCTCGACGTCGCGCTCGCCCCATTTGAGCGAAACCATCTGAATCTTGCGAGCGCCGGGGTCGAGAAGATATTGCACGTCCCTGCGGCTCACCCACCGGCCTTGCGCCGCCATCAGCTCCTGTCCCTTGCGGGAGAGGAGGAAATCGGCGAACAGTGCCGCGGCGTGTGGGTGCGGTGCGCGCGCGGCGATCCAGACCGCCGTCGGCGTCTTTGCGGGGACATAAGGCTCGGGAAAAATGTATTCGATCGGCGCACCGCGCCGTTTCAAGGTATAGGCGGTGTGATTGTAGCCGTCGAGATGGAGCGCGAATTCGCCGGCCGCGACGAGCTGGCTCAGAAGCGTCGAGCCGCGGCGAAAATCGGGCGTTTGCAGCCCGAGCTTCACCGCGAAGGCTTTGCCCTTCTCCTCGCCGTAGTAATCGAGCAGCGCGGCGAGCCAATCGTAGGATTCGAACTCCATCGCCATTCGGCCTTTCCACGCCGGCAGCAGGAGGTCCTCGATCCTTTTGGGATAATCTTCCGGCTTGACGAGATTTTTGTTCACGATGAAGAGATGGCCCTGAGTGAAGATGCCGTTGAAGTATCCGTCACCGTCGACGAAATCGCGGCGCAGCGCTTCGCGCAGCGGCGTCCGGTAGCGCGCGATAATCGAGCTTTTTCTCAGCGCGGAGAGAAACAGCCCGCGGATGTGCGTGACGTCGAAAAGGTGGCTGTGGGCGTGAAACTCCGAAGTGACGCGGGTCATGGTATTGACCGCGCTGCCGCTTAAGATTTTCACGCTCAGGTACGGATAGTCTTTCTCGAAGGCCTGCGCGAGCTCCTGGGAATTTTCCCGGTTCATGGTCGAATACCAGACCAGCTCGCGCTCCCTTTTCGCTCCCTCGGCGAGCGCCGCCGCGCGCTCGGCGGCGGGCAGGCGATTGATCGCCTCGAGTGACTCCTCGACGGTTTTTTCGGCGGCGCGAACGAATGCGGCGAACGGCGGCGCCAACAGAAGGTATAGCGCCGCGCAGCTGAATAAATAACGAGCGCTCATGGCGTCTCCTGACCGAAGACGAGTGAACTTAGTTGTCGGCCGGGAACTTGTCAATCGGGCTTGGCGGGTCAACGGTGCGAAAATCTGGCTGTGAGCTTCGCGCCGTAATAGCGCGCCGTATCGTACGAGAAGGTTCGGCGCTTGAGGAGATCGAGGCGGACGACTTTATTCTGGATGCTCTTTGCCAGCGCCTTGCGCTCGCCTTCGTCCTCGACGTATTTGAGGAGATCCTCCAGTGTGTGGATTTCCTTTAAAAGCTCCGCCTCGGGCGGCAGCACGTGGGCATTTTTCAAGATGTGATACGCGACGCGCAGGTCTTCGGGCACCCAGCTCTGGTCGTCGAATTTGAGCGGCTTGCCTTTGCCGGGGAGACCGTCGAAGGCGCCGGCGCGCTGTGCCTCTAAAATCCTCTCTTCGACGACTCTCTGAAAAAACGTCCAGGCCATACGAAGTTAATATTGAATTTTGAATTTGATATTAACTCTTTCATTCGAAATTCAAAACTCAGAAATAAAATTATTTCACGTGGCCCTGACCGTCGCGGGCACGATTTCTTCTTCCGGCGGCCTCACGTGGCGGAAGAGAAAATAGAATGTGACGTCGTGCGCGAACTGGAGCGCTCCACCGATAAAGATCGGAACGCTTAGCGAGAAGGCCTGCATGATATAGGCCGATATCGACGGGCTCACGGCCATCGGCACGTAGCGCGAGAGGTTGGTGATGCCGGCGGCCGAGCCGCGCTCCTCCGCCTTGACGATGCCCATGACGAACGAGCCCTTGAGCGGGCCGTCCATATACGCGACGAACGAACGGAACATGATGAGCCCCGCGCCGATCCAGAACGTCGGCGCGAACGGCAGGACGAAATAGACGAGCGACGCGAGGCCGTGCGAGAAGACCATCGTGCGGACGACGCCGACGCGCCGCGCGATCATTGGCGCGGCGAGAAACGAGAGCGCCGCGAGCAGGTAGGAGATAAAAAACATGAAGCCGAGCGATTTCAGGTCGACTCCGAAGCGGAGATAGAACCAGTAGGAAATCAACGGTCCGACCATGCCGGCGCCCAGGTTGTCGATCATGCCGAGGAGCGAGAGCTTCGTCACGAACGCGCCGGACTGTTTCGAAATCGGCTTCCGCTCGCGCGCCTGTGCGCGTGGAACATGGCGCTCGCTGACCTTCCCGTAGGCGAAAATCAGGCCGCAGCTCAGCACGATCGTCACCACGAAAAGCGGCTTGTACGAGAGGATAGGCTCCCAGCCCCAGCGCTGTTGGAGATATTCGGGAAGGCCGCTGAAGAGGGCGCCCAGGGAGCCCAGGATCGAGCCGACGAATGCGTTGAGCGAAAAGATGCGGTTGCGGTTCTCCGGCGTGCATTTTTCGGCCAGCAGCGCCTGCTCGACGGGGTTGAAGGGCCCGCCGCCTTGGCCGCCGCCGCCGGTGCCGCCCGCGCCGATATTAGTGACGATAACGGCGATGAAGATAAAGACGAGCTGGCTGAAAAAGACATAGATGGTGTTCGAGACCATCGTGAGCGCGGCCAACAGCATCAGGATGCGGCGCCGGCCGTAGCGGTCGGAGAGATAGCCCCAGAGCACCGTGAGAATCGCGCTGCTCACGTAGGCCGTCGAGATGACGATGCCGATCGTGACCGTCGAGTAACCGAGCTGGCTCAGATAAATCGCGAAGATGACGTTCAGGCAGGAATAGGCGAACGACCGGACGCCGCGCGAGGCCATCAAGACCCAGACGTCGCGTTCGTCGCGGTCAGCCATGGGACCTGCCGGCGTATTTTTCGCGCTCGAGATCGAGCTCGCTTTTGACGCCGATTTGATGCAGCGCGTCGTTGGCTTCTTCCAGCGAGACGCTGTCGAGCACCGCGCGCGCGGGCTGCGAGAGGGTGTCGAAGAGGACCGCCGGCGACATGAAAAACGTGAGGCCGGCGAGCGGCGTGAGCCTTACCTTTCTCAAATCCTGGCGCATCGAGCGCTCACCCCACGCGCCGCGCGCGCATTCGAGCGGGATCGCGCTCGCTTCGGTCGGAACGCTCTTGACGACGTCTTCGAGCTCCCGCGCGACCTCGGCCGTGAGCCCCCACGCGCCCAACAGACCGCCGGCCTTCGCCATGCGGGCGAGCGCCGCTTCGATCTCCGCGACGGTGAGCTCGCCGTCGCTGCCGTAGCCGAACATCGCCCAGAGCGTCGCGACGCCGCGGCGCGAAAGTCTCACGTAGGCGGCGAGCATGATCGCGTCGGCGAGCGGACTTCTGAGCCCGGGCTCATGCCCTTCGGCGAGCGAATCGCCGCCGACGTCCACGCCGACCAACAGGTCGGCCTCGAATTCCTTCAGCGCCGCCTCCAGGCCCTGCACGACGCCGGCGACGCCGCCGTTGATGTCGATGAGTAAAATCTCCTCGCCTCTGAGAGCCGCCATATAGGATTCGGCGAAATAAACTCCCGTCGTGGTCTTGGTCTCGGCGTTGGCGAGCCAGGCGCGCCGATGGAGCGGCCGCGCGTTTTCGACTTCATCGAGCGCGCGCGGGCCGGGGATCGGATCGTAAACGGAGCGCTCCCACGAAAGGCCGCCCAGACGGAAGTCGAGGCCGCAGAATTCCAGGAACCGCGCGGTCACGAGCGCGCCGACGACATCGCCGCCGCCGCCCACCCCGACGACGAGCGCGCGGCGGGCCGATCGGATAAGATTTTCCAGCGAGAGTTGCGGCATAGGAAGGCGTTTCGCGCTAGCGGCAGCCCACGGGATCGTCCGAGAGCCGCGTATCGACCTGATAAAGATGCTCGACGTTGTTGGCGAAATCCCACGCCGTCGCCACGATCGAGGCGGAGCGCGACCGCGGCGCGATGCTGAACATCGCGAGCAGGCCCGTGCGAACGACGCCGGGACGCGGCGGCTGAAGCCGGATCATCAGCACTTCGCTGAGACCCTCGGCTGGCGTGATCGACCAGGAAGATTCCGGCGTGTCCGGGGCGATGATGACCGATTCCTTCACGATCCGGCCGGCGACGACGCGCACCGTCGCCACGGCGACGCCGCCCGAGTCGCCGACGCTCATCGCCCAGCGGCCCGGGAAAGAGCGAAACTTCGCGCAGCCGTCGTTCGGCTCGCCGTTCTCGTCGCTCGCGAAAACGGGATTCCCCGGCGCGCCGAGCGCCGTCAGGACGATCTTCGGCGGCGTCTTATCGACGATCTTCGGCGCGGGCTGTCCACAGCCGGCGATCCACAGCGCCGCGAGCGCGCCGAGCGCAAGCCGCTTCCCTGACATAATCGTGCGGATTTTATAGAGCGGCGGCGCAGGGGTCAACAAAGAAATTAAAGCTGGAGGAGCTTCAGTGAATTGCGCTCGGTGATCGCTTTGATACGCGCCGGATCGGGCTGCTCTTCGACGACCGCGACGCCTTTTTTGAGCAGCCCCAGGCCGCCGCAGTAATCCGAGCCGAAGACCACGCGCTCTTCGCCCATGGTCTCGAGCAGAAATCCAAGGGTCCTGGCGTCGAGGCTCGCCGTGTCGATCAAAAAATGATCGAGCAGGATCTGCGAGTAGCTGCGCTCGTCGCGTCCTTTATGTTTCCAGGACAGGCGCTTCAGCAGCAGCGGCAGCCCGCCTCCGCCGCTGCGGATGACGATTTTCAAATCGGGATGGCGGTCGAACACGCCGCCGGCGATCATGCGGAGCACGCATTCATTGACGGTCGCATCCGCCACCACGCCGTAAACGACGCCCGCGCCTCCGTCTTCCAGGCGTTTGAGCGTCGGATCGTCGGCGCTCGTCGCGCCATGAAGAAAGATCGGCAGTTTGAGCTCGGCGATTTTGGCGAACAGCGGCTCCGCCTCCGGTGTGTCGAGGAGAAACGCGCCGTCGGTTTTCGGATAGAGCAGGACGGCGCGAAAGCCTTTCGCGGCCATGCGCTCGATCTCTGCGACCGAACCCGGGATGTCCTTCATCGAAACGGCGATCGCGCCGAGAAAACGGTCCCGGTCGTGCGCGATGCGCTCGGCGAGAATGTCGTTCGATCGCCGAGTGATCGCCATCGCGGCTTCGGCGGGCAAGCGGTCGGCGTAAAGCCCCGCGCCCTGGCAGACAAGCTGCATGTCGATTCCGGCGGCGTCGAGCTCGCGCCGTCGGCGGGCGAAATCGGGTGAATCGTACGGATCGGGAGAGGGCGGTTTACCCGTGAGCCTGACGAAGTCGTCCGTCAGCTCCGACGGGGTATGATGCGAGTGCCAATCGATCAGCGCCGGCATAGTCCCTTAGGCCGGAATCTCCAGGTTGTATAATTTCGCGACATTGAGACAGACGAGCTTCGCGCGGCGGTCCGCCGGGAGATAGCCGAGGTCGCGCTGGATCACTTTGCGCGAATTGGGCCAGGTCGAATTCTCGTGCGGGAAATCGTTCGACCACATGCAGTTGTCCGCGCCCCACCATTCGAGGCAGCGTCCGCCGACGGAGTCATTGAAGAAAGTCGCGTAAACCTGCCGCTTGAAATAGGCGCTCGGCTCCTCATCGATCGGCGGCGGATTGCGGTCTTTGAAGCGGCGATAGTAATAGTCCCACTGTTGCAGGACGAACGGGAGCCAGCCGACCTCCGCCTCGACGATGACGATTTTGAGTTTCGGATGGCGTTTCAAGATGCCATAGAAAATGAGATCGAAAAGCGCGTTCTGATTATCGGCGAGCTTCAGATTGACGCTGCCGCGATAGTGCTCGACGCCCTGCCTGCGGTTCGGGTCCTTGAAGTAGCTGTGTCCGGTGAGGATGTGGAGGCTTACCGGCATCTCCATCTCCGCCGCCGCCGCCCAGAATTTATTATAATGTTCGGAATGGAAGGGGAGATCGGGATGCGGCACCTCCCAGATCGTGACGCCGTTGAGGCCGCCCTTCTTGCAGCGCTCCATCTCGGCGATGCCGCGCTCCGCGTCGTAGAGCGAGATCGTCGCGCTGCCGACGAGCCGCTTGGGGGCGATGCGGCAATAATTGATCAACCAATCATTATAAACGCGGAAGCACGCCTCCTGCATGCGCGCGTCGTCGAGAGCGAAGAGGGTCAGCGCGAGGGTTGGATAGAGCACCTCGGCGCTGAGGCCGTCGGTCTCCATTTCTTTAATGCGCGCGTGCGGGTCTTGGCCGCCGGGATGTTTTTGAAAACTTTCACCGACCGGGATCGGCTTAAAGCGCGGCGCGTCGGCGCGGAGCGGCTCGGGCACCCCTTTCTCCCATAGGTCGTGCGGCTCCATGACGTGCGAGTCGGCGGAAATCAGGATCTCGTGGCCGTTGCTTTCCATAAGCGCCCCTCCTGTCTGCTTAAGTCATTAGTCCAGGGTTGGAATCGTGTCAATCACGCTTTTCAGCCCTTTAGCACCTCTGGATTGATCAGCTTGACGGGCTTGCCGTCAAAAAAGTTCAAGATGTTTTCCATCGCGTGCTGGTAGCGCTCGACCAGTATCTCCTCGGTCGCGTAGCCGCGATGCGACAGCAGGACCACGTTTTCGAACGTCCTCAGCGGATGATTCATCCCGAGCGGCTCCTCGTCGTAAACGTCGAAGCCGGCGCCGGAAAGCTTCTCATTTTCGAGCGCCTCGATCAGCGCCGCTTCGGAGACGATCGGGCCGCGCGCCGTGTTGATGAGGATCGCGCCGGGCTTCATCAGCGCGAACTCTTTCGCTCCGATCAGCCCGCGCGTCAGATCGTTCAGCGGCACGTGGATCGAGATGATGTCCGATTCTTTGAGCAGCCGCTCGAGCGGCGCCGCCTCGGCGCCGGCCTCGCGCGCGCGCTCGGGCGTCAGCGTTCTCCCCGTCGCCAATACGCGCGCGTTGAAGAGCTTCGCCATGCGCGCGACCTGCGAGCCGATGCGGCCGAGACCGACGATGCCGAGGGTCTTGCCTTCGAAGAGCCGCCCCGCGATCGCCGGCCAGCGTTCGGTGCGCATCCGTCGGTCGACCTCGGGAATGCGCCTGAGGACCGCGAAGATAAGCGCGGTCGTGAGCTCGACCGTCGACGCGCCCGTGTCGGCCGGCGTGACCGAGATCGCGACTTTGCGCCGCGTCGCGCCGGCGACGTCGAGGTGGACGGTCGTGCGGCCGGTCTGGGAAATGAGCTTCAGCGCCGTCGCGGCGGCGAGCTGCTTTTCCCCGAAGCGCGTCCGCTCGCGCACGAGGAGAACCGCCTGAACGCCCTGGAGCGCGCGGCCGAGGTCGGCGTCGCTTTCCAGCCGTTCGCGGTGGATTTTGACATCGGCGCGGCTTTTCAGAGTTTGATACGCGGCCGCGCGATCGGCCATTCCTTCATAATCGTCGAGCACGGCGACGCGGTAGCGCTCGGATGTTTTTTCCGCCACGCGAAACCTCCACGAGAAAATATGAAGAGAATTCTACGCGAAGCGAGGCGGTTAAAACAAGGGTCGAAGGCAATTACGGAGCAATCGTAAAGGCGTCACTATTGGGAGCGCAGGTGAGGATTTTAGCGGTCGTACAAACGCGAATCTTCGCATTTGCGGTGGCGGGCCCCGTCACAGTCCAGTTCTGGACGCCGTCATTCGGGGTCTTCTTGAGAATTGTCTTCCAGGTCGCTCCGCCGTCGCGGGAGAGCCACACATTGACGGCATCGCCGGCGCCGCCGTAGGTCCAGCGGATCACGTGCACGGTCGCAATCGTCCAAGCATCTCCGGCGGCCGGGGAGAGAACGGCCGGCGGCGGCGCGGTATTGAGAAGGATCGACACATTATCGCTGTCTTTGTTAGCGACAGCCACATCCAAGCGGCCGTCGCGATCGAAATCGCCGGTGACGAGCGCCGACGGCGCATCGCCGGTCGCGAAGGGAGAACTGAACAGCGTGCCGTCGAAGGAGCCCGAGCCGTCGCCGAGAAGAATGGAAACCGTGTCATCGCCGCGGTTCGTCACGGCGAGGTCAAGGATGCCGTCGCGATTGAAATCGCCGGCGGCGATCGACGATGGCGAAGCTCCGACGATCGCGAGGTTTACGGCTGGATGGAAGGTGCCGTCGCCTTCGCCGAGCAAAATGGAAATATCACCGCCGCTGTTCGCGACCGCGAGATCGAGAATGCCGTCGCCGTCGAAGTCGCCGGCCGCGACGGCAACGGAACCGGTATCGGCGGCGAAATCCGATTTCGCTGCGAAGGTTCCGGTGCCATTTCCGAGTAGGATCGAAACGCTGCCGTCGGTCTCATTCGCGACGGCCAAATCCAACTCGCCATCACGGTCGAAATCAGCGGCGATAATGCCGTGCGGTCCGGCGCCAGTCGCAGGTGTAGCTCCGACGGTGAACGTTCCGTCGCCATTGCCGAGAAGAATCGAGACGCTGTCGTCGCCGCTATTCGCCACGGACAGATCCTGCTTCCCGTCGCCGTCAAAATCGCCGACGGCAATGGCCACCGGCGCGCTGCCCACGGTTACCGTCGGCGTCGAAGCCGCGGCAAAACTGCCATCTCCGTTGCCGATAAAAATCGAAACGGTCCCTGCGCCGCTATTCGCCACGGCCAGATCCAAAACGCCGTCGCCGTTGAAATCGCTGGCGGCGACGGCGGCGGCGCCTGTGCCCGCGTCGAAGGGCGACGCGCTTGCGAGGGTAAACGATCCGGTGCCGCTGCCGAGGAGAATCGAGACGTTGTTCGTGCCGGAGTTCGCTACGGCGAGATCGAGTTTGCCGTCGTTGTTAAAATCGGCGGTAACGATGCCGAGAGGATCCGTCGCGGGGTCGAGGACGGCGTCCGCCGTGAGCGCGAAGTCTGTTTTCGGGGCGAGGTCTCCGCCGAAGTTGAACGCCGACGCGTTCAGGAGCAGCGAGACGTTCACCGAGCGAAAGTTCGCGACGAGGAGATCAGGACGGCCGTCGCCGTTGAAATCTCCGGCCGCCGAAAATAGGCCGCTCCTGACGGCGAAGGACTTGCCGCCGGTGAAGGTGCCGTCCCCTTGGCCTCGAACCACGAAGGCGGCGCCGCCGAAGGTGACCGCGAGATCGAGTTTCCCGTCGCCGTTGAAATCGGCAGACGAAATGAATTGCGGGGTGCTCGGGGCGTTGAAATTCGTCGCCGCCGCGAATGAAGCGGCGCCGAGCGCCAAATGGCCGGTGCCGAGGCGGATGAACACTTTTTTGCTGCTGTTGCTGGCAATGGCCAGGTCGGGCACGCCGTCGCGATTGAAATCGCCGACGGCGAGAAAAATCGGCGTCGAGCCTTGCTGAATGTCGATTCCCGCATCGAACGTCCCATCTCCCAGGCCCGGGAAGATCCAGACGGTCGAAGCGTCCGCGATCGCGAGATCGAGCTTGCCGTCGCCGTCGAAATCCGCGGCCACGATCGATAGCGCAAAGTTCGGAATGGGCAGAGTGGAGGCCGTGAACGTGCCATCGCCGTTGCCGAGCAGGATCGATACATTCTTGGCCGTGCTATTTGTTATGGCGAGGTCGAGCTTGCCGTTGCCGTCGAAGTCGCCGACGGCTATCGTGTGGAAAACCGAGCTGGCGTCGAGGGCGGACGGCTGACTGGATGTCACGAAGCTGCCGTCGCCGTTGCCGCGCAGCACATAAATTTTATCATCGTTGCCGTTCGCCACGGCGAGATCGAGTTTGCCGTCGCCGTCAAAATCCGCCGCGACGATCGCTGCCGGCGCGCTGGCCGTGGGCGACGTGAAAACCGTTAACGGCGCGCCGAAGGTCCCGTCGCCGTTTCCGAGAAGACGAGTGACATTCTTGCCGCCGAGATTGGCGGTGGCAAAGTCTAATTTTCCGTCACCATTGAAATCGCCGACCGCCACGGTCCGCGGCGCCGAGGTGCCGATGGGAATTGTGATTGCGGCGGCGAAAGAGATCGTCTGCGCGGCGGCCGGAGCCGCCATGGATAAAGCGAGCGTCGTAAAAACAGCGGCCGCAGCGATCTTGCAGGAGCTAAGAAGCATGGAACAAACGGCGCGATCATACGCCATCATTGGTCGGATAACAAGAAGCCGAAAGACCGAATTCAATAGGCCGAGAGAAAATTCCCGAGAAGCCGCTTGCCTTCCTCCGTGAGGATCGATTCGGGATGGAACTGGACGCCTTCGATCGGCAGGCTTCGGTGGCGGACGCCCATGATCACGCCGTCGTCGCTGCGGGCGGTCACCTCGAGCTCGGGCGGGCATGTCGCCGGGTCGATCACGAGCGAGTGATAGCGCATCGCCGCGAAGGGATTTTTGAGCGCGCGGTAGATCTTTTTGGAGTCGTGGAACACGGGAGAGAGCTTTCCGTGCATGAGGGACGGCGCGCGCACGATCGCGCCGCCGAACGCCGCGCCGATGCATTGATGGCCGAGACAAACGCCGAGAATCGGGGTGCCTGCGCCGAAGCGGCGGATCACCTCGCAGGAGATCCCCGCCTCGTTCGGCGTGCACGGGCCGGGGGAGACGACGATCCTCTCGGGCCTCAGCGCCGCGATCTCGTCCAAGGAGATCTCGTCGTTGCGGAAAACCTTGACCTCGGCGCCCAGCTCGCCGAGATAATGGAAGAGGTTGTAGGTGAACGAATCGTAATTGTCGATTAACAGAATCATTTCGATTTTTTTGATTTTTTCCAGCTCTCCGCCAGCTCGATCGCCTTCAACATCCCGCGCGCCTTGTTGAGCGTCTCCTGATACTCGCTCTCGGGATCGGAATCGGCGACGATCCCCGCGCCGGCGTTGATGAAGGCTTTTTGACCCTGCATGACGATCGTTCGGATGACGATGCAGGTGTCGAGGTTGCCGTTGAAGCTGAAGTAGCCGATGGCGCCCGCGTAAAGACCGCGCTTTTGCGGCTCCAGCTCGGCGATGATCTGCATCGCCCGGATCTTCGGCGCCCCCGAGACCGTCCCGGCGGGAAATGCCGCGACGAAAAGATCGAAGGCGCTCTTTCCCGGCGCGAGCTTCCCGCGGACGTTCGACACGATGTGGATCACGTGCGAGTAGCGCTCGATGACCATGAGCTCGTTGACCTCGACGCTGCCGACGGCGGCGACGCGCCCGACGTCGTTGCGCCCGAGATCGACCAGCATGATGTGCTCCGCGCGCTCTTTGGGATCCGCGAGCAGGTCCGCCTCGAGCGCCGCCTCTTCGGCCGCCGTCGCGCCGCGCCGGCGCGTCCCGGCGATCGGGCGCAGCTCGATCGTGTCTCCGGTGAGCCGCACCATGGTTTCCGGCGACGAGCCGATGACCCTGAGCCCTTCGAGCTCGAGATAATACATATAAGGAGACGGGTTGATCAGGCGAAGCGCGCGGTAGACCTCGAAGGGATCGGCGGAGGTCGTGGTCTCGAGCCGCTGGCAGAGAACCGCCTGGATGATATCTCCGGCCTCGATGTATTCCTTCGCCTTCTCGACCGATCGTTTGTATGCGCCGGGCGTCAGGTTCGAGCGGAATTTCTTCTCTCGTTCGGGCGCCGTCAATGGGCGCGATTCCGTCCGCCGCGCCTTTTTCCCGACCGAGGCGAGCAGCCGCTCGATGCGCTTTGCCGCCGCGTCGTATTTGCGTCGCAAATCCTTGCCGTCGCCAACCCGCACGTTGTCGATGACTTTGATCGTGTGCTTCAGATTGTCGAACGCGACGAGCGTCTGCACGAAAATGAAAAAAATCTCGGGGGCGCCGAGCGGCTCCCTCTTCGCGTTGCGAATACGGTCGAAACGCTCGACGGCATCGTAGGAGACGTACCCCAGCGCGCCGCCGAAGAACGGCGGCACGCCGTCTGCGGCGACCGGCCGGTATTCCTTGATCAGATCTTCCAGGACGCGCAGCGGCTGCTCCGCGGCGAGCTTTCTTTTCTTCCGCCCTTCGATGATTTCGACGTTTTGCCCGCGGGATTTAAACACGAGGTAGGGGCGTGTGCCGAGAAACGAGTAGCGCGCCCAGCGCTCGCTGCCTTCCACGCTCTCGAGCAAAAACGCATAACGGTCGCGCTCGAGCCGCTGAAAAAAAGACAGCGGCGTTTCCAGATCCATGAGCAGCTCCTGGTAAACGGGGATCAGGTTCCCCTGCGCCGCCAGGCGCGCGAACTCTTCAAAGGTCGGATGAAGCATCCCTATCGATCCATATAAAACAAAAAGGCCATAGGCGGTCTGCCTATGGCCTTTGAAAATGAGCGACGAAAGCTGGAGTTAGCCAAGCGGCAGACGATGAGAATCTCGCCGCCACCACCAACGGTTCAGGTTTTTCTCCAGCCGAGTCATGGCCAATCTTTTAACTTATTCGCGGCGTGCGGTCAAGCGACCGGCGATCGCTCGGCGGGCTTAGATGTAGTACATCTGCGGCCGTTCTTCCGGCTTGCAGAGATCGGCGACGGTGACCTCGGCGAGGATTTTTTCCGCCGTCTCGACCGCTTGGCTCCACGCCGCGATGAGACGGCGCGCGGCCGTCGAGACCGGCAGCCGCTCGCGCGGATTTTTCAGGTCGACGCCCATCAACGGCCCTTCGAGCGCTTTCAGCACCTCGGTTACGCTGATGTTCTCCGCCGGCCGCGCCAGTCGGTAACCGCCGCCCGGGCCGCGCGCGCCATGAACGAGATTGGCGCGCTTGAGGAGCACCATGATCTGGCCCAAGTACTCCTCGGGAATTCTCTGACGCTTGGAGATCTCCTTCACCTGCGCGAGCTGCCTTCCTTTGGTGTTCTGCGCAAGATCGACCAGCGCGAGGAGCCCGTAGTAGCCTTTCGAGCCGACCTTCATCGTATCGACCATTTACATGACGGTCGGAGAAGGTCAAGCCGGGATTCGTGGTCCGCCTAGATTGACAACCCTGAGTTCGCGACATAAGTTAAAACGGTTTTTTGTTGCTGCACTCGCGCGGCTGAAAAGCCGATCCCGGAGGCCACATGGTTCGGCGTGAAAAATCCAACTACGCGATTCAATCGGTGTCGCACGCGCTCGACGTCCTGGAGCAGTTTAACCACAACGCGGACGAGATCGGCGTCACCGAGCTGAGCAAGCGGCTGAAGCTCCACAAGAACAACGTCTTTCGCCTGCTCGCGACGCTCGAGGCGCGCGGCTACATCGAGCAAAACAGCGCGACGGAAAATTACCGCCTCGGTCTCAGATGTCTCCAGTTGGGGCAAATCTACGTCAAGCAGACGGGACTTTTGACGCAGGCGAAGGCGACGCTCGAAGAGCTCGTCAAATCGGCCGACGAGAGCTGTTATGTTGCGGTCAAGAAGGGCGCGGCGATCGTGCCGCTCGATTTCATCGAGCCGCAAAATCCTGTCCGTGTCGTGTCTTTCATCGGACGGATGCTGCCGCTCCATTGCACCGCGCCGGGAAAGATCCACCTGGCTTTCGGCGCCGGCGAGGCCGCGGGCGAAACGCTGCCGGAAAAATTGCCGCGGTTCACCGACAATACCATCGTCGAGCGCGAAGCGCTGCTGCGTCAGTTGAGAGAAGTGGTCGGGACGGGTTACGCTTTGGACCAAGGTGAGTTCATGTCGGGAGTCGTCTCGATCGCGGTGCCGATTCGTGACTCCACGCGGAGCCTCGTGGGGAGCCTCGCGCTGGCCGGCCCGACGCATCGACTGACGCCGCAGCGGATGGAAAAAGAGATCGTGCCGCTCATGACCGAGGGCGGCAACCGTCTTTCGATGCGATTGGGATTTCGCGGGTAGCGGGTTACTTCCGGGCGCTCTTTTCGATCAGCTCCATCACGTCGAGCGCCTGAACTTTCTCTTCCATGCCTTTGGCCTTGAGGCCGTCTTCGACCATGATCATGCAGTAGGGGCAGGAGACCGCGATTACTTCGGGGTTGGTTTCGAGCGCCTGCTCGACGCGGATATAATTGACGCGTTTGTCCTTGGGCTCGTCCATCCACATCCAGCCGCCGCCGGCGCCGCAGCACATGGCGTTGTGGCGGCATTTTTTCATCTCGTCGATCTTGGCGCCGGCTTGGCCCAGGAGCTCGCGCGGCGCGTCATAGATCTGGTTGTAACGGCCGTAATAGCAGGCGTCGTGATAGGTGAGCCGCTTGGCGAAGTCGCCGTCCAGTGCGAGCTTGCCTTCGCGCACGAGCCGCAAGACGAACTCCGCCGCGTGCTCGACCTCGTAATGGCCGCCGAGCTGCGGGTACTCGTTTTTCAGCGTGTTGAAGCAGTGCGGGCAGTTGGTCAGAACTTTTTTGACTTTGTATTGTCCGAAGATTTCGATCAACCCCTGCGCCATCGTCTGGAAAAGATATTCGTTGCCGATCCGGCGCGCGGTCTCCCCGTTGCACAGCTCTTCCTTGCCGAGGATCGCAAAGTCGACGCCGGCTTTTTTGAGGATTTTGGCGAGCGCCGCGGTGGTTTTTTTGCTCCGCTCGTCGAACGAGCCGGCGCAGCCGACATAGTAGAGGTATTCCGCGTCGGGGTGATCGGCGAGCCGCGGAATGTCCAGCCCTTCGGCCCACGCGTCGCGCGTCGCCTGGCCGATCGACCAGGGATTGCCCTGCGTCTCCATCGCCTTCATCGTCCGCCCCAGCTCGGCGGGGAAGCGGGATTCTTCCTGGACCAAGTGGCGGCGCATGTCGACGATCTTATCGACGTATTCGATCAGCACCGGGCAGGCTTCCTCGCAGGCGCGGCAGGTCGTGCAGGACCACAGGGTCTCGTCCTTGATCACGTCGCCGACGATCACTTTCGTTTCCGTACCGCCGTTGGCGGCCTCGCCGTTTCTCTTGCCGGCCGTTTGTTCTTCGTGGGTGTAAAGATAGTCGCGCAAATCGAGCAGGAGCTGGCGGGGCGCCAGCGGCTTGCCGCTCGCCGTCGCGGGACACGCCGACGAGCAGCGACCGCATTCGGTGCAGCTGAACATGTCGAGGAACTGCTTCCAGGTGAACTGGTCGATGCGCGACGTCCCGTAATGGTCGGTGTTTTCGAGGTCCATGTAGCTCAATCGGCCGGCGGGCTCGAGCTTGCGAAAGAAGACGTTGGGAATGGCCGTGATGATGTGAAAGTGCTTCGAACGCGGCAGCAGGTTTAAAAAAGTTAAAATGACGAGGATGTGCGTCCACCACGCCGCGGCGCCGATGCGGCTGACGGCGGCTGGATCGAAGCTCGAAAGCCAGCGCCCGACCGTCGCGCTGACGATCGCCCAGCGGCTCTCGGTGATGAGCAGGTTGTCGGTCCCGAACGCGAAGCGCGAACCGTCGTAGAGCAGGTCCGACACCATCAGCGTCAGGATGAAAAGCAGGATGACGAGCGCCTCCCAATGCGAATGGCCGGCGAGCCGATTCTCCGCCGGGCGAAAGCCGAAAAGCCGCGGCGGGTGCGACACAAGCCAGCGATAGAATGCGATGAGCACGGCGGCGATGACGCCGAGCTCGATAAGATCCTTCATCAAAACATACGGTCCGCCGAGACCCGCAGGGTGCAGGCCGGGAAGATAAAAATGCGGACTGTAGCCTTGAGCGAACGTCGTCACCGTTCGAGCGGCGACGATCATGAAGCCCCAGAAGATCAAGAAATGCATCCAGCCCGCGGGTTGTTCGTCGCGGAGGAATTTCTTTTGCCCGAAGGCATAGACGAGCACCTGGCGGATTCTCTCGCCGACGTCCTGGAAGCGGTTGTCGGCCCGGGCGCCTTTGAGAAGCCGGAAGCGGCGATAGAGCGTGTAGGCGAACAGTCCGAAGGCGGCAAGGATAAACAGCGTGAGGATAAGCGGGGTCATAGCGTTGGGATTAGTCCTATGGCATATTTCATAACACGTTGATTTTCAAGGAATCGCGAACATCCAATGAAGAATACGATGACGATTACTGTACTTTTTCTCTTGGTGGGTCTATTCGCGTGCGGCGGCGATCCGCGCGTTGTCATTCAGACGCGCGCCGGCAAAGATGTCGCTTTCGAAGTCGAGATCGCCGATACGCCCGCCAAGCGCGAGATGGGATTTCAATACCGCCGCGAGCTCGCCGACGATCACGGCATGATATTTGTGTTTCCATCTGAATCCGTCCTCACCTTTTGGATGAAAAATACGCCGATCCCGCTCGATATGATCTTTATCGGCGGCGATTTGAAGATCGTCGGCATCGTCCGCGAGGCGGTCCCGTTCACATTGTCGGCGCGGTCGGTGGACGAGCCGAGCCGCTATGTTCTCGAGATCAAGGGCGGTCTCGCCAGGCAGCGCGGGATCGAAGTCGGCGATCGGCTGCGCTTCGAGGGCGTGCCGGAGAATGTGCGGGAGTAACCCGTTCTTCGAGTTCTTCCCGCCCTCGGCGGCGCCCTGACAACCCGCGTTTAGATTTCTTTAAACAGGTAAGGCCGCAGCACGTCGAGATGCTCTTCATAGCTGTCGGGATGCAGGAAGCGGAGCGTCGCGGCGATGCTGCTGAACAGCGAATTGCCGTCCTGCGGCGTGAAGCACATGCCGACCACCTCACGATCGCCCTTGATCGCAAGGCTCTGACTCACGATGACCGTTTGGTTCAGGATGCGGCCGAAGAGGCCGTGATCGCGTCCGAACGAAAAGACGGAGGCGGAGGACTTTTTGTTCGTCAGGGCGACACGGGTGTTGGCTTTGAGGCGGCGCATGATCTCGTCCAAGGTCACGCTGCGGCGGAGCCGCAGGTTGAAATGGATCGTGTGCATGTATTGCGTGTTCAGCTTGATCGCTGATGAATAGATCGGCAGGTCGAAACCGAGGGTCATAAAGAGCTCGTGCGCGTCGCGGCCCTGGTGCGTGCCGAAGCGCGCGTCGTCGTGCTTGCCGACCTCGGGCGCCGGAATGAACTCGCCGTCCTGGCTCAAATCGTTGGCGCGGCGCATGCAGACGAAGAGCCCCTCCTCCAGGTTGTCCTCTTTCTCCGGTCCGAGCGCCAGCGTGTCGATCAGGACCGCGAGGTTATGCGTGTTGCAGCTCACGACCTGGACGAACTCGTCTTTGCCGTTGAAGATCTTGTCGTTGATGCCGCGGGCGTACATCTTGCCGAAGCCGAACTCGCTTCCCTGCGCGATGAAGCCGCGGCCGTTGCCCGCGTAGCGGTTGTACATCTTTTCCTTGTTGTCGTTTCCGACAGGGGTGCAATCGATGATGACGCTTGCGCGCTCGAGCGCCTCCTCGGCCTCGAAGTGCGGCTCCATGCCCATTTCTTTAAACTTTTCCCAGCGGTCTTTGTCGACGCAGAGCTTCGCCCCCTTGCGCGCGAGTGCGAGAACCTTGGAGCGGTCGGTCAACAGCGGCGTCCGCTTGTGAAAAGTAACGTCGTCGAGACCCCATTGCTCGCGGAAGGTGGAAAGAATGCCGATCAGCGGCTCGCCGATAGTTCCGGTGCCGACGACATGAACGATTCTTTTCTTTGCGCCTGACATCTCTCGACCTCCAAAAAAGTTTAAAAGGCCCAGTAGTATATACTATAGAAGCGGTAGCAGGGGAAGAGTATCGGGAGAGAAAACCGCCTTTCAACAGCGCCGCAAAGGTGCTAGGAATTTTCTTTGCGAAGGAAGATTATGGCGCAAGATATCGTCAAAGCGGAAAATTTTTTCGATCGCCGGTTCGGGGTCAGCGACCGCGATTTGGAAAAACTGTTGTCCCAGGCGCTCCAGCGCAAGGCCGATTACGCCGACCTGTATTTCGAATACCGTATCAACGAGGGCGTGAGCCTGGAGGAGGGGCTCGTCAAGCACGGCTCCCGCGCGACCTCCAACGGGGTCGGCGTCCGGGTCTTATCCGAGGCGAAGACGGGCTACGCTTATACCGACGATATCACGATCGACAATCTGGCGCTGGCCGCGCGCACCGCACAGGCGATCGCTCAACACCCGTCCGCCGACACGCCGGTCAAGGTCGGACATGAGCGCGTCGAGGCGCACGACCTTTATCCGGTGCAAACGCCGGCCACCGACGTCGCCTTGGAGAAAAAAACCGCGCTGCTCTACGACATCGACCGGCTCGCCCGCTCGCTCGACCCGCGCGTCAAAAACGTTTTTGTCTCATTCGCGAGCGAGCAAAAAATCATCCTGGTCGCCTCTTCGAAGGGGATGGTCATCGGGGACATCCAGCCGCTCGCGCGCCTGAACGTGACCTGCATCGCCGAGGAGGCCGGCAACCGACAAGTCGGCAGCTACGGCGGCGGCGGCAGGGTCGAGTTCGATTTCTTCCTCGATAAGAACAATTACGAGCGCTACACGCGCGAAGCGGTGCGCCAGGCGCTCCTCAATCTCGAAGCCGGGGACGCTCCGGCGGGTACGATGGATGTCGTCTTGGGGCCCGGCTGGCCGGGCATTTTGCTCCATGAAGCGATCGGTCACGGGCTCGAGGGCGATTTCAACCGCAAGAAGGTCTCCGCCTTCAGCGACCGCATCGGCGAGAAAGTCGCCTCGGAACTCTGCACGGTCGTCGACGACGGCACTTTGCCGTCGCGGCGCGGCTCGCTCAACGTCGACGACGAGGGAACGCCGACGCATCGAACCGTCCTGATCGAAAAAGGCGTGCTGCGCGGCTACCTGCAGGACCGCCTGAACGCCACGCTTATGAACATGGCGCCGACCGGCAACGGACGGCGCGAGAGCTACGCGCACATCCCGATGCCGCGCATGACCAATACTTTCATGCTGGCGGGCGAGAGCGCTCCGGAAGAAATCGTCCGCTCCGTCAAGAAGGGACTCTACGCGGTCTCTTTCGGCGGCGGCCAGGTCGACATCACCAACGGGAAATTCGTCTTCTCCGCCAGCGAGGCCTATCTGATCGAGGACGGCAAGGTGACGCGTCCGGTCAAGGGAGCCACTCTCATCGGCAACGGGCCCGACGTGCTGACGCGCGTCTCCATGGTCGGCAACGACCTCAAGCTCGATGAGGGAGTCGGCACCTGCGGCAAAGACGGCCAGTCGGTGCCCGTCGGCGTCGGTTTGCCGACGATCCGCATCGACGGACTCACCGTCGGCGGCACCAGCGCATAAATCCATGGAACGTTTGCAGCTGACCTCCGAGCTGGCCCTCGATGTGCTGGCTCAAGCTAAGAAAAAAGGCGCGACCGCCGGCGATGTCGTCATGGCGGAGAGCGACAGTTCTTTTGTGACCGTGCGTCTTTGCGAGGTCGATAAGGTGAGCCAGGCCCAGGAGAAGCGGCTGGGCGTGAGGCTCTTTTTCGGCGCGAGCTCCGCCAGCGCCTCGACCTCCGATATTTCGAGCGGCGCGATCGAGCGGCTGGTGGACGATACGTGCGCGCTCGCGCGCGCGACGGCCAAGGACGAGTACAGCGGCTTGCCGGCGCCCGAGGCGCTCGCCAAAGAGATTCCCGACCTCGATCTCGCCGACGACGGCCGCGTGATTTCGATCGACGAGCAAATCAGCCTCGCCCGCGAGGCCGAGAAGGCGGCGCTGGATTCCGACCCGCGCATCACGAATTCCGAAGGCGGAGAGTTTTCCGCGCACTCAAGCCGAGTGCTCTACGCCAACAGCCACGGCTTCGCCGCCGAGTACCGCGGCACGAGCTACGGTCTCTCAGTCGCGCCGGTGGCGAGCTCGAACGGCTCGATGCAGCGGGATTACTGGTATTCTTCCCAGCGGAAATTCGCCCAGCTCGAAGCCCCGGAGGCGCTCGGCAAACGCGCGGCGGAGCGCGCGCTCCGGAGACTCGGCGCGCGCAAGGTCAAGACGCGCGACTGTCCCGTCGTTCTCGACCCCGAGATCGCGGCGACGCTGCTGCGCCAGCTCTCCTCGGCGCTCTCGGGCTATTCGCTGTACAAAGGCGCCTCGTTTCTGGTCGGCAAGCTGGGCGAGAAGATCGCCTCGGAAGCCGTGACGCTCATCGACGACGGCACGATGCCGGGCGCGCTTGGCTCGAGGCCTTTCGACGGGGAGGGATTGGCGACGAAAAAAAAGACCATCGTCGAGCGCGGCGTGCTCAAGAGCTACCTGCTCGACACCTACAGCGGAAAGAAACTCGGACTCGCTTCCACCGGCAACGCGAGCCGCGGGGTCGGCGACGCGCCGGGCGTCGGCCCTTTGAATTTTTATCTGCGGCCGGGACCGCACGCGCCGGAAGAGATCATCGCCTCGGTAAAAGACGGATTCTACGTCACCGAGCTGATGGGCTTCGGCGTCAATCTCGTCACCGGCGACTACTCGCGCGGCGCCGTGGGAATGTGGATCGAAAACGGCAAGCTCGCCTATCCGGTCGAAGAGGTCACGATCGCCGGCAACCTAAAAGAGATGCTCAAGAACATCGAGATGGTCGGCAATGACCTCGAATTCCGCGGTAGGATCGCCGCGCCGACCCTCAAGATCTCGCGCATGACGGTCGCGGGCGATTGATGATTTTCTAAATTAGCTGGAATCCCGCCTTCAAGACGGCGCGCATGAGGTCGTCGACCTTGGAATGCTCGCCGTCGAACTCCACCACGGCGACGCTCCGCTCCAGATTGAAATCGATCGTTTGCACGCCGGGCACGGCGCCGAGCGCCTGCTTGAGCGCGGGAAAGGCATCGGCCTTCAAATCCTTGATCGAGATCACCGCGGTGCGAGTTTTCATCCGAGTGGTAGCTTACCGGACGCAAACGGCTTTGCAATAACCCTCTTCGATTGCCCTTTTTCGCCGAACATGGAACAACGGTCGGAATGTCCGCCGAATTTTTTGCGCTGGCCAACGCGTTTTTGTTCGCGCTGCACAATCTCTTCACGAAAAAAGCGCTCCGGACGTCCAATCCGGCGACCGGCGTCATCGTCAGCCTGCTCATCAACATCGTCTTTCTCTGGACGATATCGATTTTATTCGTGCCGCTCGTTTCCCTCACGAGCGCCTCGATTTTGATCTTCGTCGTCGTCGGCCTGTTTCAGCCCGGCCTCACGCGCCTTTTGACCTATAAAGGCATCGACGCGCTCGGCGTCGCGATCACCGACCCGATCCGCGCGACCACGCCGCTCTTCAGCGCCGCGATGGCGATCATTTTTTTGGGCGAGAAGATCACGCTGCCGATCGTCGTCGCAACCTTCATGATCATCGCCGGCATAACGCTGCTGTCTTGGCGCAGCGGGTCGATGAGGCTCACCGGCTCCGCGGTCTTTCTCTGGTATCCGATCGCGGCCTCGGCGCTCGCCGGCGCCTCTCAGGTCGTGCGCAAGTTCGGCCTGGCGGCGGTGCCGCATCCTTTTCTCGCCGCGGCGGTGACCGCGACCTCGTCGTTCGTGGTTTCGATCCTGACGCTCTGGTACGTCGAAAAGTCTAAAGAGACCTGGAAGATGAATCGCGAGTGCTTCGGCTGGTTTGTCGCGGCGGGCGTCACCGTGAGCCTCGCGATGACCTGCATCTACTACGCGCTCGACTTAGGGAAAGTATCGGTCGTGATCCCGCTCAGCAGCACCGGGCCGTTTTTCTCGTTGATCTTCACGGCGCTGTTTTTGCGCGACGTCGAGCGCGTGACGCTTAGAATCGTCCTCGCCGCGATGACGATCATCGGCGGGGTGCTGGTGATCACGCTGTGGAAGTGATTAGGCGGTTGGCTCTAGGCGTAAGGCGGTAGATAAGTCGATTCTCTTTCTAATGTCTACTGCCTACCACCTTTTCAGTTCGGCAGCCGCTCTTCGATTTCGAAGCCTAGATCGGCGATCATCTGGTGCGTCTCGCTCGCCTCCTGGCCGGGCGTCGTGAGATAGCCGTTGACGAAGAGCGAATTTGCCGGGTAGAGGCTCAGCGGCTGGAGCGAGCGCAGGTTCAGCTCGCGGCCGCCGCCGACGCGCAGCTCCTTGTCGGGATTGACGAAGCGGAACATGCAGAGAATCTTCAGGCAGCGCTGCGGCGTCAGCGTCTTGATTCCCTCGAAAGGCGTGCCGTCGATCGGGTGGAGAAAATTGATTGGGATCGAATCGACGCCGAGGGCGCGCAGCGATATGGCAAGGTCCATCAGATCGTCGTCGGTCTCGCCCATGCCGACGATGCCGCCGCAGCAAGAGGAAAGCCCGGCGGATTTGACGTGGCTCACCGTCTCGACGCGGTCGGCGTAGGTATGCGTGGTGCAGATCTCGGGATGATGACGCTCGCTCGTGTTCAAGTTGTGATTGATGCGTTCGACGCCGGCGTCCTTCAACGTTTGGACTTTTTCTTCGTCCATGAGCCCGAGCGAGCAGCAGATGTTAATGTCGACGCGGCTCTTGATGTCGCGCACGACGCCGGAGATCTCCTGGATCTCCTTCGCCGTCGGACCGCGGCCGCTGTTGACGATGCAGAAGCGCACCGCGCCCGCGGCCTTCGCCGTGAGCGCTCCTTCGATCAGCTTTTCCCTGCTTAGAAAGGGATACTTGTCGATCGGCGCGTGCGAGACGGAGGACTGCGAGCAGTAATGGCAGTCCTCGGGGCAGAGGCCGCTCTTCGCGTTCATCAGCATGTGGATCTGAACGCGCTTGCCGAAGTATTTCCGCCGCACCTTGAAGGCCGCCGCCAACAGCTCCGGCAGATCGTCGTCGGGCGCCTCGAGCACCGTGCGCATCTCCTCGCGCGCGATCAATTCACCGCCGAGGGCCCTTTCCGCCAGTTTGTCGTAGTCCATTTAAGCTCCTAACGAGCCGCTTCTATCATGCGCGGTATGGGCTTGCAAGAATCAGAGGGCGGCTAGATGCTGCGGCGGACAAAAGTATCCGAGCGCGTCCAGCACCGGCAGAACTTTTTCGTCGTTGCATTCACCCATGAGGCAGATTTGAATCCAATTCCGACGTATTAGGTAGCCGCTTTTATAGCTCAGAGTGTAGCCTAACTCGTCGAGACGACGACCGACTTCAAGCGAAGAGAGTGCGGGAGGCAGCGCAATCGTGATAACGGCCGGCGCGGCATCCGAATCGGATGCGATAATGCGGAAGCCCACAGACTTGAGACCTTCTCGCAGCGCGCGAGACAGGTGCCGCGACCGTTCGAATGATTCTTCATTGCGGCGAAGCAGTGCGGTCTTGAGCGCATATACGAGGTTCGAGGACAGCGTGAAGGGAATGCCGTCATGCGCGGCGTAAAATCCCAAATCGAGATAACGCGGCAGCGCCGGTTCCCCCGTGCGAAGCGTGTGGTTGTAAAACACCATCGACAGCCCTGGAAACGCCGCCAGGCCTTTGCCGCTGACCCCGGTCGCCAGATAAACGCCCGTGAGATCGATAGGTACCGAGCCGATCGAGCTGATGCAATCCATGCACAAGCGCAGGTTGTGTTCGCGGCAAATTCGCTTGAACGAATCGATGTCGTTGAGAACGCCCGTCGAGGTCTCGCAGTGGACGGCCCATAGCCAGCGAATGCCGCGGCACCGATCGACTTTGCGCAGGACTTCCTCAGCGCGAAAAGGGTTCCCCCACGGCGTCCGCAGCGTCGCAAACGAAAGTCCCCAGCGCTCGGCTTGATCGACGAGCCTATCGCCGAATTCGCCGTTGCTTAGGATAAGGCCGCGGCCCGGCAGGCGCGTGAGCTGCGCCGCGACAGCGTCATTCGCCACGGTTCCCGAGCCCATTAAGATCTCCACGTGTTGCGCACAAGTTAGAGCGCATAACAGCCGGCGAGTCTCCTGAAAATCGGCGATAAACGCGTCGGATCGATGCGAGACGGCGGCTTTGCCGAAGTCACGCCGCACCTCGGGAGCGATGCCGACCGGGCCAGGGAGCAGATTAACGAGCCCCGCCGACGTGTTCGGAGCGCTGACGAGCTTTGGCCACGTCGCCTTAAAAGCTTCGCGGGTGATATACATCGGTTGAAACGCCGCGGCCGGAACGCCGACGATAGGCCCGAAGGGCACAAAGCCCAAGTGACGGTAAAGTTTCTGTTGCCGAAGCGTGCCGGAAATCACCGCGATGTCGTAGCCGCACTCTTTGCAATGCCGCGCCAGCAATTCGAGCAGGCCGAAAAGAAGTTTTCCGTTCCGGCAATCGCGCTCGACGGAGAGCAGACGGATCTCGCACGGGCGCGCGCCGCGCGGCAGGTACGAATCGAGATTGGGGAGTTTCGCGTCAAGAGAAAACGGCCTGAGGCCGCGGACGCAAACCATTCCTTTGAGCACGTCGCCTCGCGAAGCGATCATGTAGGTATTTTCCTGATGAAACTTGTCGGTCAGAACCTGTTCGGCGTTCGCGCCGTGCTGCGGAATCTCCTCGACGAACGTCCGATAATTCAAGCGGTGAATTTGCTCGAACTCCGAGGGCTGATCGGCGATCTTAAACATGTACAGAGACCGTGCACTCATGCGTCCTCCTTCGAAAGCGTGTGGTTTTTTGCACCGCGCGTCGATTTCCACGCGAAGATTTCTTGGAGATTTTCCCGATGCGCGATAAGGATCACAAGTGCTAGCGCCAAGAGCGGGATAACGACATCGGAGTAGCCCAAGACCATCGCCACAATGGGAGAGAGCGTCACGGCGACAAGCCCGCTGAGCGTGAATCGGCGCGTGAAGCCGTAGCCGACCGTGCAAACGAGGATGAGGGCGGCGGCGAGACGGTAATCGAATAGGAGAATTCCCCCCAGTGCCGGCGCGATCCCTTTACCTCCGCGCCGCCTCAGCTGCAGCGGCCAGATGTGACCTGCCACCACCGCTATAAGAATGAGCATCGCTCGCGCGGCGTCGAAGCCCATGGATTGCGCCGCCCAGACGCCGAGCGCGCCTTTCGTTCCGTCGATGAGAAGCGTCGTGAGAAATCCGCTTGTCCCGAGCTGCCTGCCGACGTTCGTCGCGCCCGTGCTTGCGCTACCGAATTCGCGGACGTCCTTTCGTGAGTAAAAATAAACGAGATAGTAGCCGGCGGAGAAACAGCCGAGGGCGTACGCGGCAAAGACGACAATGAACGTGCTAACCACGATCTTTCGTCTCGTCTTCCACCGCCATCGCCTGCGCCTTTTTCAAGTCCGCCTTGCCGGAGGCGAGCAGCGGGATCTCATCGACGGGAATGAGATTTTCTTTTTTCGGGATCCAGAGCTTAGGCAGCTCGGTCTCGTTCAAGCCGCGCCACAACTCCTCGGGCGCCACGTCGCGCCGCGAGTAGAGAACCGCCACTCGCTCGCCTTTTTGCGCATCGGGGACGGAGACGACGACGGAACTCCGTTCGCCTAAAATATCGTTCACCGTCTCCTCGATCTTGACGTGCGGCACCATCTCGCCGGCGATCTTGCTGAAGCGCGAGAGCCGGTCGGTGATGCGGATGAAGCCGTCGTCGTCGATCGACCCGATATCGTTGGTGAGGTACCAGCCGTCGCGGATGACCTCCCGCGTGTTTTCCGCGTCACCCAAATAACCGATCATCCGATTCGGACCTTTCACGAGCAGAAGACCTTCGCGCTCCGGCGGCAGCGGCGCGCCCGTTTCCGGGTCCACCGCTTTGACGGCGACCCCCGGCAGCGGCTGCCCGACGGTGCCGAATCTCATTCCGGCCTGATGCTCGCTTCCATCGTTCACGTCCGGAATGTTGACGGAAATCACCGGCGCCATCTCCGTCGCGCCGTATCCCTCCAACAGATCGAGGCCGTATTTCTCCTTGAATTCGCGCGCGACCGGCTGGCGGAGCTTCTCCGCGCCCGTGATCGCGTAGCGCAGCGTCGCGAACTGCTCCGGCGGAATTCTCCGCAGATACGATGCGTAAAAAGTCGGCGTGCTGATGAGAATGGTGCCGCGATATTTCGCCGCGAGCTCGCCGATCGTTTTCCCGTCGAGCGGATTGGAGTGGTACACCGCGCCGAGGCCCGAGATCAGCGGAAACCAAAGCGTGCCGGTGAAACCGAACGAATGAAAAAAAGGCAGCACGCCGATCATGCGGTCTTCGCCCGAGACTGAAAAAAGCTGGGCGAAGGCCTCGATGTTCGAGAGCACGTTGTGATGCGAGAGCATTACGCCTTTGGGCGCGCCGGTGCTGCCGCTGGAGAAGATCACCGCGGCGAGCCCATTCGCGCGCTGTTTGTCGTCGCCGTACAAGCGCAGCAAAAATGTCGCCGGCAGCAAAAACGTCGAGAGCGCCGTGCGAATCCTCTCTTTCCGTTCGATGCCGGCCAGAAGATCCTCGAGGTAAATCATCCCTTCCACGCCCGCGAGCTTGGTGCGCGCGAGAAACTGCTTCGAGGTGAGGATCGTTTTGATGCCGGCCTGGCGGCGCGCCTGTTCGAGCGCGTCTGTCCCGGCGGTGAAGTTGAGGTTCACCGCGGCCTTGCCGGCGATGAGCGTGGCGAGATTGGCGAGCGCGCCGCCCACGGAGGCGGGGAAGAGAAGCCCGATCATCGGCTCCGCCGCGCATTTCTCCTTGAGCCGCCGCGCGAGCAGGAGGCTCGCGACCATCGCGTCTCCGTACCTCAGTTCGCGCCCGGTCGAATCGGCCATGCCGAACGCGAACCATCTCCTCTTCGCGGTCTTTAAAAAACGCAGCGGCAAGACGTCCCGCGGGGCGCGGCGCCGGCCCGCGGCCTCGCTGCCCAATTCGAGGACCGCCTGGCGCGCTTCGCGCGCTGTTGTCTTGGAGGGAAGCGGAGGGCCGAAGGAGACCGTCACCGGATAGGGAATGCGCTCGGGCCGTTTCCAGAAAAAACGCCCCTCCTTGAAGCTGAAGATGCTGCCCCAGACGCGGTCGAGATGGACCGGAATGACCGGGACATCAAGACCATCGATGATTCTCTCGAAGCCGCGCTTGAACGGCAGCAAGTTGCCGGTGCGGCTGATGCCGCCTTCGGCGAAGATGCAGACGACATGGCCGTCTGCGAGCTCCGCGCGCGCCCGCGCCAGCGATTCCACGATCTCGCGGCGGCTGCGGGCGGAGACCGGAATCGCCTTCATGAGACGAAACAGCCAATGGAGCCAGCGGATCTCATAGAAGGGGGCATACATCATGAAGCGGACGAAGCGCTGGACCGACGCGCCGACGAGCAGCGGGTCGGCGTAGGAGACATGGTTGCAGACGAGCAGCGCCGGGCCGCGAAACGGCACGTGCTCCTGGCCGGCGATGCGGATGCGGTAGATCGTGTGGGTGGTGAGCCAGAGAGAAAAACGAATGAGAAAATCCGGCAAAATCGTCAGCAGGTAAACCGTCGCCGCGAGCGTGAAAACTCCCGTGATCAGGACGATGGCGCCGGCGTCGATTTTCAAGCTGTCGCGCAGCAGCCAGAACGCTCCCGACGCGAGCAGCATCGCCGCGGTGTTGAGGAAGTTGTTGGTCGCGATCAGGACGCCTTTTTCGTCGCGTCCGCTCCGCTGCTGAAGCAGCGCGTTCAGCGGCACGGCAAAGAGACCGCCGGAAAAGGCGAGGAGGAAGAGCGCGAAGGCGGTCCATGCGTAGGAGCCCGTGGAAAAGTAAAGCAGCACGGAAAAAATCCCCATGCCGATCGAGCCCAAGGGCACGAGCCCCAACTCGACCTTATCGCCCGAGAGGCGACCGGCCGCGAGACTGCCGATGCCTATGCCGAGCGCCAGAAACGCCACCAGCAGGCCCACGTTGAGATCGTCGAGGCCCATGACCTCTTTTCCGAGCAGGATGAGATCCATCTGCAGCAGGATGCCGAGAAACCAGAAATAGGAGATGCCGATGACGGTGAGCCGGAGAGTCTTATCCGCCCACAGCCGGCGCGTGCCGCGGCCGATCTCCGCCCATGGATTGACTGTGAAAGTCCTTCCCGCTCCGGACGGCGGTACGCGCGCGATGCCGAAGCTCGCCGCGCTGCCGGCGGCGGCGATCGCGGTCAGGACAATTCCCATCCAGACGAGGCGGTCGCGCCAGGCGGCGAAGAGCACGCTGCCCAGCGAAGTTCCCAGGATGATCGCCAAGAACGTGCTCATTTCCAGAATCCCGTTGGCGCGCGATAGGTCCTTATCGGGCAGCATCTCGGGAACGATGCCGTACTTGGCTGGACTGAAGAAGGTCGAATGGAGCGCCATCAAAAAAAGCACCGCGAGCATCGGCTCGAGGCGTCCCGAAAGAAAAGCGAGCGTCGCGAGCGCCATGGCGACGATCTCGAAGAACTTGGTGGCGATCAGGACGCTGCGCTTGCTGAACGCATCGGCAAGATGGCCGGCGTAACCCGAAAAGAAAAAAAACGGCAGGACGTAGACCGCGGAAACGGCGGAGAGATAAGCGCCGGAGCCGCCTCCGCTCACCGCCAGGTCCGCGGCCATCAGCGACACGATCATCTTGAAGAGATTGTCGTTGAACGCGCCGAGGAACTGCGTCCACAGAAAAGGCTGAAAACCGCGGTGCTTGAGCGTGTCCGTGTAACGGCCGGCGGCCATGAGATGTCCTTATGGTCGAATGGAGGAGAAATCCCGGTACGACACTCCGAGGTTTTCCAGCAGCTGCGCCTGGCGATCGAAGTAGCTCGCCCGCGCCGCCGCGCGGTAGCCCCGGCCGAGAGAAGGATAAGAAAGCACCGGCAGCGGATAATCCGTTCCGAAAAGGAGCCGCTGCTGGAGCTCGGCATGCCGTCGGAGGATAAACAGCATGCCGACGCGATTGGGCAGCGTCAGCGCCGAGACGTCGATATAAAAATGCGGGTACGAGCGGACGAACTCGCGCACGGTTTTGAGATGCGGCTCGTAGAAAAAAAGTCCCTGGCTGCAGCCGTGCGCGCCGATGACGGTGACGCCTTCTTCGAGCGCCGCTCTCAAGCGCGCGGGGTCTCCCGCCGACTGGTCGCGTCCCGTCAGGCTGAATTCATAGCCGACGTGGCTCAAGAGCGGCAGTTTAAGCCGCGCGAGCGCGCGATAAAAAGGACGGTGGCGCCCCTCGGCGGGATCGAAGCACTGCGCGTTGGGGAGGACTTTGACCAGCTCCGCGCCGCCGGCGGCGACGCGCTCCAGTTCTTCCAGCGCGTCGCGCCGCTCGGGGTTGATCGAAACGCCGGCGAGAAAGCGCTCGGGATATTTCGCCGCGACGGCGAGTACGTAGCGATTCGAGATCAAAAAATCGGTGCGCGTCATGTCCAACTTCCCGGCCGCGTCGTAGACGCCGTCCATCGCGAGCAGCACCGCTTTTTTCACGCGAGACGAGCGCTCGAGCGCGTCGAGCAGCCGCTGGATATACAACGCGTTCGCCTCTCGCGGCTTACGGAGATCGACGCCGAATTTCCACGCCAGAAAACGCGACAGCGGCCGCTTGAGCATTCTGGGCGAGATGTAGCAGCCGTTGTCGCCGTCGGGAAGCGCGACGAGATGCACGTGCACGTCGGTCATCGCCCCCGATTATAGGGGCCGGCATGGCGAATATCCACGCGTAAATCACGACGCGGCCGGAAGCGCGAAGTATTCCTCGGTCTCCGCTTCGGCCTCCCGCCGGCGGCCGTGGAGGCGGCGCATGATCTCGCGATAGTGGCGCTTGCGCGCCGCGAACGCATCGGCGTTCCACGTATCGCGCCAGAGCGCCATGACGCCGTCTTCCAGCTCCTCGACGGACATGCCGCGCGGCCGGAAATTCACGTCGAACAGCGTGCAGCGGTCCCAAGCGCCTGGATAGAGCAGACGGCCTTCCGCCGCGAGGCGGTCGTAAAGCCGCGTCCCGGGAAAAGGCGTCAGGATCGTGATCTGGACTTCCAACAGGCGCGACCGTTCGACGAACTCGCGGATCTCGTCGAAGATCGACGGCGTGTCCGAATCGAGGCCGACGATGAAGCAGCCGCAGACGCTCACGCCGCGCCCCTGTATTTTTTCGATCGCTTCGAGATAGCGCGGCAGCCTGCCGGCCTTCCAGTTCACGCGGTCGAGGCGGTCGAGGCTCGCCGGGCGCGGACTCTCGAAGCCGATCAATACTTGCCGGCAGCCGCTCGGATAGAGCAGGTCGAGCAGCTCGTCGTCGTCGGCGACCGAGACGTCGGTCTCGGTGAAATAGCGGATGCGCCTCCCGGAAAGCTCGCGGAGAAGCTGCTTGGCCCAGCGTTTGTTCACGAAGGTGTTATCGTCGGCGAATTCGATGAACGGCCTGCGCCACAGCGCGCGGACGGCGTCGATCTCTTCCAGCACGCGCGCGACCGGCTTCAACCGGTAGCCGCCGTAGAGCTTCGATGCCGCGCAAAACTCGCAGTCGAGCGGGCAGCCGCGCGTGGTCTGGACGGTGATCCGGTTATAAGGGCCGAGCCGATTTAATTGTCCCGTGACGCGCGGATCATCCGGCGCGGACTGCCCGTCGGGAGCGGCGAGCAGATCGAAGCGGGGGAGCGGCGCCGCGTCGAGGCGAAGCCGCCCCGGCGCCGGCTCGCGATAAAACTTTTTTAAGGCCGTGCGGCCGCCGCGCTGGAAATCGCGTACGACATCCGGCCACAGGGCCTCGGCCTCGCCCACGACGACCGCGTCGGCATGCAGCGCGACCTCTTCCGGCAGCACGGTTGCGTGCAGCCCGCCGAAGACGACGGGGACTCCGCGGGCGCAGTAGGCATCGGCGACGAGATAGGCGTCGAAGGCGCGCGCGGTGTAGGTGGAGAGCGCCACCAGATCGAAATCGAGCCGCGGGTCCGCCGCGAACGACCCGACATCGTCCACCTCGATGTACTCCAGCTCGACACCGGGAGGCGTCGTGGCGGCGATCGTCAAGAGCGCGAGGCTCGGCAGCTGCGCGATGACGCGCCCGCGGTTGACGAATTGAGGCAGCGTGATGCCGAGGTCGATGAACTTACGCGTTTGCAATTTGACGCCGGCGATCGCGATCAGTCCGATTTTCATGCGCGACTCCTTTCTTTTCGAGCGCACCGGAAAGAACAATCAGCGCCATGCCCGAGACGATCGCCCCTTCGTGCGCGCGGCGAATGAGCGCGCGGAACAGCCCGTCATAGGGACCGGCAAAATTCGGCACGAACGGAGTATCGAAGGCGTAGAGACCCATGACGAGTCCGGCCGCCGTGCTCGCAGCGATAAGGCGCCAGCCGGAGAATTCGAGCAGGCCCGCGTGCCGCCGCGCGAGCGACGCGGCGGAAGCGGCGGCGAAAAAGACGGCGATCGCCGGCAGCGGCAGCAGCAAGCGGATCTCGAGCCGGGTCAACGCCGCGGCGATAAGGACGATCGGCATGGCGACAGCGCCGAAAACCATCGCCCGTCCGCCGCGCCGAGCGGTCGCGCTCTCGGTTCCGGCGCGCCCGGCGAGATCGGAGAAAAAGAGCGCGAGCAGCGGCAGCGCGATGGCTGCGACGCGCGCCAGACGGAAAAGCCGCATGCGGAGATCGTTCGCCGCGGTGAGCGCGAGCGGCGGATAGGCGAACGCCGCCGCGTCGAAGAGGACGCCGCAGAGAAGGAGCGCGAGCGGCAGTCCAAGGGCGTTTTTCCATTCGCCTATCGTCATGTTTGTTCTCACGCCATCCGCGCGAAGATTTTGAACGTCACCCAGCCGAGCGCCGCGCCGGCGGGGAGATCGGCAAGGTAGTGCTGCTTCGTAAACACCGCGCTCGCCGCGATGAGAACCGGAAACAAAAGCGTCCATGCGCCGAGCTGCGGATATAGATAGAGCGCGGTCAGCGTTGCGACCGAAACATGCATGCTCGGAAAGCAGTTCGACGGTGCGTCCAAGCGCTGCACGTAGGCTAGAAAGCGCTCGGCAAGGGTTTCGCGCGCGTTGAATTGCCGCCAGCTTTCGGGGGTCGCTACGGGAAACGCGATGAAGAAGAGCATTTGAAGCCCGAGCAGCAGGATGAAGCTGCCGGCGATGCGCGTGAACTGGCCCGGCGACTGGACGGCCCAGTTGAGGTACAGGATCGCTGGATAATAGAGGAAGCTGTAGACCCATACCCAATTCGGCCGGTACGGGATGCGGTCGTCGAGCGGAATCCTCAGCTCGCGAGCGGGAATCAGTCTATGGCGCTGGCACCAGAAGTAAAACTGATACGCGCCGACGATGAGAAAGACGCTGAGCGTGAGATCGAGCGAGTAGTCGGTGAAATTCATGGCGCTGCCTCCATCCGTTCCTTCTCCATGTCTGCGGCTATGAAATCGCGCAATTTGTCCGAACGTTCCTTGTCTCGCTTCCTGCGTTCATCTTCCGGCAGTTGTCCGATGCCCGTCATTTCCCCAAAAATGAAGGCGACAAGAATCACGGGTGCGAAAAGCGCTAGAGCCCAAGACGAAGCGTCTGCGAAGTGGTAATAGTCGTGGAGAAAATTTTTTCGTCTCTCAAAACGCTGTTCAGCGACCGACTTATCCGTCGGAGTATTGCCCTTCTCGTCCGCGGTAAAGGCGGGATAAAGGATGTCTCCATACTTGATCAGCCATTCGGACTTTTCGTTTTGATGGAAACGGTAAAAGAAGCAGCCTTGGAGCAATGAAGCGATGATCAGACCAACAACAACTCGACTCACAGTGCTTTCGATGCGGCGACCGAGCATGACGGTCACAGGAGCAAATTGAATGCCTTGCTCAACGGGGATCTGAAAACGCAAGGAAACGTCGAGTAAATCGATGTCTTGCATTCAATGGCAACTCTTGGGGTGCCTAGATTTTTAGGCGAATGGAGGGAAAACTGCCTAGCCGGTTAGGCGGTTGGGCTACTTCCCGGGCAGCCCGTAGGCCTTCATCTTGTTCTGCACGGTGGATGACGCCCTGTCGGCTAATCGAGGTTGACAGCTAGTGCAAACCTATTTTAGCTTAACGCGGTCTCCGCAAAAATTAACTGTCGTTTGCGGTTCTTAACTTATATCTATCTGCGGCCCAAGGCGGGTAGCATTAGGATGAGAGGTTTCTTTATCGCTCAGAAATCCAAAATCGTACTTACGCTTTGCGGCTGTGTCCTCGCAGTTTTAATCGGATGCGCGACGACAAAGACCGAGAACACGTGTGTCGCCATTCCTCGACCCGCTCAGTCGTTGGATGTCGATGGCGTGTCGGTCAATTTTCAGGCCGACCTAAAATCGAATCGATCCCCGACGATCGTTTTCATCCACGGATTTGAGGCTACTCTCGAAACGTGGCACGACATCTATCCAAGTCTTGCGGCTGAATTTTCAACCGTCCGATTGGATCTAAGAGGTTCGGGATTTACATCGAAGCCGCAGGATCAAAAATATTCACCCGATGATCAAGCGGAATTCTTGATTCACTTTCTAGAGCGACTGGGATTGAGGCATGTTGTGCTTGTCGGTCACTCGCTCGGCGGTAACGTTGCATTGCTGACCTATCTTAAAGTCAAGGACCACCCGCAGACATTTACAATCGACGGTTTAGTATTGCTCGATAGCGCAGGCTATGTACAGAAACAGCCTGCCTTCGTTTCCGCGACAAAAAATCCCATATCTAATTTTTTTATGTATTCACCTCCCGCGGAGGTTCGCGCGAAAGTCATGCTAAACTCGCTGTTTGTTGTAAAAGAGCAAGTGACGCCAGAGCGAATTTGCCGATACGCCTACTTTTACGATCAGCCGGGAAGTAAATATGTGTCGGAGCAGACCGCTAAGCTGATCGTTCCCCCCGACGCAGGGTCCAATGCGCTGCGCTTTAAAGACATCGACGTCCCCACTTTAATCATATGGGGAGCGGATGATCCGGCCCTGCCGGTTGAAAATGCTCATCGATTCCATACGGATATCAGCCGGTCAAAATTACTCATTTTGGAAAAGACGGGACATGTGCCTCATGAAGAACGACCCCAGGAAATTTTTCAGCATCTAAAAACATTCCTGTCGGAGCTTCGATGACCGTGCGCTTTTTCGTTCATCCGGTTCTTTAAGATGCTTTCCCGCGCAGCCCGTAGGCCTTCATCTTGTTCTGCAATGTCGCGCGGCTGACGCCGAGCGCCTTTGCCGCGCGCGTGACGTTGCCGCCGGTCCCGGCGAGCGCGTCGGCGATCGCCTTTTTCTCGATTAATTCGGACGAGGTCCGCGCGGTCTCTTTCCAATCGTTGCTCTTGGCCTGAGGCGGAGCGGCTTCGCCGCGCATCTCGAGCGGG
This sequence comes from Verrucomicrobiia bacterium, assembly GCA_035495775.1. GTDB lineage: Bacteria > Desulfobacterota > Binatia > UBA9968 > UBA9968 > JAJPJQ01. Next base: position 3,223 of record DATJFG010000094.1, on the reverse strand, counting down.
AGATCGGCGGCGTCGAGATATTCGCCTTTGGCGACCACCATCATCCGCTGAACGACGTTTTCCAGCTCGCGCACGTTTCCCGGCCAACCCCACGCGATGAGCAGCGCCATCGCCGCGGGCGTCGCGCCGCGAATATTTTTATTCAACCTGCCGTTACTCTTTTCGATGAAGTAAGCGACGAGCGGCGGGATATCCTCCGGCCGCGATCGGAGCGGTGAGAGCGCGAGGGGAAACACGTTCAGGCGATAAAACAGGTCCTGGCGGAAGCGGCCGGCCTTGACGAGATCGTCGAGCTTCTGATTGGTCGCGGCGATGACACGCACGTCCACCCTGATGGTCTCGCGCCCGCCCACGCGCTGGAGCTCGCCCTCCTGGAGCACGCGCAGGAGCTTCACCTGCGTCCCGGCCGAGGTCTCGCCGATCTCGTCCAGAAACAGCGTGCCGCCGTGCGCCGCCTCGAAGATGCCTTTGCGCTGCGCCGCCGCGCCGGTGAAGGCGCCCTTCTCGTGGCCGAAAAGCTCGCTCTCGAGCAGCGTCTCGGAGAGCGCGCCGCAGTTGACGGCGATGAAGGCGCCGCCGCGGCGGGGCCCGTTGTAATGGATCGCCCGCGCGATCAGCTCTTTCCCCGTTCCCGTTTCGCCTTCGATCAATACCGTGACATCGGTGTCGGCGATCGAGCGCACCAGCCCGAACAGCTCCTGCATCGGCTTGCTGCGCCCGATCATGCCGGAGACGCCGTATTCCTGCTCGATCGCGCGCCGGAGCCGGATATTTTCGCGCTCGAGGCGAGCCTTCTCGGTCGAGAATTGCGCCATGCGGATGTGGCTTTGCTTGAGCTGCTTCAAATGATCGAACAGCAGCCGCGACACCTCTTTGCGGGTCGCGTCGGCGGTCAGGTCCGCGCGCCCGGCGGCGCTTTCCTTCCACTCGAAGCGAAAGCGGCAGTACGGCGCGCCGTAAATCCCGCCCTCCTTAAACTCGTGCGCGAGCGGCCCGTCGTTCAAGACGCCGCCTTTGACGATGCGGTAGGCCTCGGCGCTGGTCCCGCCGGCGGAAGGCGGCGCGCCGGCCGTCAGCACTTCGATTGAGCCGGCGCGCTCCGGCGCCACCAGCATATCGGGCGTGTAGAGCGTGAATGCGTCCTTCACCGGCACGGTCTCGGAATGGAGCGCGATTTTTCTCGCCTCGACGACCGGTTCCGAGGATGAGCGCGCGCAGAGCGCGAGGCGGTCGCCGTCTTCTCTTACCGTGTAGCCGGGAAATTCATCCGCGACCTCTTCGAGGCGAAGCTGCGAGATCTCCTCGACGCAGCGCGCCTCCTCGATGAACGGATAGAGGCGCGTGAAGCCTTCGCTGAAGCCGCGGAGAAGATGAATCGCCGCGAGTCCCGGGGCCGCGCCGGCGCCGAATTCCGCGAGTATGAAAAGCTCCGGCGCCGCCCCGGACTTCTCGAACGATTGCAGCTTCAAGTAATTGGTCTGCGCCGTGGCCCACAGATTGGCGAAGATGAGCGCCGAGCGCACGTCGTTCAGCACCCGCACGATGATCTCGAACAGCGACGGCAGCGGACGCTGGCCCGGTGCGAAGTAGGCCTTCGCGGCGTGGTAGGCGAAATCTTTTCTGCCGGTGAGCTTCACGCATAGCGTTTCCAGCTCGCGCAGCACGGCGAGCGGAATCCAGTTCCCCGGATCGCTCAGGAACGATTCGGGATCGGCCGGAGTCTCGAATCCCTCCACGGCGGCGAACAGAGCGCGGTAATCGATGGCCGCGCCGGCGCCGAGCTCCGCCTTGACCCGGCTCAGCAGCATGTCGCTCAAGAGACAGGTGACCCAGCGCTGCTTCTCTCCGCTTCCGTTCGGCTCCATGGACGCTCCGTGAGCGGAAATTCTGCTGACATCGCCGCCGATTTGCAAGCCTCGGCTTGCAACGGGCGCGGCGAGCCACAATAATGGGCCGGTGGACCTCTTCTGGCTCAAACTTCCCGAGTGGGAGCGGCGCGGCGCGCCGCTGCACGGATTTCTAGGCCGGCGCGGCGGCAAGAGCGAAGGGGCGTACGCGGGGCTAAACCTCTCGTTTCGCGTGGGCGACGACCCGGCGGTCGTGAAAGATAACTTTTGCGATGTGAAAAAGGCCGTCGGCGTGCACAACCTCAAGGTCGTCACGATGAAGCAGGTGCACGGCGATCACATCGCCGACGTCGAGGAACTTGGTATCAAGGAGATCGGCGAGGCGGACGGCATGGTGGCCGGGAAGCCGGGGATCTTTCTCGGCGTGCTGACGGCCGATTGCGCGCCGATTCTGTTTGCCGTTCACGAGCTGAAGCTCGCCGCCGTCGTGCACGCCGGCTGGCGCGGCACGCTCGCGGGCATCGCGCCCAAGATGGTGCGCCATCTAAAAGACCGCTACGGCGCCGCGCCCGAAAAGATCGTGGCGGCGCTGGGGCCGACGATCGGACCGTGCTGCTACGAGATCGGCGCCGCCGTCGCCGATCCCCTGATCGAGAAGTGGCGCGATGCCGCGAAAAAGTCTCTTCAATCGCGCGGCGGCAAGCAGTACCTCGATATTCGCGAGCTCAATCGCCGGCAGCTCGAGACCGCCGGTATTCCCGCTCACCAAATCGCCGTTCTCGGCGGCTGCACGTCGTGCGATCCAGAGTTTTTCTCCTACCGCAGGGACAAAAAAGAGACCGGAAGGCAGTTAAGCTTCATCGGGTGGGAACCCTAAGGAGCCGTTTCGCGATTTTCCGTTGACTTGAAGGCTCCGCTTCCTTAAAATGTAGCCAGCAGGGAAAGGAGGTGGTCCAGTGATAAATGACATATGTACGGACTGTGAGGTGGCTGGGACCTAGGGTCTGAGCCAACTGTTTGACGGGGGTTCGGGCTCAGCGCCTGTAATTCCCCCCAGTCACCGGGGCCCGCTTCTTCCGCTCACTAACGGAAGGGGCGGGCCCTTTTAATTTTTAGCGCGCTTCGGGTGAGCGACAAGCGCACGAAAAAGTCGATGCGGTTGAAACGCTGGTGCTCTCCGACTTTCTTTGAAGCAGCGGACGGGAAGCTAGGACTCCGACCCCTTAAATTCTTCGCGGGGGTTCGGGCTCAGCTCTGTAATTTCCCCGGTCACCCGGGCCCGCTGCTTCCGCGAAATGGGAAAGGGCGGGCCCTTTGTAGTTTTTTACTTCTCGAACGCGCCGATGTCGCACAGCGCGCCCTGTGGGCGCGCGACG
>DATJFG010000093.1:0-49293 GCA_035495775.1 Verrucomicrobiia bacterium | reverse complement strand
CAGTTTTGCGGCGCGGCCTGCCATGTGATGCACCCGGAGTACGTCGGTCATCAGGATTCGAACCACGCCAGCGTGGCCTGCGCCGAGTGCCACATCGCTCCGACGGCGGGAGGGTGGATCAAAGCGAAGATGAACGGCACGCGCCAGCTCTGGCAGACGCTGACGCACAGCTATCCGACGCCGATCCCCTCGGCGCTGGAGTCCGGCCGGCTTGTCCCGGCGAAGCAGACCTGCGAGCGCTGCCACTGGGCGGAGAAGTTCGTCGCGACGCGGCTCTTGGTCATTCCCAATTACGCCGATGACGAAAAGAACTCCGATTCCTACACCGTGCTCATGATGCTCGTCGGCGGGAGCCGCATGCGCGGCATTCATCACGCGCACTTCGCCGGCGGCTATGAAATCCGCTACGCCGCGGCCGACGCCAAACGCCAGACGATCCCGTGGGTGGAGCGGCGCGACATCGGCACGGGTGAAACCAAGACTTATCTCGCCGCGGGGACGAAGGCCGAGCAGGCGAACGGTTTGTCGAAACAAGTCATGCAGTGCGTCGATTGCCACGACCGGCCGACGCATGCGTTCGCGCCGCCGGAACGCGCGCTCAACCGCGCCCTCGCGCTGGGCCAGCTTTCGCCGAAGCTTCCGTTCATCAAGAAGCAGGGTCTCGCCCTGCTGCAGGCGAATTATACAGGCAGGTCCGACGCGAGGCAGAAAATTCCGGCGGCCGTCGACGCCTATTATAAAAACAGCCATCCGGATGTTTATGCGCGGCGCAAAGCCGACGTCGACGCGGCAGGCCGGGCGCTCCTCGCCATCTACGACCGCAATGTTTTTCCCGAATTAAAAGTGAAGTGGGACACCTATTCGAATAATCTCGGCCATACGGACTCGCCGGGATGTTTTCGCTGCCATGACGGAGCACACACGACCTCCGACGGCAAAGCTACGATCGGCCAGGACTGCACCGCGTGCCATCAACTGCTGGCGATGGGTCAGGCGGAACCCGAGATTCTCAAAACACTCGGGGTATGGAGTCACATCGAAGCGCTTAAGACGCAGTGAACTCAGTTTGCCGCCTGCTCCCTCGCGTGACTCGGGAGACCGCCCGGGGACAGGCCGGGAAAGAGCGTAGAATGCACATACTTATTGGCCGGTTTACCCGATCATTCTCAATGTTGCGACGATCGCCTTTTCGTTCTCGCAATACTGCAAAGTTTCGATCTCAAATTCTCATATTATCAGCGACAATCTTGGCACGTGGTTTGCCTTTTAATATCGGCAGAAGCCCGCGCAGTGTTTTCAATACCAGCGATTTACATCGCACATGAGGAGCCCGTGATGAGTAAAGCAATCGATGTCATTGTTGGCACCGGACTGGATCAGAGAGTCCGCAAGAGCCATTGGCCCGCAAGGCTCGACTTCGTCCAGAGCGCGAGCGGACTGTTCCTGGGTCTGTTCATGTGGGGGCACATGGCGTTCGTTTCCTCGATCCTGATCAGCAGCGACGTCATGTGGTGGGTGACGCGGATGTTCGAGGGGCAGTTTGTCTTCGGCCAGAGATATTCGGGCATTGTCGGGTCGATCGTGGCTTTGGTCGCCTCGATGTTCGTGCTCCACGCCTTGTTGGCAATGCGCAAGTTTCCATCGAACTTTGCCGAGTACCGGAGCTTCAGCAGCCACCGGCGCATGATGCGCCATGAGGACACGACGCTCTGGTGGTTCCAGGCGCTCACCGGCTTTGCTCTTTTCTTCATCGCTTCCGTTCATCTCTACCAGATGCTCGTCAACCCCGGCGACATCGGGCCTTACGAATCGGGAGATCGAGTCTGGAGCGGCGGCTGGTGGCCGCTTTATATCGTGCTTTTGTTCTGCGTCGAGCTCCACGGTGGCGTCGGCCTTTACCGCCTGTCGGTCAAATGGGGCTGGTTCGAGGGCGAAGATCCTAATCGTACGCGCGCGCTGCTCAAGCGCGTTAAGTGGGGGCTCACGGTTTTCTTTATCGCGCTGGGGCTCCTTACGCTCGCCGCTTACATGAAGATCGGATACGAGCACCGCGACCGCGTCGGCCAGCGCTACGTTCCGTCGTACGCGGCCGAGGCGCAAACGCCAGCCCATTAGTGCGAGGGAGAGCTCAATCATGAAGATCATCTACACGGACGTTTTAGTCATCGGCGGCGGCCTCGCCGGGCTTCGCCTCGCGATCGGCGTCAAGCGCCGCGGCCATGACGCCATCATCCTCTCGCTCGTGCCGCCGAAGCGCTCGCACTCCGCGGCCGCACAGGGCGGCATGCAGGCGAGCCTCGCCAACGTCATCAAAGGACAGGGCGACAACGAGGACGTTCACTTCGAGGATACCGTGCGCGGCAGCGACTGGGGCGCGGACCAGGACGTCGTCCGGATGTTCGTCAACACCGCGCCGAAGGCGGTGCGAGAGCTCGCCGCCTGGGGCGTGCCGTGGAGCCGCGTGCGCAAAGGCGACCGCGACGTGATCATCAACGGCCAGAAAGTCACGATCACCGAGCGCGACGAGGCCCACGGCCTGCTCGCGCAGCGCGACTTCGGCGGCACCAAGAAATGGCGCACCTGCTACGTCTCCGACGGCACCGGCCACGCCATGCTCAACACGATGAGCGACCAGGCGATCGGCGATGCGATCCCGGTACACGAGCGCGTCGAGGCGATCGCGCTCATCCACGACGGCGGCCGGTGCTACGGCGCAGTCGTGCGGAATCTCGTCACCGGAGAATTGGCCGCGTATGTCGCCAAGGCGACTGCGATCACCAGCGGCGGCGCGGGGCGGATCTACCGCGTGACGACCAACGCGGTGATCTGCCAGGGCATCCCGACCGCGATCGCGCTCGAGACCGGCGTCGCGGCTCTCGGCAATATGGAGGCGGTGCAGTTCCATCCAACGCCGATCTTTCCCGCCGGCATCCTTTTAACCGAAGGCGCGCGAGGCGACGGCGGGCTGCTGCGCGACGTCGACGGCAACCGCTTCATGCCCGACTACGAGCCAGAGAAAAAAGAGCTCGCCTCGCGCGACGTGGTGTCGCGCCGCATGGAAGAGCACATCGCCAAGGGCAAAGGCGTCAAATCGCCTTTCGGCGATCATCTCTGGATCGATATCACGCTGCTCGGCGAGCATCACATCAAGCATAATCTCCGAGAAGTTTACGAGATCTGCCACTACTTCCTCGGCGTCGATCCGGTGAAGGAATGGGTGCCGGTGCGCCCGGCCCAGCACTACACGATGGGCGGCGTGCGCACGAACCACACCGGGGAAAGCCCGACGCTCAAGGGCCTGTTCGCGGCGGGAGAAGCGGCCTGCTGGGACATGCACGGCTTCAACCGTCTCGGCGGCAATTCCGTCGCCGAGACGGTCGTCGCCGGAATGATCGTCGCCGAGTTCATCGCGGACTTCTGCGCGCGGCCTGAGAATGAGGTGAATATTCCGACCGCGTTGATTCACGAGTCGCTCGACCGCGAGCAGGCGAAGATCGACGTCTTGATCGACGGCCGCGGCGCGGAGGACGCCGCCCGGCTGATGGTCGAGATGCAGCAGATCATGACCGACAAGGTGGGAATCTTCCGCAATGGCAAAAAATTGGAGGAAGCCGTCGACCAATTGCAGAAGCTGATCGTGCGGAGCCGCAATATCGGGGTTCGCTACAAGGCGCGCGGCGCGAATCCGGAGCTCGTCACCGCCTACCGCGTGCAGAAGATGCTCAAGCTCGCGCTGTCGGTCGCCTACGGCGCGCTCACGCGGACGGAGAGCCGCGGCGCGCATTTTCGCGAAGACTTCCCGCGCCGCGACGACGCGCAGTGGCTGAAGCGAACCCTCGCCACCTGGAAATCGGAGTCGGATACGCTTCCGACGCTCGCTTACGAACAGCTCGACGTGACGAAGATGGAGCTGCCTCCCGGCTGGCGCGGCTACGGCGCGAAGGATTACATCGATCATCCGGACACGACCAAGCGCGCGGCCGAGGTCGAAGCCATGAAACAGAGCGGGGTCGATCGCTTCGCGCTGCAGACCAAGCTCATGCCCTACGAACATCTCTTGCCCGCGCGCTACCGCGGCAGAAACGAACGCATCGACGAAATGTTCGAAAAGCCTTCTACCTTCCCCGAAATACGAGGGACGAAGGCTGCGCGTTAATCGCGCGGAGAGACGAAAAGGGCAGGAATACTTTATCGTCCGCAGTCAAGGAGTCGGAGCATGAATAACGGAGCACCCCGCAAACTGAACATCAACGTTCTGCGCTTCAATCCGCAGGAAGCCGGCAGCGTGCCGCGCATGCAGACCTACCCTCTGGAAGAGGCGGCGGGCATGACGCTGTTCATCGCGCTGAACGAGATCCGCGAGAAGCAGGATCCCTCGCTCCAGTTCGACTTCGTCTGCCGCGCCGGTATCTGCGGCAGCTGCGCGATGATGATCGATGGCCGGCCCACCCTCGCCTGCCGCACCCTCACCAAAGATTTGGGCGCGGAAATCTCCCTCGCGCCGCTGCCAGTGTTCGAGCTGATCGCGGACTTGTCCGTCGATACCGGTAAATGGATGCGCGGCATGAGCGAGCGCATGGAATCATGGCTCCACATGAAAGAGCAGGAGCTCGATCTTAAGCGGTTGGAAGAGCGGATGGAGCCGGAAGTGGCGGAAAAAATCTATGAGCTCGACCGCTGCATCGAATGCGGCTGTTGTGTTGCGGGCTGCGGCACCGCGCGCATGCGCGAGGATTTCGCCGGCGCCGTCGGCCTCAACAAGATCGCGCGGTTCCGCATCGATCCGCGCGACCGCCGCAGCGACGACGATTACTACGAGCTGATCGGCGACGACCACGGCGTCTTCGGCTGCATGTCGCTGCTCGCGTGCCATGACGTGTGCCCGAAAAACCTGCCGCTGGCGACGCAGATCGCGTTTCTTAGACGCAAAATGGTCTCGGTCGGCTGGAAATAGTGTTGACGCGGGATTAGAAGCGCCATCGCAGGGCTTCATTCCTTGTCGGGCGAAGTGAAAGGAGACTCCTATGAGTAAGGTAGAAACCGTGGTCGTACCCCCGGTCGCAGCGGTTAAAAAGGAAAGCTTTCATATCAGCTGGAAAGCCTTGGCGCCGATTGCAGTGGCGATTGTCATAGCGCTTCTTCCCGCGCCGGAAGGGTTGCCGCAGCACGCCTGGTATTATTTCGCGATCTTCGCCGGGGTGATCGTCGGATTGATGTTCGAGCCGCTGCCCGGCGGCGCGATCGGCCTCATCGGCGTGACGCTGGTTGCCTCACTCTCCGACAAAGTTTTCTTTGCGCCGGAGCAGCTCGCAAAACCAGGCTTTAATGCCGGTACCGCGTCGCTGACGTGGGCCCTTTCGGGCTTCTCGAATACGACCGTGTGGTTGATCTTCGGCGCGTTCATGTTCGCGCTCGGCTACGAAAAGACCGGCCTCGGGCGGCGCATCGCCCTCTTGCTCGTAAAGGCGATGGGGCGAAAGACGCTGACGCTCGGCTATGCCGTGGCGATCGCCGACACGATCCTCGCGCCGTTCACGCCGTCGAACACCGCGCGCAGCGGCGGGACGATTTATCCGGTCATCCGCAACTTGCCGCAGCTTTACGATTCGAAGCCCAACGATCCTTCGATGCGGCGCGTCGGCTCCTACATCATGTGGGTGGCAGTCGCCTCCACGTGCGTCACGAGCACTCTGTTTCTGACCGGCTTGGCGCCGAACCTTCTGGCCGTAGAGCTCGTCGCAAAGACCGCGAAGGTGGAGCTTGCATGGGCCACGTGGTTTATCGCCGCGGCGCCGGCGGCGATTTTGCTGCTTGTCTTGGTGCCGTTGCTCGCCTACTGGCTTTATCCTCCCGAAGTCAAGCAGGGCTCCGAGGTCTCGGAATGGGCGTCGAAAGAGTTGGTCAAGCTGGGCGGTCTCAGCGCGCGCGAGATCACGCTCGGGGTCCTCGTGTTGTTGGCCCTCGTCATGTGGATCTTCCTGGGCGATCAAGTGAATGCCACAACGGCGGCGCTCATCGTGATTTGCCTCATGCTTCTGACCCGCGTCGTGACCTGGGACGACATTGCGAAGAATTCTTCCGCCTGGAACACGCTGGCTTGGTTCGCGACGTTGGTCGCGCTGGCCGGCGGGCTCAGTCAGGTCGGGTTCGTCAAGTGGTTCGCCCAAGGTGTCGCCGGCCAGATGACCGGCTTTACGCCGACGAAGGCGATCATCATGCTTTTGTTCATCAATTTTTTCGCTCACTACATGTTCGCAAGCGTCACCGCGCACGTGACGGCGCTGATTCCGGTACTGCTCGCCGTCGGCACGACGATCCCCGATATGAACATGGAGAAGCTCGCGCTGCTGCTCTGCCTGCAGCTCGGTATCATGGGCATCATCACGCCTTACGGCACCGGTCCGAGCCCGGTTTACTACGGCAGCGGCTATCTGCCCTCCGGCGATTACTGGCGGATGGGCGCGATTTTCGGCTTGATCTTTCTCGTCGTCTTCATGGTGATCACCGTGCCTTGGGTGCTGGCGCGGTAATTTACTCGTAGGCTGGCCGCCGCGGTGAACATGATGTTGAGCCGTATCTTGGCGGCCGTGATTTTCACCGCGGCTGTCGCTCAGGCGGCGATCACCCTCGCCGCGTGGAACGACGGCGGGCCGCCGCCTAAGCTCATCTTACAGATCACCGTCGATCAGCTGCGCGGCGATCTGCCCGGCCGTTATCTCGACCGCATGGGCGAGGGCGGCTTCCGCTATCTCATGCAGCATGGCGTGTGGTACGCCAACGCCCATCATGCCCACGCAAACACCGAGACCGTCGTCGGCCACACGACGCTCGCCACCGGCGCCGACCCGGCGGCGCACGGCATGGTCGCCAACGTCTGGCTCGACCGCAAGACCGGCAAGCTCGCCTACAATACCCAAGACAGCCGCTATCGCGTTCTGACGCCTGGCGCGGACGTCGACAAAGCGAACGAGCTCGATCCCACGCAGAAACTGGCATCGACCGACGGCCGCTCGCCCGCGGCGATTCTGGTGTCGACGTTCAGCGACGAGCTCGCGATGCGTTACGCCGGGCGCTCGAAGATCTTCGGCGTCTCGATCAAAGACCGCGGCGCGGTGCCGCTCGCCGGACACGCGGGAAAGGCGTTTTGGTTCTCGAAGACGACGGGCGAATTCGTCTCCAGCACGTTTTACTACGACCGCTATCCCGCGTGGGTGAACGAGTGGAATCAAAAAAAACTCGCCGCCACCTACAGCGGCAAATCTTGGGCGCTGCTTCACGAGCGCTCGACCTATCTCTTCGGCTCCGCGGACGACAAAGCTTGGGAAACGGACTTCGAAGGGTATGGACGGACTTTCCCGCATCCGTTCGGCAAGTCGAGCGACAAACATTTCACGACGCTGCTCACGATCAGCCCCGCGGGCGACGAACTGACGCTCGACTTCGCCGAAGCGCTCATCGACCGCGAAGAGCTCGGGCGGCACGACGTGCCCGATTATCTCTCGATCAGCTTTTCATCGACGGATTACGTCGGGCACATCTTCGGTCCATCGAGCCTGGAGAGCGAAGACAACCTGCTGCGGCTGGACCGCACGATGGCGGCGCTGCTGTCTTACGTCGATAAACGCATCGGTCTTGCGAACACGCTGATCGTGCTGTCGGCGGATCACGGCGCGCCCGAGGCGCCCGGCTATCTCAACACGCTCGGCATCGGCGCGAGGTTTCTCAGGCCCGAGCAATGGGACCAAGAGCCCGCGATCGCGGCACTGAAGAAGAAATTCGGCGTCGGCAAAGAGCTCATTCAGATGTATGAGCATCCTTACGTCTACCTCAATCAGGACGTGATCCGGGAAAAAGGCTTCGACGAGGGCGCGGTCGAGCGCGCGGTCGCCGGGGAATTGATGAAGCTCGACGGGATCGCGCTCGCGATCTCCAGCACCGCTTTACGAGAGAACAATCTGCCGTCGACTCGCATCATCAATACGGTTCTGCGCAATTTCAACCCGCAGCGCTCCGGCGACATCTTCGTGGTCTTCGAGTCGCACAGCTTCCTGCGCGAGGCGGACGGCTTGCCAGCGGCCTCGAGTCACGGATCGCCGTGGCGCTATGATACGTTCGTGCCGGTGATTTTCGCGGGGGGCAGCCTGCAGCCCCGGAGCATCTACCGCGAGATCGAGACCGTCGACGTGGCGCCGACGCTCGCCGCCATTGTGGGCGCGAAGCCGCCTTCGGGCGCGCGCGGCGCGCCGCTCATCGAAGTCTTGCAGGACCGCCGATGAAGTGGCTCTTCATCTTTATCCCGATCCCCGTCGCGCTGGAGCACACCCGGCCCGAGCAGCACACGTGGATCTTCTTTGCCGCGCGCGTCGCCGATCCTAATCCGGCGCCTCGCGCAACTTAGAAAATTTCAAAAACAGATAATCCTCCGAAATTTAATCCTCTGATCTATTGGACCAAAGTCCAATAGAGGCCGAGGCGTCTGAAAGAAGATAATTGTCCACGTTCCCGAGCATCTGAGGAACGAGAGATGCACAGAAATGAGGTGAATGCGTGAATAACAAAGACATAAAAAAAATGATCAAGAGGGCGCGCAAGGTCGCCGAGCCGTTCCGCGTAACGGACGATAAGTTCCGCCTGAAGGATATCGATCCCGACGATACGCTCGAGTTTACCTCCGAGGACAAGCCGCGCGCCAAGGAAGCCCTCATCAACGGCGTCGAGCTGCTGGCGGAGCTTCAGGACATGCTCTACGCCCAGGACAACTGGGCGGTGCTGCTCATCTTTCAGGCGATGGACGCGGCCGGGAAAGACGGCGCGATCAAGCATGTCATGTCGGGCGTCAACCCGCAGGGCTGCCAGGTCTTTTCCTTCAAGTCGCCGAACAGCGAAGACCTCGACCACGATTACATGTGGCGGTGCGTCAAGCACATGCCCGAGCGCGGGCGCATCGGCATCTTCAACCGCAGCTATTACGAGGAGACGCTGGTCGTGCGGGTGCACAAGGAACTTTTGGAGAAGCAAAAGATCCCGCCCGGGCTAGTCACGAAAGATATCTGGAAAGAAAGATTTCAAGATATCCGAACATTCGAGCGCTACCTCTCACGCAACGGCGTCTGCATTCGCAAATTTTTCCTTCACGTTTCCAAGAAGGAGCAGAAAAAGCGCTTTCTCGAGCGCATCGAGGAGCCCGAGAAAAACTGGAAGTTTTCCGCCAACGACGCCAAAGAGCGCAAGTACTGGGACGATTACATGGAGGCTTACGAAGACATGATCCGGAACACCGCCTCCAAGGCGGCGCCGTGGTACGTCGTGCCCGCCGATAACAAATGGTTCACTCGCGTCGTCGTCGGCGCGGCGATCATCGAGGCCCTGGACGATCTCGATCTCAAGTATCCGAAGGTCGGCGAGGATAAGTTGGCGGAGCTGGCGGCGGCTAAGAAGGATTTGCTGGCGGGCTGATGACCATGGTGCCGCGCAAAATGAAAGCGGCCGTTGCCCCGCCGATTTTCCGTGCCGTGCTGGTTGGCGCGAGCTTGACGCTGGCGGCTGCCTCGGCGGCGCTGGCCGAGACGGCCGAGCACGGCCTGCCGCAAAAAGCAGTCGAGATTGCCCGCCCCTTCGGCTTCCCGATCACCAATTCGATGGTCGTGAGCTGGATTGTGGCGGCGGGATTGATCATTTTCGCGCGGGTCGCAACAAGGGACATGCAAGGCGTTCCCCGCGGGGCGCAGAATTTCTTGGAATGGCTCGTCGGGGGTCTGTACGATTTTCTGGAAAAGATCATCGGCCCGCGCCTGGTCAAGCGGACATTCTGGTTTTTCGCCACGGTTTTCATTTTCATTCTTTCCGCCAATTGGGTCGGCCTCATCCCCGGGGCCGGCACGATCGGCTGGGGCCATCAAACCGCCGGCGGTTTCGTCGTCGATCAACCGTTCTTCCGCGGGGCGAACGCCGATCTCAACCTGACGCTCGCCATGGCGCTCGTTTTCTTCGCCTGTTGGATTATTTGGGCGCTTCAGGAAGTGGGCCCAGCCGGCTTCCTCAAGGAATTGTTCGCGCCCAAGGGGGAGAGCGCTGGCTTCTTGAAGTTGTTGATGATCGTCGTGTTTTTCGCCGCCGGCTGGTTGGAAATCATTTCCATTCTCTTTCGACCGGTGTCCCTGAGCTTTCGTCTCTACGGCAACATCTTCGCCGGCGAAAACATGTTGGAAACCATGTCCCGGATGATCCCCGGCCTCGGGTGGCTCCTGCCGATTCCGTTTTATTTCATGGAATTACTCGTGGGGTTGGTGCAGGCGCTGGTCTTCATGTTGTTGTGCGCGGTCTTCACGCTGCTGATTTGTCAGCATGAGGGAGAAAAAACCGCGCCCGGACACGGATGAGGGTTTTTCAACGGCTCGAATATATTCAACGTGGTGACGAAAGGGGGAACGATATGACGGGAAGCTTACACATCGGTTTGGCGGCGCTCGGCGCGGCCCTGGCGGTGGGTCTGATCGGCATGGCCGCGTCGGCCGCCGTGGGACGTAATCCCGGCGCCGCGACGCAGATCCTGGTCCAGTCGATTCTGGCGATCGCCTTTGCCGAGGCGATCGTGTTCTACGCGCTGTTCCTGGCCGGGTAAGGGGAAATCGCAGCCACTGAACTCAAGGCGGAGCCGGCGGCCCGGCTCTTCCAGAATGCGAGCGTGCGAAGATGAATGTTCTTCTATTCATGACGCAGATATTGGCGGCGCAAACCGTCGGCAGCGGACCCGTCGAACGGATCGTCAGGACCTTCGGTGTGAACTGGCCTCAACTGCTCGCACAGGTGGTCAGCTTCTGCATCGTGTGCCTGATTCTTTACCGGTTCGCCTATCGACCCGTCCTCAAGATGCTGGAAGTACGGCGTCAACAAATCGCGCAGGGGTTGGCCAATGCCGAGCAGATAAAGTCAGAGCTTGCCCGGACCGAAGCCCAACGCCAAGAAGTGATGGCGCAAGCGAACGTCCAGGCGAATAAGTTCATCGAGGAAGCCCGAGCCGCAGCCGCCAGGGTGCGGCAGCAGGAAACCGAGAAGGCAATAGCGGCCGCGGAAAAGATTATGATCAAGGCACGCGAGGCCGCCGCTCAGGAACACGACCGCATGCTCGCCGAACTCAAGCGCGAAGTCGGCAAGTTGGTGGTGCAGGCTACGACCACGGTCACCGGCAAGATTCTGACCGGGGATGACCAGCGACGTCTCGCGGAGGAAACGGCGAAACAGATCGCCTCGTAACGATGAAGATCAGCAAAAAAGCGAAAGACGAAGCTAGGCAACTATGCCGGTTTTGCACGGTGAACGGCCTACTCGACGAGAGTCGTGTCCGGCAGGTCGTGCAACGCGTCATCGCGGCCAAGAAGCGGGATGGTTCGGCCGTCCTCGCGCATTTTTTGCGCTTGGTGCGACTCGACTACGCCCGCCACACGGCCGCCATCGAGAGCGCTACACCGTTGTCGCCGGAGTTGCAGGCCGTCATCCAAGCCGATTTGACGCGTCGATACGGCCCCGGGTTGGCGATGGCGTTCTCCCAGCGGCCGGCGCTGATTGGCGGGATGCGCGTCCAGGTGGGCTGTGATGTGTACGACGGCAGTGTGCGGGCCGGGCTGGAAGCGTTGGAGAAACGTTTTTGAACCGAGGTTACTATGTCCAACCTACTCGAAGAACTTGAAGCGCAAATCGCAGGCGCGAAAACGACGACGGTGAAACAAAACGTCGGCGTCATCCGCGAGATTGGCGATGGCGTCGCCAAGATCGAAGGCCTGACCGACGCGATGCTCAACGAGATGATCGACTTGGGCAATGGGATTACCGGCTTGGCGTTGAATCTTGAGGAGACTGAGGTCGGCGTCATCATCCTCGGCGATTACACCCAGCTCAAGGCGGGCGCCGAAGCTCGCACTACCGGCAAGCTGCTGCAGGTGCCGGTAGGCAAGGGACTCTTGGGCCGCGTCGTGAACGTGTTAGGCGAACCGGTTGACGGCAAAGGGCCGATCAAAACCGACAAGACCTATCCGGTTGAAAAGATCGCGCCCGGCATCATCCGCCGCCGATCCGTCAGTCAGCCGGTGCAGACCGGGATCATGCCGATTGACGCCATGATCCCGATTGGACGCGGCCAACGCGAGTTGATCATCGGCGACCGTGCCACCGGTAAGACAACGATCTGCATCGACACAATCATCAGTCAGGCCCGGCTCAACAAAGCGGCCGAAGCGGCCGGCGACAAGGAGTACCGGCCGCTCTACTGCATCTACGTCGCGATCGGCCAGAAGCAGTCCACCATCGCGCGGGTCATCGCGGTTCTCGAGGAGGCCGGCGCGATGCCGTACACGATCGTCGTAACGTCTTCAGCCTCGGACTCGGCCGCCAACCAGTATCTCGTGCCGTTTGCCGGCGCCGCGATGGGCGAGTGGTTCATGGACAACGGCATGGACGCGTTAATTGTGTACGACGACCTGTCCAAGCACGCGGTCGCCTACCGCCAGGTTTGCCTCGTGTTGAAGCGGCCGTCGGGCCGCGAAGCGTATCCCGGCGACGTGTTTTACCTGCACAGCCGGCTGCTCGAACGAGCGGCGCGCGTCGGCGAGCAGTACGGCAACGGTTCGCTCACCGCCCTGCCCATCATCGAAACGCAGGCCGGCGACGTGTCGGCGTATATCCCGACCAACGTCATCTCGATTACCGACGGGCAGATCTTTCTGGAAACGAATTTGTTCTATCAGGGCGTGCGCCCGGCGATCAACGTCGGCATCTCGGTCTCGCGCGTCGGCTCGGCGGCGCAGCTCAAGGCCATCAAGCAAGTGGCCGGACAACTCAAAGGCGAGCTCGCCCAGTTCCGCGAATTGGCGGCGTTCGCGCAGTTTGGCTCGGACCTCGACGTCAAGACGCAGGCGCAGATCGATCGCGGCAAGCGTATCATGGAGATCTTCAAGCAGGGGCAGTACGACCCGATTCCCGTGGAGATCCAAGTGGCCGTGATCTGGACCGTACAAAACGGTTACGTGGATCAAGTGCCGGTCGAACGCGTCAAGGAGTTCCAGAACAAGCTGACGGAGTATTTCAGCACGCGCAAGCCCGAATTGCTCGCCAGGATCGGGAAGGAAAAGGCGATCAGCGACGCGTTGAAGGCCGAGTTGACGGCGGCCGCCGACGAATTCAAGCAGACATGGAAATGAAAAGGGAACGGTGAGTTATGGCCAGCCCGCGAGAACTGCGTCCGCGCATCGCATCGATTGCCAGCACCTCGCAGATCACCCGCGCGATGCAAATGGTGGCGGCGGCCAAGATGCGCAAGGCGCAACAGGCAACGCTGATGACGCGGCCGTTCGCCCGACTCCTCTATCGCTTCCAGCGTCGCGCCACGACGCACGCCCGCGATTTTACCCATCCCTTGCTGGAGGTCCGCAAGGTTCAGAAGCGTGCCGTGATTCTCGTTGGCACAGACAAGGGCTTGTGCGGTCCGCTCAATACCAATGTATTCCGCGTGGCCGCGCAGTTTGATCCCGCGACGACAGTGTTTATCACGGCCGGCAAGCGGGCCGCGCAGTTCGTCGCGCGCACCGGCCGGCGGCTGGCGGCGGAGTTTATCTTCACGGACTCGCCGCGCTTCGCCGAAGCGCGGCCGATTGCCGGCATGGCCCGCGACATGTTTGTGAAAGGCGAGGTCGATGAAGTGACGGTTGTCGCGACACAGTTCATCAACACGCTGACCCAGCGTGCCCTTGCGCTCGAGTTTCTGCCGATCGGCGCAATCAAGGGATTGGAGATTCCCGGGGCGGAATCCGAAGCCGAATTGACCGCCGACACAACCGAATACATCTTTGAGCCCAGTCCGGCGGCGACGCTCTCCTTTCTCTTCGGGCATTACCTCAACATTTTTCTCTACCGGGTCTTGCTGGAGGCCAAGGCCAGCGAACAAAGCGCCCGCATGGTGGCCATGAAGAATGCCACGGACAGCGCCGCCGACCTGATCGAGGAACTGACCCTCGAATACAATAAACTGCGTCAGGGCAATATCACGAACGAGCTGCTGGAAATTGCGGGCGGCCAACTCGGTAACGATTAACGGGGGCGTTCAACATGAATACAGGGCATATCGTTCAGGTCGTCGGTGCGGTCGTGGATGTCGAGTTCCCGGAAAACCTGCCGGCCATCTACAACGCATTGACGGTCGAATTCAAGGTCGAGAACCAGCCGGTCAAGCTGACGCTCGAGGTGCAGCAGCATCTCAGCGAGAAATGGGTCCGGTCGGTCTCGATGTCCGGCACCGAAGGCCTCAAGCGCGGCTATGAAGTCATCGATACCGCAGCGCCTATCTCCATGCCCGTTGGGGATGGGGTGATGGGGCGGGTGTTCGATGTGTGCGGCAATCCGGTCGACGAGCGCGGTCCGGTCAAGGCGGAGAAATATTATCCAATCCATCGGCCGGCGCCAAAGCTCGTGGACCAATCGCCCTCGCCGCAAGTCCTCCCGACCGGTATCAAGGTCATCGACCTGATCTGCCCCTTCCTGAAGGGCGGCAAGGTTGGCGCGTTTGGCGGCGCGGGCGTGGGCAAGACGGTGGTCATCATGGAATTGATCAACAACATCGCCAAGCTCCACGGCGGCGTGTCGGTGTTTGCCGGCGTCGGCGAGCGTACTCGGGAAGGCAATGATTTATACAGGGAAATGTCCGAAGCCGGCGTCATCAATCAGAAAAACCTCGGCGCGTCTAAAATCGCCCTCGTGTACGGCCAGATGAACGAACCGCCCGGCGCCCGTCTACGCGTCGCCCTGTCCGGCCTCGCCAACACAGAGTATTTCCGCGATGAGAAAAATCAGGACGTGCTGCTCTTCATCGACGACATCTTTCGCTTCTCCCAGGCCGGTTCCGAGGTGTCGGCATTGCTCGGCCGCACCGCCAGCGCCGTCGGCTACCAGCCGACTCTGGCCTCCGAAATGGGCGCGCTCCAGGAGCGCATTACGTCGACCACAAAGGGCTCGATCACCTCGTTCCAGGCCGTATACGTGCCGGCCGACGACCTGACCGATCCGGCGCCGGCCACCACGTTTGCGCACTTGGATGCGACCATTGTTTTGGAACGCTCGATTGCCGAATTGGGAATCTACCCGGCGGTTGACCCGCTCGCCTCGACTTCCCGGGCGCTCGCACCGGAAATTGTCGGCCAGGAACACTACGATGTCGCGCGCGGCGTGCAGCGCGTGCTTCAACGTTACAAGGACCTGCGGGATATCATTGCGATTCTCGGTATGGACGAGCTTTCGCCGGAGGACAGGCTCTCGGTTCTCCGTGCGCGCAAGATTCAACGCTTCCTGAGCCAGCCGTTCAGCGTGGCGACCGTGTTTTCAGGCCTTGAGGGCAAACAAGTACCCGTGGCCGAAACCGTGCGCGGCTTCAAGGAGATCCTCGAAGGCAAACACGACGCCGTGGCGGAGGGCGATTTCTACATGAAGGGCGGGATCGAGGAAATCAAGAGCTCGTCGACGAGCAAAGAAGGCAAAACGACCGCGTGATAAAAATGAAACCGAAGGAGACAGAAAGTAAATAATGGCCGGCAGTCTAAAACTTGAAATCGTCACCCCGGAAGGTCCGGCGTACTCCGAAGATGTGGAGATGGTCACCTTGCAGGGCGTGGCCGGCCAGTTCGGGGTGTACCCGCAGCACGTCCCGCTCATGACGCAGATGGAGCCGGGTGAAATTATCGTGCGCAAAGACGGCCGCGACACGTTCTTCGCCGCGGGCGCAGGGCTCATCGAAGTCACCGCCCATCGCGTCTCGATTATCACCGACCTGGCGGTGCAAGCCGACAAAATTGACGAAGCAAAAGCCGAGGAGGCCCGGCAACGCGCCGAGGCCCGTCTCCGCGAAAAGCTATCGGACGAGGAACAGGCTACCATCAACGCTTCACTCGCTCGTTCGCTGGCCCAGCTGCGCGTCAAGCGACGGCGGCACACCTAATAAACTCACGCGGAGGACCACATGCTCGATCTCGATCTGGCGATCCGTTTCGCTGCGGCGCTCGGCCTCGGACTCCTGCTGGGACTTGAGCGCGAGCGCAAGCATGACATGGAACTGATGTTCGGCGGTGTGCGCACCTTTCCGCTGATCGCGTTACTGGGGGCGCTCGGCGCGTTCATGGAACACGACATGGATCAGGGCTGGCTTCTGATCGCGTCCTTTGTCGCTCTCAGCGCTCTCGTCATCGTGTCCTACGCGACGACGGCGGCGCGCGGAGAACTCGGGGTCACGAGTGAAGTCAGCGCCCTGCTCGCGTTTATCGTCGGCGCTCTGTGCGGCTGGGAAAAAGTCGGCGTGGCAAGCGCTGCAACGGTAGTTTGCCTGCTGCTCCTCACGCTCAAGGATTTTCTCCACGGCCTTGCGCGCCGCGTGGAAGCCGACGATGTCGAGGCGATGCTCCAGTTCGCCGTGATCAGCGTGATCATCTTACCGCTGCTTCCGAACGCGAACTTCGGACCGCCGCCGCTCGATGTCATCAATCCTTACAAGATCTGGCTCATGGTCGTGCTCATCGCCGGGCTCAATTTCCTTGGCTATATGCTCGTAAAAATCCTGGGCGGTGAGCACGGTCTCGTGCTCACCGGCATCCTCGGCGGTCTGGTGTCGAGCACGGCGGTCACGCTGAGCTTCTCCCAGCGCAGCCGTCGCGAGCCGGGACTGTGCAGCGCGTTTGTGTTGGCGATCGTCGTCGCCTGGACGATCATGTTTCTGCGGGTCATAGTGATGGTGGGCTTGGTTGACAGACCTCTCGCCGCGAGCCTGGCCGTGGCGCTCGGCTGCATGGCCGCGGCGGGTGTGATTGTTTCGCTTCTCCTGTGGCGGCGCGGCACAGCGCCCGAGAGGGGCGTGGTGACCGCGAGCGCGAACCCCTTCGAGCTCAGCGAGGCGGTGAAATTTGGACTCTTGTTTGGCATCGTGACGGTCGTAGCCAAAGCGGCCGAGGCTTATCTCGGTGCAAAAGGACTCTACCTTGCGGGTGCCGTCGCCGGTCTCACCGACGTGGACGCGATTTCCCTCTCGATGGCGAATCTCGCCGCAGCTCAACCGCAGAATGTAAAGATCGCCGCCTACACGATTGTCATCGCCGTGGTTTCGAACACGCTGGTGAAGACGGGAATGGCGGCATTCATGGGCGCGCCGGAGCTCAGGCGCATCATCATATCGGTGACGCTAATCCTGTTTATCGCGGCGGCGGTGGGAAGCTGGATCGCATGATCGATCGGCCGATGCACGCACTGCGCAACGAATCCGATCAAAAAAGCGCCATGGTCCCGGAAGCCAAAACCAAAAACGCGTGGAAAACGTGGGTACCGACCGCCGCCCAATGGCTGCCGCAATACCAGCTCGGCTGGCTGTGGCCTGATTTGGTCGCTTCGCTCGCTCGTTCGCTGGCGCAGTTGCGCGTCAAGCGACGACGTCACCAGTAATATGGATCCTGCGACAGACACAAAGGAAAGCCAATACGGCAGCACCGCGCTGCGCTTCGACGCGGTCGCCGGCCTGACGGCCGCGGCGGTGGTTCTTCCGAAGGCCATGGCCTATGCGACGGTTGCCGGCTTGCCGGTTGCGGTCGGCCTGTATACCGCGTTTATCCCGATGGTGATCTACGCGCTGCTCGGCACGTCGCGGGTACTGAGCGTCAGCACCACCACCACGCTGGCGATCCTGGTCGGCACTCAACTCGGTCTGGCCGTGCCGGACGGCGATCCGGCGAAGCTCGCCACGGCGACGGCCACGCTGACCGTGCTGGTCGGCGCGATGCTGCTCGCAGCGAGGCTGATGCGTCTGGGATTCGTCGCCAACTTCATTTCCTCACCGGTCCTGACGGGATTCAAAGCGGGGATCGGCCTCGTGATCGTCCTGGATCAAGTGCCCAAGCTCATAGGAATCCACATCACGAAGCAAGGGTTCTTCCACGACCTCCTCAGCGTCGCGCATCATGTCCCTGAGACTTCGCTATTGACGCTTGCGGTCGCTGCCGCGACGCTGCTCGTCCTGATCGGTATGGAGCGACTCTGGCCGCATTCTCCGGCGCCGCTGGTCGCCGTCGGCGGCGGCATCGCCGCGGCATGGTTCTTCGGCCTGCAGGCGCTGGGAGTTTCGACGGTCGGCCTGATCCCACAGGGCTTCCCCTCGCTCACGATGCCGGATCTTATGCTGATCGAGGAGCTACTGCCGGGCGCGCTCGGGATCGCGCTGATGAGCTTTACGGAATCGATCGCCGCGGGTCGCGCTTTTGTCCGGCCTGGCGATCCGCCCATCGACGCGAATCGCGAGTTGATCGCCACCGGGGCGGCCAATCTCGGCGGCGCGCTGCTCGGCGCGATGCCGGCAGGCGGCGGCACCTCGCAGACCGCTGTCGTCCGCGCTGCGGGAGGTCGGTCTCAGAAGGCGTCGCTGGTCACGGCGGGAACCGCGGTGGCGACGATGCTGCTGTTCGCGCCGTTGCTGGGATTACTGCCGAACGCCACGCTGGCGGCGGTCGTGATCGTCTACTCGGTCGGCCTGATCCAACCGGTGGAATTCTTCGCCATTCGCAAAGTGCGCATGATGGAGTTTCGCTGGGCGATCATCGCCGCGCTCGGCGTGCTGATGTTCGGCACACTGAAGGGAATCGTGGTGGCGATCATCGCGTCGCTGATCGGTTTATCCAGCCAGGTCGCCCACCCGCGCGTGTCCGTCATCGGCCGAAAGCGCGGAGCCGACGTGCTCCGACCGCTTTCCCCCGAACACCCGGACGACGAGACCTTCGAGGGCCTGTTGATCGTGCGGCCGGAGGGACGCCTTTTCTTCGTCAATGCGCAGCATGTGGCGGAGCGGATCGGCGACCTTGTCACGCAGCACAAGCCGCGCGTGCTGGCGGTGGATATGAGCAGGGTATTTGATATCGAATACTCCGCACTGCAAATGTTGATAGAAAGCGATAAGCGCGCGACCGAAGGCGGCGCCGTTGTATGGCTGGTGGGGTTGAATCCCGGCGCCCTGGAGGTCGTGCGAAACGCCGGACTGGACAAGCGCCTCGGCCGCGAGCGCATGTTGTTCAACGCCCGCGCGGCGATCGAACACTACCAGGCGCTGCAGGCGAAAGAGGGCAGCGCGGCCTGATCAGAAACGTACCGCAATATTGATTTTGTCATGCGCCGGCTAAAAGTAACGGCGATCGCGTTCCAAGGCCAGCTCTCGAACATGCTTGGCGAGAAACGTGCAGGCGTTTCGGTAGAAGAGTAGAGCGAGCCTCGGGCGGTCAGTAAGCAACTGCGCCAGCTTATCAAAAGGTATCCGCGCGACCCGCTTGCCAGAAACGGCATGGACTGTATACCTAAATGGCGTCGGCCATTCAATTTGCAAAGAAACGGCGAAAGTCGAGACAGGCTGGTCGGACACTACTTTGAGCGAAAAACCTGAGAGCCTCGTCGAACCCAAGGACAGCGGCGCCGACGCGCTGGTCTTTTTCGGCGCGACCGGCGATCTCGCGCACAAGAAAATATTCCCCGCCCTGCAGGCGCTGGCGAAGAAAGGCCATCTCGACCTTCCCGTCATCGGCGTCGCCAAAGCCGGCTGGACGCTGGAGCAGCTCAAGGCCCGCGCCCGCGACAGCGTCGAGAACTACGGCGGACTCGATGCCGACGCTTTCGCCCAGCTCATCGGCCGGCTGCATTACATCGACGGCGATTACTCCGATCCGGCGACGTTTCAACGGCTCCGCAGCGAGCTCGGCGGAGCGAAACACCCGCTGCATTATCTCGCGATCCCGCCGACGCTCTTCGAGACCGTCATTCATCAGCTCGGCGATTCGGGCTGCGCGCGCGGCGCGCGCGTCGTCCTCGAGAAGCCTTTCGGGCGCGACCTGGCGACGGCGCGGAAGCTCAACGCCGTCGTGCATCATTGTTTCAGCGAGGAGAACGTTTTTCGCATCGACCACTATCTGGGAAAAAATACCGTCCAGAATCTGCTCTTCTTCCGCTTCGCGAATTCGTTCCTGGAGCCGTTGTGGAACCGGCAGTACATCGAAAGCGTCGAGATCACGATGGCGGAAAGCTTCGGCGTCGAAGGGCGCGGCAAATTTTACGACAGCACCGGCGCGATCCGCGACGTCGTGCAGAATCATCTGCTCCAGGTGCTCACGAACATCGCCATGGAGCCGCCCCCCGGCCTCGATGTCGAGATGCTGCGCGATGAGAAGGTGAAAGTCTTGAAAGGCATCCGCCCGCTGGATTCGCGCGACGTCGTGCGCGGCCAGTTTCGCGGCTATCGCGACGAGGCGGGCGTGCGGCCGGATTCGCCGACCGAGACGTTCGTCGCGCTCAAACTCTCGATTAACTCCTGGCGCTGGAAGGGCGTGCCGTTCTACATCCGCGCCGGCAAGAGCCTTCCCGTGACGGCGACGGAGGTCATCGTCAAGCTATGCGAGCCGCCGGCGGTCTTTATCGAACCCCCGCCGCCGGGCAATTACTTTCGTTTTCGCGTCACGCCCGATCTCCTGATCGCGGTCGGCGCCTCGGTCAAGAAGCCGGGCTACGACGTCGAAGGCGAGGAGGTCGAGCTCGTCGTCAGCGAGGCGTCCGACCCGGCGGAGATGGGCGCCTACGAGGAGCTCTTGTTCGATGCCATGCGCGGCAATTCCGTCCGCTTCGCGCGCCAGGATTACGTCGAGCAGGCCTGGCGCATCGTCGATCCCGTGCTGGACAACGCCGTTCCGGTCGACGAGTACGAGCCGGGCACCTGGGGGCCCGAATCAGCGCGGCGCTTAGCGCCCGAGGGCGGCTGGTTCGATCCGCCTCCCGCCCGGTAGATCTCGCCGGCTATTGGACCAAGGTCCAATAGCGCCATCTTTCATCTCTTAATAAATTCGAGACAGAGCTTCAATTTCTTTAGCATTATCGAGGTGCGCGCGCCGTTGAGGAGATGGGGGAGGCAATTGATAGCCTCGAATGGCCCGAGCGGAAAAACCCTTTCGAGCAGCTTGTCCGGCAAAGAGCGAGCAAGGCGGGAGCAAGGCATGATCACGGTAAGAAAGATAAAGGTCGCGCTTTTTGTGGATCGCGTCTCAAACCAGTGGGTCGTGCGCGACCCCGACGGCGACTTCTGGATCATTCCCTCTGGAGAGGACGGCTGGCAGAGGCGCGAGCCGTTCCTCTTCTCCGAGGAGTCGGAGCTAGAAGCCGTTCCCGGACATTACCTTCATATGCTCCGTTTACCGTTTTAACCGTCACAGGAGGCCAGCGATGAACGCCGAACAAAAACGACTCGACGAGGCGAGAGAAAACAAAGCGCCGTGGAAGAAATGGGGTCCATACCTGAGCGAGCGGCAGTGGGGCACCGTCCGCGAGGACTATAGCGAAGGCGGGGATGCGTGGAATTATTTCTCGCACGACCAGGCGCGCTCGCGCGCGTACCGGTGGGGCGAGGACGGGCTCGCTGGGATTTCCGACGACCAGCAAAAACTATGTTTTGCGCTGGCGCTTTGGAACGGCAAGGACCCGATTCTGAAAGAGCGCCTCTTCGGCCTCACCAACAGCGAGAGCAATCACGGCGAGGACGTCAAGGAATACTACTTCTATCTGGACTCGACGCCGACGCACTCCTACATGAAGTATCTCTACAAGTATCCGCAGGCCGCTTACCCTTACAGCAATTTAGTCGAAACCAACCGCGGGCGCAGCCGGACCGAAATGGAATACGAGCTGATCGACACCGGCGTCTTCAGCGACGATCGCTACTTCGATGTCTTCGTGGAATACGCCAAGGCCTCGCCAGAGGATGTTTTGATCCAGATCAGCATCCATAATCGCGGCCCCGAGCCAGCCGAGATCCACGCCCTGCCGACGCTTTGGTTTCGCAATGATTGGTCGTGGCAAGGCCATGCGGATAGGCCATCGCTTCAGCAATTAGACGGAACCGTTCAAGCGGCCGATGCCAAACTCGGAACGCGGTACCTCTACTGCGACGGCGATCCGCGGCTTCTCTTCACCGAAAACGAGACCAACATGCAGCGCATCTTCGGCGTTCCGAACCGCACGCCGTACGTCAAGGACGGCATCAACAACGCGGTCGTGCACGGCCAGGAAGGTGTAGTCAACCCGGAGAAAAAGGGCACCAAAGTCGCCGCGTGCTACAAACTTGTGGTTAAGCCGGGCGAATGCGGCATCGTCCGGCTGCGGCTTTCCGACGTCGCGCCCGGGGCGGCGGGGCGGTTCGGGAGTGCCTTCGACACGGTGCTCGACGCGCGTCGTGCGGAGGCCGACGAATTCTACAAAACGATCACGCCAGCGAAATTAAATTCCGACGAGGCCAACGTCATGCGCCAGGCGCTCGCCGGCATGCTCTGGTCCAAGCAGTTCTATCACTACGACGTCGACAAATGGCTCGAAGAGCGCGGCTCTGATCCTTTCAAGGCAAAGCGAAAAGCAGCGCCGCGCAACGACCACTGGCACCACATGTACAACGGCGACGTGATCTCGATGCCGGACAAGTGGGAATACCCGTGGTACGCGGCCTGGGACCTCGCTTTCCACGTCATTGCGTTGACGCTGGTTGATCCGGATTTCGGCAAGCAGCAGCTCAAGCTCATGCTGCGCGAGCGCTATATGCATCCGAACGGCCAGATCCCCGCCTACGAATGGAACTTCGGCGACGTCAACCCGCCGGTGCACGCCTGGTCGACGATCTTCACTTACGCGCTGGAGAAGGGGCAGAAGGGCGAGGGGGACAAGGATTGGCTCAAGAGCTGCTTCCAGAAGCTGCTGCTCAATTTTACCTGGTGGGTCAATCGCAAGGACCGCTCGGGACGCAACGTCTTCGAGGGCGGCTTTTTGGGACTCGACAACATCGGCGTCTTCGACCGCAGCGCGCCGCTCCCGACCGGCGGCTATCTCGAACAGGCCGACGGCACCGCTTGGATGGCGCTCTACTGCGAGAATATGCTGGAGATAGCGGCCGAGCTCGCGCTGACGGACGAGGACTACGCCGACATGGCGCTCAAGTTCGTCGAGCACTTCCTGTGGATCGCCTCGTCGATGGCGCACGTGGGCGACGACGCGGGGATGTGGGACGAGGAGGACGGCTTTTTCTATGACGTGCTTAGGCTGCCCGACGGCCGGGCGCAGCGGCTGAAGGTCCGCTCCATGGTGGGGCTTCTGCCGCTTTGTGCAGCGACGGTTTTTACCGGCGAGGTGCTGACGAAATACCCGGAGCTTCAGGCGCGCTTACGGCATTTCCTCGCAGCCCGTCCTGAAGTGAGCGCGGCTATTCACGACCCGGTGAAGACGGGCGTTGCCGGCCGCCACCTCGCGTCGATCCTCGACGAGACCAAGCTCCGCCGTGTGCTCGAGAAGATGCTCGATGAAAATGAATTCTTAAGCCCCTACGGCATCCGCTCGCTGTCGCGCTACCACGCCGAACATCCGTACGTGTTCCAGACCGGAGGCCAGGAGTTCCGCGTCGCATATCTGCCGGCGGAATCCGATACCGGCATGTTCGGCGGCAATTCCAACTGGCGGGGACCGATCTGGATGCCTGTCAACGCTCT
The DNA here is from genome assembly GCA_035495775.1 of Verrucomicrobiia bacterium. GTDB lineage: Bacteria > Desulfobacterota > Binatia > UBA9968 > UBA9968 > JAJPJQ01. The sequence continues at coordinate 25,729 of DATJFG010000093.1, read as the reverse complement.
GATCATCCGTGCATTGCTCCAGTACTACGCCTACTATGGCAACGAATTTACCGTCGAGTGCCCCACCGGCTCGGGAAACAAAATGAACCTGTACCAGGTGGCGGACGAGATCGGCCGCCGGCTGACGCGAATGTTTTTGCGTGACAAGGACGGCGGCCGGCCGGTCTACGGCGGCGCGGAGAAGTTCCAGCGCGATCCGCATTGGCGCGACTGCTTAATGTTCTACGAATACTTTCATGGCGACAACGGCGCTGGATTGGGCGCGAGCCATCAGACCGGCTGGACGGGAGTGGTCGCGCGCATCATGCATGTGTTTGCAACGACGTCGCCGGAAGCGCTGCTTGAAGGCGGAAAGCGAGGTTATCATAAAACCGTTGCGCCAGTAGAGAAAAAGCCACGGCGGAAGGAAGTCGCCGCATAAGGATCGACGATGAAATCAGCGCGCTATCCCTTGCTCTACCAAGTCAACACGCGCGTCTGGCTGACGGAGATCTCGCGCCAGATCGGCCGGCGCGCGCTGCTCGACGACATCCCTGACGCCGAGATCGATCGCCTGGCGGAGATGGGTTTCGATTGGATCTGGTTTTTAAGCGTGTGGCAGACGGGTGAGGCGGGTCAGCGCAGTTCACGCAGCAACGCGGAATGGCGCGCGGAATTTCAGCACACCTTGCCGGATCTCTGCGAAGACGACATTGCCGGATCGGGATTCGCGATCACCGGCTATAAGGTGCATCGGGATCTCGGCGGCGACGAGGCTCTCGCGCGGCTGCGCGAACGGCTGCGCCGGCGGGGGCTCAGATTGCTCCTCGATTTCGTGCCGAATCACACAGGACTCGATCATCATTGGGTCGAGGACCATCCCGAATATTACGTCGCCGGCACCGAGCTGGATCAGGCACGCGCGCCGAAGAACTACACATGGGCGAAGCGCAAAGGAGGCGATCGGCTCCTGGCCCACGGCCGCGATCCTTTTTTTCCCGGCTGGCCCGACACTCTCCAGCTCAACTACGGCAACCCCAACGCGCAAGAGGCGCTCACCGGAGAACTGCTAAAAATCGCGGGGCAGTGCGACGGCGTGCGTTGCGACATGGCGATGCTTGTCCTGCCGGACGTCTTCGAGCGCACGTGGGGTATCAAGGCGCAGCCGTTCTGGCCGAAGGCGACGCAGCGCGTGCGCGAGAAGTCGCCGCGTTTCTGTTTCATGGCCGAGGTGTACTGGGATCTCGAATGGACGATGCAGCAGCAGGGGTTCGATTATACTTACGACAAACGGCTGTACGACCGGCTGCGCGACGGTCACGCGCGGCCGGTGCGCGAGCATTTTTACGCGGGGATGGATTACCAGAAAAAGCTCGTGCGCTTTCTGGAAAATCACGACGAGCCGCGCGCGGCGGCGACTTTTTCACCCGAAGTCCATCGCGCCGCCGCCGTCGTCACGTTCCTCTCGCCCGGGCTGCGATTTTTCCATCAGGGTCAGTTCGAGGCGCGAAAGAAACGAATCTCACCGCATCTCGTCCGCGCGCCAAAAGAACCGGTCGATGAGACACTTAAACGCTTCTACGACCGACTGCTCGCCACGCTGCGCAACCCCGCGGTGCGGAACGGCGACTGGCGCTTGCTCGAATGCGCTCCCGCCTGGGAAGGGAATTGGACCGCGGATTGTTTTGTCGCATTTGCGTGGGACGGTGCGGAAGGAAAACGTTTGGTGGCGGCGGTGAATTATGCGCCGAACCAGAGCCAGTGCTATGTGCGACTGCCGTTTACAGACTTGGGGAACAGTAAGTGGCGATTCCAGGACTTGCTCGGCGACGCCACGTATGATCGGGATGGCGGCGATTTGCAAGGGCGCGGTTTATATCTCGACGATCTTCCTTGGCGGGCGCAGATTTTCGCACTTACGAAAGTGAGCTGATGAAAGTGAAAGGTGGGCGGAGCGAACCCCGAGTCTCGATACTTCTTGCCGGCTGAAAATTGGCAGGCTCTGATTTTCCGCGGCCCCAAGGGAAGTTGAGCGAAGGAGGACGTCATGGAAGCGATCAGAAAAGCTGCGGTGGATCAAGAAGCGGCGGATCTGTCGAAACCGGGAAGGCCCCATCAGCACCCCACATCGGCGAAAGGGCTTTCACGGAAACAGCTCTACGCCATCGGCAAAGAATTGCGCAACGCCTGCCCGAGGCGCTCGCATGCCAAATGGAAGGCGGCGAAAAATCGTCCCGACCCGGTCAGTCTGTTGCTCGAGGCCGAGAAAGGCCGGCTACCGGATCTCCTTCCGCTGCGCCATGGGCGCATGGCCGCGTCGCCCTTCACCTTTTACCGCGGCGCGGCCATAACCATGGCCTCCGACCTAGCCGCCACGCAGGTATCCGGTCTACGCGTTCAGTGCTGCGGCGACGCCCATCTCTCCAACTTCGGCGGCTTCGCGACACCGGAGCGGCGGGTCATCTTCTCCATCAACGATGTCGACGAAACTCTCCCCGCGCCGTGGGAGTGGGACGTCAAGCGGCTGGCGGCGAGCTTCGTCGTCGCCTGCCGCGACAACGGCCTGAGCGACGGCAAAGCCAAGGATACGGTCATGACCTGCGTCCGCACCTACCGCGAGTCCATGGCCGACTTCAGCCGGATGAAAACGCTAGAGCTGTGGTACAGCATGCTGGAGTTGGATGAACTGATGGCCGGCATCAAGGGCCACAAGCTCCGCGAGCGCGCTCTGAAACGGCTACAGAAAGAGCGGGCGAAAAGCGTCGCCGAGGACCTCTTTCCCAAGCTAGTGGAGGAAAAGGGAGAGATTCCCATCATCAAGGATCAGCTCCCGACGATTTTCCACCTCAAGGGTCACCCTCCGGGTAACGTTCAGGAAAGGGTACTTGAGGCGTTCGCCGCTTACCGCGAGAGCCTGTCGCACTCCTACCGGTCTCTGCTGGACCGCTACGAAATTCGCGATGCGGCGATCAAGGTCGTGGGCATCGGCAGCGTCGGAACCGCCTGCTGGGTATTGCTCCTCATGGCGGGTGAAGGCGACCCGCTCTTCCTCCAGGTCAAGGAAGCGCGGCCTTCGGTGCTGGAGCCGTACGCCGGCGCCAGCGAATTTTCCAACCATGGCCAGCGAGTCGTGGAGGGCTACCGGATCATGCAGCCGGCCAGCGACATCTTCCTCGGCTGGACTCAGTCCCGCGATAAGCGCCACTTTTATCTACGCCAACTGAGGGACATCAAGATCGGCGCTCGCGTGGAAACCTTCGGCGCCCCCGAAATGAACCTCTACGCCACTTGGTGCGGCAGGGCCCTCGCGCGCTCCCATGCCCGGTCGGGATCGTCCGCCGTGCTCAGCGGCTACATGGGTAAGAGCGAGGCCTTCGACCAGGCGCTCGCGGACTTTTCCGTCGCTTACGCGAACCAGAACGAGAAGGATCACGCAGCACTGAAAAAAGCTATCCACGCCGGGAAGATCGAGGCCCAGTTCGAGGAGGAGAAGAAATAGCCGAAGGAGCCGATCCGGCACCGGCTGGAGCAGGTCTGCCGTGACAAAGCTTGCGAGCGTTATGAAAACTCCATTCGAAAAAATCGACGCGACCGCGGACTTCTCGCTCGTCCTCGGCGGCCCGCTCTACCAGCTTTTGCGGCGCTCGCATTTGACCGATGACGCGCTCGATCTCGTGCGCCGGCGCATCATGGTCATTTCGCTCTTCGCCTGGCTGCCTCTGCTGGCGCTGTCGACTATCGAAGGGCGGGCGCTCGGCGGCGCCGCCGTGCCCTTCCTGCTCGACGTCGAAGCGCACATCCGCTTTCTCATCGCGCTGCCGCTTTTGATCCTCGCCGAGCTGGTGGTGCATCAGCGCATGCGCTTGATCGTGCCGCAATTTCTCGAGCGCAATCTGATTCCTCCAAACGTCTTGCGGCGATTCGATGCCGCGGTCGCCTCGGCTTTCCGGCTGCGCAATTCGGTCGTCGCCGAAGCGCTGCTGATCGCCTTCGTGTACATCGTCGGCATCCTGATTCTTTGGCGCCATTACGTGGCGCTTTCCGCCGCCACGTGGTACGCGACGCCGACCGCCGATGGATTGAAGCTTTCGCTCACGGGCGTCTGGTATGTCTACATAAGTTTGCCGGTCTACCAGTTCCTGCTCGTGCGCTGGTACTATCGGATCTTCATCTGGACCCGCTTTCTCTTTCAGGTGTCACGCATCGAGTTGAGCCTGATTCCCACGCATCCGGACCGCGTCGGCGGCCTCGGATTTCTTGCCAACACCGTTTACGCTTTCGCACCGCTGGCGCTGGCGCACGGCGCAATGACGGCCGGACCGATCGCCAACCGCATCTTCTACCTCGGGGCCGCGCTGCCCCAATTCATGATGGAGATCTTCGGCATCGTTGTGTTTCTACTTTTCGTCGTGCTGGCGCCGCTTTTGGTGTTCGCGCCTGGGCTCGCTCGGGCGAAGCGCGTGGGTCTGCGCGAATACGGCGCGCTGGCCGAGCGCTACGTGAGGGAGTTCGACACGAAATGGCTGCGCGGCGGCGCCGGGGAAGCCGAGCCGTTGGTCGGCAGCGCCGACATCCAGTCGCTCGCCGATTTGGCCAATAGTTACGATGTCGTGCGGACGATGCAGCTTGCGCCGATCACAAGAGATACCGTCATTCGCCTAGTGGTCGCTACGATCCTGCCGATCGTGCCGCTGACGCTCACGATGATGTCCATCGAAGAAGTGCTGAAGAAGCTCCTGGGGATTTTGTTCTGAGCCAACTCGGAGTCGGCGCGATGGGGAGTCGCGGAAGACGGGCGGCTGATTTTACGACGATGCTCTGCGCGATTGCCGCGGCGCATTGTATGTCTTGGCGCTGTTTCATCTGCTGAGCTGACGCGAGTGGAAACTCATCCTTCATTTGAGCGCCGTCTTTGGCTCTTTTCGCGCCGCGCCGATTTTTGGCTCGCGTGCGGTGGCGCTTCGACGGCGATCCTCGCCGCCGTCGCTCTGATTTTGCTGCGCGGCGATCGCGAGCTCGACGCGCTCGATTTTGTCTTATCCGAATTCCATTTGGGCGCCACGTACGACGCGGTGATCCGCCGCCGGCTTTGGCGCCGCCAGCCGGGCGACGTGCTCGCGGCGTCTTTGATGATTTTGGCGCTGACCTATGGCCTCGCCGTCGGGGGCCATCAAGTTCTTCTCACATCAATCGCAATGTACGCTGCGGTCTGGCATCGCGGGCGGCAGAGTTTCGGCGTGGCGCGCTATTATCAGCGGCAGAGCGGCGGGCCGGTGTCGCGGACGCACGATCTTTTTTTCCGGGCCGCGATTTATCTACCGATGCTCGCGGCGACGCTCGCGTTCACGCACGGCTCCCCGGCCAAGTATGAAGGCGATCCTTACCTGGCCCTCGACCTCGGCGCCCTGACGACCGCGCTCATCGGCATCGCCGCGGCGCTTGCCGTGATCGTCTACGTCGCCTGGGTCCTCTGGCAAAGACGCATCGCCCGCGGCGGCAAGCGGCCTGCTGCTTGGGTTCATCCCGGCGAATGGTGGATCGTGCTCGCGCACGCCGCCGCGTTCGGCAGCAGCTATGCGCTCGGCGCGACGAACGCGTCCTTTCTTCTGGTGCTCGCCGTTCATCACGAGATTCAATACCTCTACTTCACGTACGCGATGGCGCGCCCCCCGTCGGGTCATGGTCCTGTAAGCGGAGCCGCCGCCACGCGTGTGTCGATCGTATCTTTTCTCTTCTGGCCGGTCTTGGGATTTTCCGGCGCAGTCGTCGGCGGCGCGCTGCAATTATCGTGGCTCGCTCCGCTGGGACTCGGCGGCCTGTTCTGCCACTACTGGCTCGACGGACGGATCTGGACGCGGAAGGCGTTTCAAAACTGATTGCGGGGACTTACATGCGGGAAAAAATCTTGTCGCTTCTTATCTTCTTTTCCTTCGGCCTCGGCGCGTGCGCGAGCATCGGTCCCCGCACTGTGGCGCGTGACCGGTTCGATTACATTGCGGCGATTTCCGATTCCTGGAAGGCGCAGATGCTGCTCAATCTCGTCAAGGTCCGCTATGCGGATGCGCCGGTGTTTCTGGATGTCGCCTCGGTGATCACCCAGACCGGCTATCAGGGCACATTTGGAGTTTCGGGCTCCTGGTTCAACAATCCCTTTAGTTCGGTGGCGGGTGTTACCGCCGCGGGAACTTACGGAGAAAAGCCGACCGTCACTTACTCGCCCCTCAGCGGGGAAAAATTCGCCCGCAGTCTCATGACTCCGATCCCGCCCGCGGCGATTCTAAGTTTTCTCCAGGCCGGCTATCCGGCCGACGTAGTGTTTCGGCTCACCGTGCATACCATCAACGGCATTCATAGCCGCTACGGCTATGGCGCACGAGCGCGCGAGGCCGATCCCGAGTTTTTTTCGCTGATCGAGAAGCTGCGCAACATTCAGCAATCCGGACAGATCGGCCTGCGCGTGAAAAGAAGCGGTGACCAAACGGCGTCCTTACTCTTGTTCAGAAAGAAGCCAGACCCAGCGGTAGACGCGGAGCGTGACGAAGTACGCAAACTCCTCGGTCTCGATCCGAAGGCAGAAGAATTTAACGTGGTTTACGGCTCGGTGGCCGCTAGTGACCGCGAGATAGCGCTGCTTACCCGTTCCGTGCTCGAAATCCTTACCGATCTCTCCTCTTATATTGATGTACCGGCGGCCGACGTGGAGCAAAAGCGCACCTTTCCTTCCCCCGAGCCGGAGATCTTCAACGGTGCTCCCGTGCCGGCGCTGATCCGGATTCTCAGCTCCTCGCAAAAACCCGACGACGCCTATGCCGCGGTGCCGTATCGTCAAGAATGGTATTGGATCGACGACAAAGACTTCGCTTCCAAGCGACTTTTTTCTTTTATCATGTTTCTCTTCACGCTCACCGACACGGGCGATAAGCAGGGCGCGCCGATCGTCACGATCCCCGTCGGATAGGAAAACAAATCGAGGCCTTGGACATGGCGGAAATCAAGCGCGACACCACACACAACGTTATCGCGGTGCCCTTCATCGTGGAACTGCTCGGGGCCTCGATCTGGATTTTGCGGCCGTTTCTCCGCGCGGTTGTATGATCGGTGACGATCCTCGCCGTAACATGGCCGCTCCCGCGCAGGTCGGCGATTTCATCGAGATAGGGAATATTTTTGGCGAGGTAGGCAAAATCGGTTTCCGCGCTAGCGTGCTGCGTACGCCGGACGGCGCCGACGTCATCATTCCCAACGGCGAGTTAGTGGGAGCGGGATTTATATCAACTGGTCGCTTTCGGATTGGGTCCGGAGAATCAATATTCCGGTGTAGCCGCGCACGGCACCGATAACTCAGTCGGAACGAGAGCGTAGGCAGCGGTTCTTTACGCCGTCTTCGATCAATCGAGATGCGGGTTTTTCGTGCGAGATTCTCGGAGGGGGTCTCCGAGTCGTGTCCCGCACGATGCTCAACCTTTTGTCGCCGCCGCTTTTAGTCCATCTGTCGCCGCAGGAACGTCGGCACGTCGAACTTATCATCGTCGTCCTGACTGAACTGCATCGACGTGCGCTCGGCCGGTTCTTCTTCGCGCTTGTTCCTCTGCCAGGTCGGCGCGTCGAGGTCGTCGACGATCGTGCCGAGATGAACGACTTTCTTCTTCGGGGTGTTGTTCGCGCCCGCGAGGCTCGCGAGCGAAGACGGCTTTCTTTGCTCGTCGCGCTCGCCGAAGCCGGTCGCGATCACCGTCACGCGGATCTCGTCCTTCATGCGCTCGTCGATGACCGCGCCGAAGATGATATTAGCTTCGTCGTGCGCCTCTTCCTGGATCATCGTCGCCGCCTCGTTGACTTCGTGGAGTCCCAGATCGGCGCCGCCCGTGATGTTAATGAGAAGTCCACGCGCGCCGTGGATGGAGATGTCTTCGAGCAGCGGGCTCGAGATCGCCTTCTGCGCCGCCTCGACCGCGCGGTTCTCGCCCGCCGCCGTCGCCGCACCCATGAGCGCGAGCCCCATCTCCGCCATCACCGTGCGCACGTCGGCGAAATCGAGATTGATCAGTCCGGGCGTGATGATCAAGTCCGAGATACCGCGCACCGCCTGGAGCAGGATGTCGTCCGCCTTATGAAAGGCCTCGAGCATCGTCGTGGTGCGCGCGGCGATGCTCAAGAGGCGCTGGTTCGGGATCACGATCAGCGTATCGACATTCGCCTTGAGCTCCTGAATGCCTTCGTCCGCCTGGCGCATTCTCTTCTTCCCTTCGAAGACGAACGGCTTGGTAACGACACCGACCGTCAGCGCGCCGATCGCGCGCGCGACCTTGGCGATCACCGGCGCGCCGCCCGTGCCGGTGCCGCCGCCCATGCCGGCGGTGATGAAGATCATGTCCGCGCCGTCGAGATACTCGCGCAGCTTCGCCTCGTCTTCCATCGCGGCGCGGCGCCCGACCTCGGGATTGGCGCCGGCGCCGAGCCCCTTGGTGATCTCCTCGCCCAGCTGGAGCTTCACGGACGCGCGGTTCGCCTCGAGCGCCTGCGCGTCGGTGTTCGCGACGATGAAGTCGACGCCGGTGAGCTTGCCCGCGATCATCGTGTTGACCGCGTTGCCGCCGCCGCCGCCGACGCCGATGACCTTGATGCGCGCCCCCAGCTGGATATGCTCGACTAACTCAAACATGGCTCCTCCTTGTCGTTGAGCAGGCCGCCGTTCGGCGTCTGCGATAAATATTGTTTCAAAAGACCCTCTAAAAAAACTCGCTCAGCCAATCCGCCATTCGCCCCTTCACTTTGCCCAAGACGTTGTTCTCGCGCATGCGGAAAAAATTCTTGTCCTGCCGCTTCATGCCGTAGAGCACGAGGCCGACGCCGGTCGCGTAGATCGGGCTCGCGATCACGTCGCTGAGGCCGTGGACGTGCATCGGCAGGCCGAGACGCGCCGGCATGCCGAGCACCTCTTCGGCCATCTCGATCATGCCGGGCAGCAACGTCGAGCCGCCGGTCAATACGACGCCGGAGGAGAGGCAGCCCTCGTAACCCGATTTCACGATCTCGCGGCGGAAGAGCTGGAAGATCTCATCGAGCCGCGGCTCGATGATCTCGCAGAGGATCTGCCGCGTGATCGTGCGCGAGCTGCGCCCGCCGACCGACGGCACCTCGACGCGCTCGTCTCTCGTCACCATCGAGGTGCGGGCGTAGCCGTAGCGCTGCTTGATGCGCTCCGCCTCGGCGATCGGCGTGCGGAGCCCGGCGGCGATGTCGCTCGTGAGATGATTGCCGCCGATGGCGAGCACGGCCGTGTGCTTGACGGCGCCGTCGTGGAACAGCGCGATGTCGGTCGTGCCGCCGCCCATGTCGACGAGCGCGACGCCGAGCTCTTTTTCCTCTTCGGTCAGGACCGCCTCGGCGGACGCGAGCGGCTCGAGCACGATGTCGGCGACGTTGAGGCCGGTGCGGTTGCAGCATTTGACGATGTTCTGCGCCGAGGTGACGGCGCCGGTGACAATATGGACCTTCGCCTCCAGGCGCACGCCGGACATGCCGAGCGGCTCTTTGATGCCGTCCTGCTCGTCGATGATGTAGTCCTGCGGCAGGATGTGCAGCACCTCGCGGTCCATCGGGATCGCGACCGCCTTCGCCGCGTCGATCACGCGCTCGACGTCGCGCGGGCTCACCTCTTTGTTCTTGACCGCGACGATGCCGTGGCTGTTAAAGCCCTTGATGTGGCCGCCGGCGATGCCGGTGAAGACCGAGTTGATCTCGCAGCCAGCCATCATGCCCGCCTCTTCGACCGCCTTCTTGATCGATTCGACCGTGCTCTCGATGTTGATGACGACGCCCTTGCGGAGCCCCTGCGAGATATGCGAGCCGACGCCGATGACCTCGACGCCGCGGTCGGTCATCTCTCCCACCACCGCGCAAACCTTCGATGTGCCGATGTCGAGACCGACCACGATGTTGTTTCTCTTGCCCATCTTGAGTTCTCCCCCTCTCGCTTCAGCTCTTTCGCATGCGCGCGACCACCTGGTCGCGGAATCTCACGTCCAGAACGGCGAGGCGCTCTTCGCTGCCTTTCCACAGCGCGATCACCTTGCGCAATCGCTTGATTTTGTCCTCCCAATCGCCCGAGCCCATCGTCAGCGCAATGCGGTAGCCGACCGGATAGGCGACGATTCCTTCGCGCGGCAGAAAACGGATCTCCGAAAGCGCGAAGGGCTCTTTTCCGATCGCGTCGTTTAGCCTGAGCGCCTCCTGGATGCGCTGGCGCGTCGCGTAGCCGGCGGGATATTGCAGATCTTGCGGCTTGATGCCGGTGAGCAGCGGATAATCGGTGCGCTCGCCCGCTTCGACGGGTTTGAAAATGTAGCCTTCGCCGTCGACGTAGTAGAGCTTCCCCAGCGCGGCAATCGCCTTGGCCTCGCGTTCCTCGACTTCGATCACGACGCGGCGCGGGAACTCGCGCCGGACGAGCACGCGCTTGACCCATGGATGGCGCGCGATCTTTTTCTCGATCGCCTGTGGATTGACGCGCCAGATGCTGATGCCGTCGCTCAGGCCCGCCGTGGCGACGATCTCGCTGCCGCCGACCTTCTCGCCGGCTTTCACCTTGATCTCGCGCACCGAGAAAATCTCGTGGTCGAGAAAGCGGTCGCGCGCGCCGAGCGCGGCGGCGATCGCGCCTTCCCAATCGATGGAGACGAACAGCGCGGCGAGACCGACACCGAGGAGCATCTCGATGACGAGCCGGAGATAGCGGCCTTTGGCCTCGGCCTTCTTGTTGTCGCGCGAGGAAAACAGCTTCATGCCTCGCTTACCATTCGCCCCAAAAGCGCACTTCGGGCACGAGCTCGATGCCGAAGCGCGCCTTCACTTCGGCGCGCGCCGCGTCCATCAGCTGCTTCACCTCCATGGCGCGCGCGCCGCCGTGATTGACGATGAAGTTCGCGTGCCGGTCGGAGATCTGCGCGTCGCCGAGGCGCTTCCCTTTGAAGCCGGCGGCCTCGATCAAGCGGCCGGCGAAATCCCCCGGAGGGTTCTGAAACATCGAGCCGGAGTTGGGAAAACCTGCCGGCTGGCTCTGCTTGCGCCGGGCGACGAGCTCGCGCACTTTCGCGCTCACCTCGGCGGGATCTTTTTTTTCCAGCCGCATCGTCACACCGGTCACGACCGTGCCGGGCGGCAGATGCGAGTCGCGGTAGCTGAAGGTCATCTCCTGGCGGTCAAAGACGACGGCTTCTCCGGCGGATGTCATCCCATCGACGCGCTCGACGATCTTTTCCATCTCGGAGCCGTACGCGCCGGCATTCATATACAGCGCGCCACCGACGCTGCCCGGTATGCCCTCGCCGAATTCGAGTCCCGCCAAGCCGCGGCGCGCCGCCTCGCGCACGAGCTGCGTCATGGCAAACGCCGCGCCGGCAAGGACGGAGGCGCGGCCTTCTTCGCGCCACGACGCGCGCTTGAATTCCTCGCCGAGACGAATGACCGCGCCGCGAATACCGCGGTCGCTCACCAGGATGTTGCTGCCCTTGCCGAGAAGGCAGACGCGGACGTCGTGCGCGCTCAAGAGCTTGAGCGCCCGCGCAAGCGCGGTGTTCAGTTCGGCCTCGATGAAATAATCCGCCGGCCCGCCGATCTTCATCGTCGTGTAGCGCGCCATCGGCTCGGCGGTCTTCACCTTGAGGCCTGGAATCCCCGAGAGGGAGTCGAGCAAGTTTGTTCCGCTGTCTCTCGCCATCAGAGCCCAACTCACTTTTGCAGCTCCTGAACCAGCCGCTCGCCGATCTTGTAAATATCGCCGGCGCCGAGCGTGAGCACGATGTCGCCGGCCTTCAACTGCGCCAGGAGCCGCGGGATAATCTCGTCCTTTTCCGCATAAGCGACGTCCAGGTGGCCGCGCTGTTTGATCGCCTGGTAGAGCGACTTCGCCGACACGCCGTCGAGCGCCTCTTCGCCGGCCGAATAAATCTCCGTCAGGACGAGGCGATCGGCGTTGTCGAACGAGATGAGAAATTCATCGAATAAGTCGCGCGTGCGGCTGAAGCGGTGCGGCTGAAAGACGACCGTGAGCGGCCGCTTCCAGCTGTCGCGGATCGCCTGGATCGTCGCCTGGACCTCGACGGGATGGTGCCCGTAGTCGTCGATCACGAGCACACCGGCGGCTTCTCCCTTGATCTCGAAGCGCCGCTGAATGCCGGCAAACGCTTGCAGGCCCGCGGCGATTTTATCAAACGGGATCTCCAGCTCGTCAGCGGCTGCGACGGCGGCGAGCGCGTTTTGTGCGCTGTAGCGCCCGGGCGAGTGCAGCTTGATGCGTCCGAGCGTCTTCCCGGAGCGGGCTACGGTGAACTCCACTTCCATGGGGCGAACTTCGACGTCCCGAGCGGTGTATTCCGCATCGGGCGCGAAGCCGTAGGTGACGAAGCGCTTTTTGACTTTCGGGACGAGCGCGCGGACGTTCGGATGGTCGAGACAAAGAACCGCGAGGCCGTAGAACGGCACCTTGTTGATAAATTCGAGAAAGCTTTCGTTCAAGCGCTCCATGCTCTGATAGAAATCCATGTGCTCGCGGTCGATATTCGTCACCACCGCGATGGTGGGCGAGAGCAGGAGAAAAGTTCCGTCGCTTTCGTCCGCCTCGGCGACGAGAAAAGCCCCCTGACCGAGGCGCGCGTTGCTGCCGAGCGCACGGACGCGGCCGCCGATCACCATGGTGGGATCGAGGCCCGCCGCGCTCATGACCGCGGCGATCATCGACGTCGTGGTGGTCTTGCCGTGGCTCCCGGCGACGGCAACGCCGTATTTCATGCGCATCAGCTCCGCCAGCATCTCGGCGCGCGGGATGACCGGGATGCTCCTTCGCCGCGCCTCGACCACCTCGGGATTGGTATATTTAACCGCGGTCGAGATCACGACGACCGATGGATCGCCGCTCAGGTTAGTTTCACGGTGGCCGAAAAAGATCTCCGCGCCGAGCGCGCGGAGGCGCTCGGTCGCGTCGCTCTCGCGCAGCTCCGAGCCCGACACCTTGTAGCCCAGGTTGAGCAGGACCTCGGCGATACCGCTCATGCCGATACCGCCGATGCCGACGAAATGGACCCGATGTTTTTTTTCGAACATCGCAACAACTTAATCCGTTTTATCCCGCCGCCAACGAAGAGCATTCATCCACGATGCGCGCCGCCGCTTCCGGCCGGCCGAGGCGCTTCGCCGCTTCCGCCATTGTCTTTAGCCGCGCGCGGTCGCCGTAAAGGGCCCGCACGCGCCCGGCCAATTTTTCTCCGTCGAGCTCGCGGTCGAGAATCATCTCCGACGCGCCGCGCTCGACCAGCGCCTCGGCGTTCAGGCGCTGATGGTCGTACGCCGCGTAGGGATACGGAACGAGCACCGCCGGCTTGCCGAACACCGTCAGCTCGGCGATCGTCGCCGCGCCCGCGCGGCAGACGACGAGATCGGCGCGCGCGTAGACTAAATCCATGCGGTCGATAAACGGCACGACCTCGGCCTCAAACGGCAGCCCGTCGTACGCGGCGCGCATCGCCTCGAAATCGAGCGATCCGGTCTGATGGACGATTCTGAGTAACGAGCGCATGTCCTCCAGTCGCTTCAGCATGTCGACGGCCGCTTGATTAATACGCCGCGCCCCCTGGCTGCCGCCGAAGATAAACAGCGTAAACTTTCCGTCTTTGGCGACATCGGGCAGCGCGCGCCAGCGCACCGGATTGCCGGTCTCGACGACGCGCCCACGGGGAAAAAATTCGGCGCTGCTTTCGTATGCCGTAAAGACACGATCGGCGATTTTGCCGAGCACCAGATTCGTAAGCCCGGGCCGGAGGTTCTGCTCCATGACCGCGGAGCGGATTCCCAGCACCTTCGCGGCGAGCAGGACCGGGCCGGAGGCGTAGCCGCCGACGCCCAGCACACAATTGGGACGGAAGCGCCGGAGAATTTTAAGCGAGCGGACCAAGCTTGCGGGAATCCCATAAATTCCCTGCAGTAAACCGCGCACTCCCCTGCCCTTGAGCCCGCGCACGGGGATCAGTTCCAATGGAAAGCCCGCCGCGGGAACCGCCCGCGTCTCGATGCCCTGCGACGTGCCGACAAACAAAATCTCCGTCATCGCGTCACGCTGCTTGAATTCCTGCGCCACGGCGAGCCCGGGGAACAGATGGCCTCCGGTGCCGCCGCCGGCAATGATAACGCGCACTTCATCTTCTCCCGCGCGAGAGGCCGAGCAGCATCCCCGCCTCGATCAAATTCACCATCATCGCCGAGCCGCCGTAGCTGATGAACGGCAGCACCAGACCTTTTGTGGGCATCAGCCCCATCACGACGCTCATGTGAATCAACGCCTGAAGGCCGAGCAGCGTGGTCAAACCGAAGGCGAGATACTGACTGAACGGCTCCTCAATCTTGCCCGTGAGCTTGAGTCCGCGGATAATGATCACCGCGAACAGCGCCAGCACTCCGAGCGCGCCCAAAAGTCCCACCTCTTCGCCGATGACGGAAAAAATAAAATCGGTGTGCGCCTCGGGGAGGTAGAACATCTTCTGGCGGCTCTCGCCGAGGCCGCGCCCGAGCAGCTCGCCCGAGCCGAAGGCGATATAGGACTGGATGATCTGAAAGCCACTCTTCGACGCGTCGCGCCACGGATCGAGAAAAACCATCAGCCGCCGCAGCCGGTACTCGGCGCCCATCACGGCGGCGGCGATCACGGGCAGCGCCGAGGCGCCGAGCCACGCGAGGTGAGAGAGCTTGGCGCCGGCGATGAAGAGCATGAGCAACAGCAACAGGCCGAGAGTCACGGCGGTGCCGAGATCGGGCTCGAGCACGATGAGCCCGATGAATATTCCGCCGATCAGGAGATGCGGCAGCACACCGAGCGTGAAGCTCGCCATTTTGTCGGTCTTTTTCGCCAGCGAGGAGGCGAGATAAAGCAGCAGCGAGAGCTTCGCGAGCTCGGCGGGCTGAAAGGCGAAACCGCCGAGGACGAGCCAGCGGCGCGCGCCGCCGCGCGTCGCGCCGATGCCGGGAATCAGCAGCAAGATCAGAACGAGCAGCACCGATCCCATCAATGGATAAGCGATCCTGCGATACAGGGCGGCCGGCAGCGCCGCCATGATGACCAGCCCGACGAGGCCGATCGCCGCCGCGATCAGCTGCTTGCGGAAAAAATAGGTTCCATCGCCGAAGCGCTCCTGCGCGTAGAGGTAGCTCGTGCTCAACACCATGGTGATGCCGATCGCGAGCAGCGCCGCGACCGCGAAGAGGATCCAGCCGTCGACGGAGAGGCTGTCCTTCATAACGCCTGCACCAGCGCGCGGAATCGTTTTCCCCTTTCCGTGTAATCGCGAAACATGTCGAAGCTCGAGCACGCCGGCGAGAGCAGCACGACGTCTCCCGCGCGGGTCGACGCCGCGGCCTCGCGCACGGCGGCCTCCAGGCTGTCGACGATGACCGTTTCGGTCAAATCGCCCAGCGCCGCACGGATCTTTTCTTTCGCCGCGCCGAACAGGATCAACTTCTTGACGGTGCGGCGGATCTCGCCCGCGAGCGGCGCGTATTCGCCGCCCTTGTCGACGCCGCCGGCCAAGAGAATCACGGGCGCGGAAAAGCCGGCGAGCGATTTGATCACCGCGCCGACGTTCGTGCCTTTCGAGTCGTTGAAGTAACGGACGCCGTTTTTCTCGCGCACGAATTCGAGCCGGTGCGCGAGACCGGCGAAGCCTTCGATCGCGCTTTGAATCGCCGCCGCCGATGCGCCGGCCGCCTTTGCGGCGGCGACGGCCGCCATCATATTCTCGACGTTGTGGACGCCCTGGATTTGCGCGCGCTTAAGCGCAAAGCGCTCCTCCCCGCCGCCGCGGCGCCAGACGATTTCGTCTTTTGTCGCGTAAACCCCTTCGGCAACGGCCGACCAGCCGAAGGAGACAACCCCCGCCCGAAGGCGGTTTCTGATCTCCCACACCAGTGGGTCGTCGCGGTTCAAGATCGCGACATCATCGTTTTCCTGGCCGGCGAAGATGCGCTCCTTGGCGGCGCAGTAATCGCTAAAGCTCGCGTAGCGGTCGAGATGGTCCTCGGTCAGGTTCAGCAGCACGGCGATTTTCGGGCGGAACGCTTCCACCCATTCGAGTTGAAAGCTGCTGATCTCGACCACGCCCCAGTCCCACTTTTTACCGGCGAAGCCGATGAGCGGCGCGCCGATGTTGCCGCCGACGAAAGCGTTCGCGCCCGCCGTCTTGAGCATCGCGCCGACGAGCGATGTCGTCGTGCTCTTGCCGTTCGTGCCGGTGATCGCGATCAGCGGCGCGCGCACGAAGCGGTAGCCGAGCTCGACTTCGCTGAGAATCGGAATGCCGCGCCGCATGGCCGCCCGCAGCAGCGGATTCTCCTGCGGCACGCCGGGGCTCGGAATCACGACATCGATGTTTTCGAGCGACGCCGGATCTTCGCCGCCGAGGAAGAAGCGCGCGTTGACGCCGGCGAGCGCCGTTTTCTCGTTCGCAAGCTCGGTCTCCGCTCTGCGGTCGCTGACGATCACCTCCGCGCCGTTCTCGGCGAGAAAGCGCGCGGCGGCGATGCCGGTGCGAGCGAGACCCAGCACCATCACCCTTTTGTCCTTGAGTTCCATATACCAGTGAGGTGTGAGCAGTGAGCAGTGAGCAGTGCAAGACTCCGTTGCTCTCTCCCCCGAGACAAATCTTTTTCTAACTCACTCCCCACGCCTCACTCCTCACTATCTCAGTTTCAGCGTGCTCAGCGCGACGACGGCGCAGACGATCGAGATGATCCAGAAGCGCACGATGATTTGCGGCTCGGGCCATCCCTTGAGCTCGTAATGATGATGGATCGGCGCCATGAGAAAGACGCGCTTGCGTCGCAGTTTGTACGAGGCGACCTGAAAGATCACCGAGAGCGCCTCGATCACGAAGACGCCGCCCACGATCACAAGCAATACTTCGTTTTTCGTCATGAGCGCGGTGATGCCGAGCGCGGCGCCGAGCGAGAGCGAGCCGACGTCGCCCATGAACATCTGCGCCGGATAGGCGTTGAACCACAGAAAACCGAGGCCCGAAGCGACGACGGCGGCGCAGAAGACGCTGAGCTCGCCGACGCCGGCGACGTAGGGGATCTGGAGATATTCCGCCAGGATCTTGTTGCCCGTGACATAGGCGATAAACGCATAAGTCGCGGCGCCGACCATGACCGGACCGATCGCGAGGCCGTCGAGGCCGTCGGTCAGATTGACGGCGTTCGAGGCGCCGACGATCACCAGCATCGCGAACGGAATGTACCAGACGCCGAGGTCCGGATGCAGATTTTTCAAAAACGGCACCGCGATGACCCCGCTGAAAAAGGGCTGACGATAAAGGATAACGGCGGCGATGAACGCCACGGCCATCTGCAGCAGAAATTTCGCGCGCGCCGAGAGCCCATGGCTCGACTTCCGCTTGAGCTTGAGCGAGTCGTCGACGAAGCCGATCGCCGCGAAGCCGCCGGTCACCACGATCGCGAGCGTGATGTAGACGTTGGTGATGTCGGCCAGCATGATGGTTGAGAAAAATAGCGCGAGAATAATGAGCACGCCGCCCATCGTCGGCGTCCCCGCCTTTACCGCGTGGCCCGCCGGGCCGTCCTCGCGGATCGGCTGCTTCATCTGCATCGCCGCCAGCGAGCGGATGAGCGACGGGCCGAACATGAAGGAGATGAGCAGCGCCGTGAGCGCGGCGATCGCGGCGCGAAAGGTGATATAGCGGAAGACGTTGAATCCCGAATAGGTCGTATGCAGCGGGTAGAGAAAGTAGTAAAGCAAATTCACGCTCCGCCGGCCTTTACGGCCGCCAAGACTTTTTCCATTTTCATCCCGCGCGAGCCTTTGAAGAGAATCCAATCGCCCGGCCGCAGCTCTTGCCGGATCAACTTGGCAATTTGCCGATGACTGTTTCCGACAATGACCCGCTTCTCGTCCATGCCGGTAAAGAGCGCCCCCTGCCGCACGAGCCGCGCCTGTTTGCCTAAAACGTAGAGCCGGTCGACGCCGTAATCCGCCGCCTGTCGTCCGAGTACGATGTGGCGCTTTCGCGTCTCGCCGCCGAGCTCGAGCATATCGCCGAGGACAGCGAATTTTTTACCGCGCCCGCTCATCTCCGCGAGGGTCTTGATCGCCGCCTCCATCGAAGCGGGATTGGCATTGTAAGCATCGTTGATAACGCCGATGCCGTTCCACCGCTCGACGGCCATGCGCATCGAGAATGGCCGCGCGGCCTCCAAGCCGGCGCGAATCGCGCGGAGATTGATGCCGACGGCATACGCCATGGCCGCCGCTCCGAGAGCGTTCGATAAATTGTGCGCGCCGGAGAATTTGAGCCGGACCCGAGCGCGCTTTCCGCCGGCACGGAGAACCAATTGCGTGCCGCCGGCGCCGAGAGCCCTGCCGCTCTCGGCGCGCACGCGGCCGCTTTTTCCATAAGTGATTTTCTTGCCTTTCAACTTATCGCCGATGCGGCGGGTCCATAGGTCGTCGAGATTGATCACGGCGACGCCGCCGCGGCGGAGGCCGCGAAAGATCTGTCCTTTTTCACGGGCGACTCCGGCGACGGTTTTTAAGCCGCTCAGATGTGCCGGCCCGACGGAGGTCACGATCGCGACGTCCGGCGCGGCGATGCGCGTCAGGCGGGCGATCTCGCCGGGATTGCTCGTGCCGAGCTCCACCACGGCGGCGCGGTCGCGCTCGGATAGGCGCAACAGCGTGAGCGGCAGTCCGACGAGATTGTTGAAATTGCCTTCGGTCTTCAGCACGCGTCCTCTAAGAGATCCGCCCTTCAATACGCCCCGCTCAAGAATCGCCGCGACCATCTCCTTGGTCGTGGTCTTTCCGTTCGAGCCCGTGATCGCGAGCACCTTCGGCCCCAAGGCCATCCGCCGGTGATGCGCGAGCGCCCCCAGCGCCTCGAGAGTATCGCCGACGCGGACGACCGCCGCGCCTTTCAGCCGCGCGAGCGGAACTTTTTTATGGACGATCAGACATCCCGCGCCGCGGCGTGCTGCGTCCGTCACAAAGCGATGACCGTCGAATTTCTGGCCCTTGAGCGCGACGAAGACGGAATTCGCCGCGACCTTCTTCGAATCCGTCACAACCTCGCCGAAAGCGCCGCGCGTTCCCGGTGTCATGATCTTCCCGCCCGTCGCCGATAAAATCTGCTCCAACGTCCATGGCATTTTGATCGACTCCGTTCATGTTCTTAATTCCTCCCTGAATCGCCGACGGCCGACAGCTTCTCCGACTCCTCTCTCGCCACCTCGCGATCATCGAAATGAATTTTTTCGGTCCCAAGAATCTGATAATCCTCGTGCCCCTTGCCCGCGAGGAGAACGAGGTCGCCGCGACCCGCGAGGCAGAGCGCGAGGCGAATCGCCGCGCGCCGGTCGCACTCGACGAGATAAAACTTGGCTTCGAGTCTCGCCCTGCGCGTTTCGACCTCGGCAGTCGAAGCCTTTTTCACCCCGGCTTTCTTCGCGCCGGCCTCGACCTCTTGGAGAATCTTCAGCGGCTCTTCGGTGCGCGGATTGTCGGAAGTCAAGATGGCGACATCGGCGAGCCGCGCGCCGGCCTCGCCCATGATCGGCCGCTTGCCGCGGTCGCGGTCGCCGCCGCAGCCGAAGACCGCGATGAGGCGGCCTGAGGTCAACGGCTTCAAGAGCATGAGGGCCCGCTCCAGCGCGTCGGGCGTATGGGCATAATCGACCAGCACCGTGACGCCGCGGCCGTTCTCGACTTTCTCGAGCCGTCCGGGAACGCTCTTCAGCGCGCCGATGCCCCGCGCGATCGCCTCCGGCTCGATGCCCAACGCGAAAGCGGCCGCCGCGGCGGCGAGAATATTTTCTAGGTTGATCGAGCCGATGAGCGGAGAAGAGAACGCGATCGCGCATTCGCGCATTTGAATTTTACCGCGCAATCCTTCGAGGTCGCCGCGGACCTCCACCGGATGCACATCCCATTGGGAATCGTGGCCGTAGCTGACCGTCTCGATCCCCAGCGCGACGAGCTTGTTGAGCAGATCCCGCCCCCTGGAGTCGCCGCCGTGAATGATCGCGGATTTCTTTTGCTTGACGCTCGCCGGCAAGTAATCCGTGAAAAATTTGCTCTTGCTCTGAAAGTAATGCTCCATGTCGGCGTGGAAATCGAGGTGATCGCGCGTGAGGTTGGTGAAGATCGCGACGTCGAAGTCGATGCCGCGCACGCGCTCGAGCTCGAGCGCGTGGGAGGAGACTTCCATCGCGACGCCCTCGACCCCGGCGCGCGCCATCTCGGCGAGCAGGCGCTGGAGGTCGATCGATTCCGGTGTCGTGTGCGGCGCCGGCAGGGCGCAGTCGCGGTAGCGGTAATTCACGGTGCCGACGACACCGGCGGCCATGCCGGCGGCGCGAAAGACCGATTCGAGCAGATAGGTGACGGTGGTCTTGCCGTTGGTGCCGGTGACGCCGGCGACGCGGAGTTTCCGACCCGGATATTCGTAGAAACGCGCCGCCCAATGGCCCATGGTCCTGCGGACGTCGCGCACGCGAATCGACGCGGCGTCTCCGGGCTCTGCCACGCGCCGTTCGACGACGACGGCGGCGGCGCCGCGCGCCAGCGCGTCCGGGATGAATTCATGGCCGTCGCTTTTCGCGCCGGGAACGGCGAAGAAGACAAAGCCGGGCCTTACCTGCCGCGAGTCGTAGGCGAGGCCCGCAACCGCGCGCTCCAGATTCCCTTGTGCCTCTTCCACTTCGCCCGCTCGCAGGAGCTCGCCGAGTTTCATCGTCTTTAGCCCTGGAGATTGAGAGTCAGCGTACCGTCCTTGCCCCACGCGGCGCCCGGCACCGGCGACTGCTTCACGACGTAGCCGTTGCCCCGCATCTCGACTCTGATTTTCATCGCGCGCGCCCTTTCCACCGCCTCGCGAAGGCTAAGGCCGATGAAATCCGGCACATTGACGTCGTCTTCGGCGCCCACGGACGCGCGCTCGGTCCGGTGTTGAATCTTCGAGGCGGCCGCTTCGTGCAGCGCCGGCGCCGACGGCTGCGGCGCGCCCTTATCCGGCATGACGGCCAGGCGCTGCAAAGTCGCCGCAGCGATGTTGCGAAACGCCGGCGCGGCGACCGTGCCGCCGTACACGCTCGTTTCCGGCTCGTCGAGGATGACCGCCAGCACGAGCCGGGGCTGATCGGCAGGAACGAAGCCGACGAAAGAGGCGACGCGCTTTTTTGTATAGACGCCGTGCTCGGCCTTCTGCGCGGTCCCGGTCTTACCGGCGACTTCGAAGCCCTCGACGCTTGCGAGCACGCCGGTGCCGCCTTCGTCGACGACGCCCTTGAGAATCGAAGTTAGGGTGTGCGCGGCTCCCTCGGACACGACGCGCCGGACGACGTGCGGCTGGTTCTCCCATAGCAAGCGGCCGTCGGGGCCGACCGCGCGCTTGACGACGAACGGGCGCATGAGGAAGCCGCCGTTGGCGACCGCGCCGTACGCCATTACGAGCTGCATGGGCGTGACCGAGATGCCCTGGCCAAAGGCGTGCGTCGCGAGATCGATCGCCGCCCATTTTTCAGCGCGCCGGACCGATCCGGTCGCCTCGCCGGGAAGATCGACGCCGGTCGGCTGGCCGAAGCCGAAGTTCTGGATATATTTCGCGTAGCGCTCTTTGCCTAATTTCTCGGCCACTTTGGTCACGCCGATATTGCTAGAATATTGGATGATCTTGGCGAAAGGAAGCCAGCCGTGCTCGTGGGTGTCGTGGATGATCTTGCCGGCGTAAGCGTATTTGCCGTTCTCGCAGAAAAATAAATCTTCCTTGCCGACGACGCCTTCTTCGAGCGCAGCCGCGGCCAGGATCGTCTTGAACGTCGAGCCCGGCTCGAAGCTGTCCGTGACCGCGCGGTTGCGCCACTGGTTCGACGACTGGCGTGTAAAGTTATTCGGGTTGAAAAAAGGATAGTTCGCGAGCGCAAGGATCTCGCCGGTGAAAGGCTCGACGACGATCGCGACGCCGGCCTTGGCGCGGTACTTGGCGGCGGCCGCGTCGAGCTCGCGCTCGGCCAAGTGCTGGATGGACGTATCGAGCGTGAGCTGGAGGTCCGAGCCCGGCGGGATTTGCAGCGTTTCGACGCCCTGGACGAGCACGCGGCGGCCGAGCGCGTCGCGCTCGACGACCGAAGAGCCGCTTTCGCCGCGGAGGTAGTCGTCATAGTGCATCTCGACGCCTTCGAGCCCTTGCGAATCGCGGCCGACAAAGCCGACAAGCTGCGCCGCAAGCTGCCCTTGCGGGTAGTAGCGATTGGGTTCGACGTAAATTCCCACGCCGTCGATATTGAGCGCCTCGACGCGCTCGGCCTCTTTCGGCGTCACCTGGCGCTTGAGCCAGATAAACGATTTCTCCGAGGCGAGCTTCTGGGCGATGTCGGCGGAATCGAGCGCGAGCGCTTGCGCGAGATGGGCCGCAGCCGTCTTGGGTTCCTTGATCCGGCGCGGCCGCCCGTATACCGACTGCCCTTCGAGGCTGAGCGCCAGCGGCTCGCCCGCGCGATCGAGAATGGTGCCGCGCTTGGGCAGCACGATCATCTCCTTTAAGTGCTGCTTCTCGCCCAGCTGCCGGAGCTTTTCGCCGTCCAGGATCTGCAGTTGGAACGCCCGCAGCGTGACCGCGAGGAAGATGACGAGAAAGAATGCCCCGGCGGCGCCGAGGCGAAGCCGCACGCCGGCGAACGAGCGTCTCATGGCAGAATCACCACCTGCCCGCGCTGCGGCTGGCTCATGCCGAGGCGCGCGCGCGCCATCGCTTCCAGGCGCCGCGGCGACGTCAGCGTCGCGAGCTCGACCTTGAGCTCGCGGTTTTCCTGCTCCAATTCCCTCTCGAGCTTCGTCGCGGTCGAAAGAGCGTAACCCATATGCACGACCTGCAGGCGAAGCCACACGTGCGCGAGCGCCATCGCCAGCAGCCCGAGGCCAAGCAGCGCTGGCAGCAGGAAGCCGCCACCGGCCGCGACGCGGATCGACTCGGCCTGGCGCCCCTTGAAGAGATTAAGGCTCCATGTCCGTTTGTTGCCGAGCGCGAGCGCCATAATTTTATAACCGTTCGACGGCGCGGAGCTTCGCCGAGCGGGCCCGCGGGTTGCGCTCGATCTCCGCGGTGGACGCGATGCGCGGCCGCGGCGTCAAAAGCACGACCTTCTGGCTCCAGCCGCACGTGCAGATGGGCGTGCGCGGCGGGCACAGGCAGCTCCGGCTCCATTTGCGAAAAGTCTGCTTCACCATGCGGTCTTCGAGCGAATGAAAAGAGATGATCGCCAGCCGTCCCTTCGGGTGTAGGAGTTCGTAGCCGTTTTCCAAAAATGCCTCCAGGTTCTCGAGCTCTCGATTCACCGCGATACGGAGCGCCTGAAAAGTTTTCGTCGCGGGATGGAGGTGTCCGCGTTTTTGACCGATTGTCCGCGTCACTAAATCCGCCAGTTCTCTGGTCGTCTCGATCCGCGCGCGCCGACGCTCGCGGTCGATCGCCGCCGCGATGCGCCGCGCCCGCGGCTCCTCGCCGTATTCCCGCAATACCCGCGCCAGCTCGTCGGCCGCAAACGTGTTCACGATCGTCGACGCGTCGAGCGGCTGGCGCCGGTCCATGCGCATGTCGAGCGGCCCCTCGGCTTGAAAGCTGAAGCCGCGCTCCGCCTCGTCCACGTGGCGCGACGAGATGCCCAGATCCAGCACCGCGCCGTTCACGCGCCGCCAGCCGATCTCGCCGAGGACCGCGCCGGCGTCGCGAAAATTCGCGTGTTTAACAATCGCGCGCGCGCCGAAGCGCGCGAGTTTTTTTTGCGCCGCGGCGAGCGCCTCGTCGTCCCAGTCGAGGCCCAGAAGTTCGCCGCCGGGATCGCTTCGCTCCAGTATTTTTTCTGCGTGCCCTCCGCCTCCGAGCGTGCCGTCAAGATATCTTCCCTGCGCCCGCGGCTCGAGGATCTCGATCGTCTCCTCGAGCAGCACCGGCGCGTGCGCGTACTCCATTAATGAAAGGTGCCGTCTCCTTCCCAGTCGTCGTCGAAGCTGTCGATGGCGTCTTCCAGCGTCATGTAGTCCTCGAAAAACCGATCCATCCCGACCACGCGGAAAATGTCGCGCACGTAAGGCGTCATGCCCGCGAGCTTCAAATCGCCGTTCAAATTGCGGAGAACTTTTAAACGCTCCAGCAGCACGCCGATGCTCAAGTAATTGATGTGATCGACGCTCCGCAGGTGCAGCACGACTTTCGTCTGCTCGCGCGCGATGAGCGATCCGATCACGTCCTTGATCCGGATCATCTCGCGAAAATCGATATCGCCGGCGATATCGATGACCGAAACGTCCTGGATGATTTTTCGCTGCAGCATTCCTTTTCTCCTTCTGCCCGGCGCGGCGCGCGGGCGTTTGACTTAGAGTCCCAAGTCGCCGAGAAAATCAGGATCCTGCATCAACTTCTCCTCGGCCTCCGCAAAAACTTTCTTCCACGTCTGCTGGTCCCACACGCGAAATTTATCGAGCGCCGAGACGAGCACGACGTCGCGCTTGAGTCCCGCGTACTCGCGGAGCAGCGGCGGAATCAAAATCCGCCCCTGCTTGTCGACGGCGCACTCGCTCGCGCCGCCGAGATAGTAGTTCTGAAATGAAACCATGCGCCGCTCGAAGCGCGGTTTTTTTCGCACCTCGTCCTCGAAGCGCAGCCACTCATCGAGCGGATAGACGTCGAGGCAGCGCGCCTGCTCGACGACGAAGTTCGTGATGACGATGCGCTCGTCGCCCTTGCCGATGAGCACCTCGCGAAATTTCGCCGGGATGCTCAAGCGACCTTTGTTATCCAGCGTATGTTCGAACGCGCCGCGAAACATAACCGCTACCTGACCACTAATGGACCACTAATGGACCACGCCTCAAATTGGATCGTTGCGGGACGTTATGGGCAATCACCCCACTTTATCCCACCGGGCGATTTATAGCTTCATGTTTCGGGTCTGTCAATAAAAAAATTTACAGCCTAAACGGCCGTGCCGGAGGGGCGGATGACACTATAGGACAAATAGTGCCAAATAGGCAAATTTTTTATCAAAAAACGCAATATATAGGGATCGGATTATCGGCGTTTTAACGCCGTCCCAGGGGTGGCGCGGCGGCTATCGGACGGGCGCGGGCGCGCCTCTGGCATCCGGCGTGCTTCCAGCCCGTCCGCGGGCGCTCGCCGGGTGGAGGCCGTTTAAGTTCTCGGCCGGCGGAAACGACATGCGGCGGAGCGAAATCTATCGAGCGCGCGGGCGCGATTCATCAAACCCGGCCTGCGCGTTGGACGTTTTGTTCGGGCAGAGAAATTGCGAAACTTATCTCTCAAGGCGTGGGCGACGCGCCTTCCGCGCCGCGCCCGAAGCTGGCGGCGTCTTTGCGATTTCGAATATCGTAGATGCGAGCGGCGGGAGAAAAGAATCGGGCTAAAGTAGATCGGTAAGCCGGATTCTGTAATGGCCTCTATAAGAGGCCACAGCGATCATTCATCTTGCCCCGCGATTGCTCGCGGGGTCGAGCGACCTTACCCGAGGGCTATGGGCGGACCGCCCAACCCTCCTATTTGGCCTTGCTCCGGGTGGGGTTTGCCGTGCGCCCGCCATCACTGGCGGGCCGGTGAGCTCTTACCTCGCCTTTTCACCCTTACCCGCTTTCGCGGGCGGTGTCTTTTCTGTGGTACTTTCCCCCGATCACTCGGGGCCGCCGTTA
>DATJFG010000092.1:0-16214 GCA_035495775.1 Verrucomicrobiia bacterium | reverse complement strand
TTCCTTGGCCGTCCACCAGCGGGTAGCGCATCGAGAAGTCCTGCGCCAGCCGTACGATCGTATCGTAAACCGCCACGTCGCCGTGCGGGTGGTATTTGCCGATGACGTCGCCGACGAGGCGCGCGGACTTCTTGTACGACGTATTCCAGGTGTTCCCCATGTCGTACATCGCGTAGAGCACGCGCCGGTGCACGGGCTTGAGGCCGTCGCGCACGTCCGGGAGCGCGCGGCCGATGATGACGCTCATCGCGTAGTCCATATAGGACTGACGCATCTCGTCTTCGATGTAGACGGGAATCTTCTGCGATTTAACGGAAGCGTCCATGAACTACTTTCGAGTTCCGAGTTCCAGGGTCAGAAATTTCAAAGCGGCAGGAATCTTCAAGCTCGCTACGGCTAAACGTCGAGATTCTTCGCGGTCAGCGCGTGATCCTCGATAAACTTACGGCGCGGCTCGACTTCATCGCCCATGAGCGTCGAGAAGATATCGTTGGCTTCGACGGCATCCTCGACGCGCACCTGCAGCAGCACGCGCGTCTCGGGATTCATCGTCGTCTCCCAGAGCTGCTCCGGGTTCATCTCCCCGAGGCCTTTATAGCGCTGGATGTACTGGCCTTTTTTGCCGGTCTCCATGACATATTCGAGAAGCTCTTTGAGGGAGCCCAGCTTCGCGCCGTGATCGCCGTTTTCGAGGATATAAGGCGGATAACCGCCGCCGGTGAGCTCGTCAAAAAGCCGCTTAAGCTCCCTGTATTCGGGGCTGATCAAAAGCTCGCGGTCGATGACCGTTCTCAACCCCGTGCCGTTGTGCCGCGTCGAGCAGATAAGCTTAAAACAATTATGCTCCGGATCTTCTTCGAGCTTCGAAGACAGCGGCGCCTCGTCCGGAGCCCGCAGATTGATATACGATTTTAAGCGCGCCTCGATGCGCTTGAGCGCCTCGGCGTCTTTCAACGCCTCTTCGCTGAGCTCCTCTTCGAGGAGCAGCGCCTCAAGGACCGCCCGGCTGCGCTTTTTCTTGCGCGAGGCGAGATTGATCAGCTTCTCCCAGCGCGCCACCTTTTTAATAAAGGCCTGCAGCGCCTGTCCGGTGAGTCCGTGGCCGTCGTTGGCTGCGCGGACGCGGACGTTCTCGGTCCCCATCTCGATGAGATAATCTTCGAGCGTCGTCTCGTCCTTCAGGTAGCGCTCCTGCTTGCCCCGCTTGATTTTATAGAGCGGGGGCTGCGCGATCATCAGATGTCCTTTTTCGACGAGGTCGGGCATCTGGCGATAAAAGAAGGTGAGCAGCAGCGTGCGGATATGCGAGCCGTCGACATCGGCGTCGGTCATGATGATGATCGAATGGTAGCGCAGCTTGGCGGGATCGTAATCGTCTTTGACCCCGGCGCCGAGCGCCGTGATCACCAGGCGAATCTCCTGCGAAGAAAGCATTTTGTCGAAGCGCGCCTTCTCGACATTTAGAATCTTACCCTTGAGCGGCAGGATCGCCTGCGTGCGCCGGTCACGCCCCTGCTTGGCGGAGCCGCCGGCGGAATCGCCCTCGACAATGAAGATCTCGCTCAACGCGGGGTCCTGCTCCTGGCAGTCGGCGAGCTTGCCGGGCAGCGAGCCGGAATCGAGCGCGCCCTTGCGCCGCGCGAGCTCTTTCGCCTTGCGCGTCGCCTCGCGCACCCGCGCCGCCTCGACGCCTTTCATGACGAGCTTTTTGGCGTCGACCGGGTGCTCGGCGAGATAGCTCGCCAATTTCTCGTTGATGAGCGCCTCGACGATGCCTTTGACTTCGCTGTTGCCGAGCTTGGTCTTCGTCTGACCCTCGAACTGCGGCTCCGGCACCTTGACGCTGATAACCGCCGTCAAGCCCTCGCGGACGTCCTCGCCTTGGAGGTTTTCGTCGTCTTTTTTGAGCAGGCCGGAATCGAGCGCGTAGCTGTTGATCGTGCGGGTGAGCGCCGATTTGAAGCCGATCAAGTGCGTGCCGCCCTCGATCGTATTGATGTTGTTCGCGAACGAGAAGGTATTCTCGGTATAGCCGTCGTTCCACTGCATCGCGATCTCGATGTCGACGCCGTCCTTCTCGCCCTGCAGATAAATGACTTGCGTATGGAGCGCCGTTTTCGCCCGGTTGAGATGCTCGACGAAGGAAACGATGCCCCCTTTGTAGAGCAGCTCGTGCTTTTTCTGGCTGCGCTCGTCCTCGATCGTGATGCTGATGCCCTTGTTGAGAAACGCGAGCTCGCGGAGCCGCTGCGAGAGCATATCGAAGCTCAAGTCGAGGATTTCGAACATCTCGGTGTCGGGCTTGAAGGTCACGCGCGTGCCGGTTTGTTCCGAGCGGCCGATCTCTTTGAGCGGCCCCTGAGGCGCGCCGCGTTTGTACTCTTGTTGGTAGACTTTGCCGTCGCGCTTGATCTCGACTTCCAGCGTTTCGGAGAGCGCGTTGACGACGGAAAGGCCGACGCCGTGCAGGCCGCCGGAAACTTTATAAGACGCCTTGTCGAATTTGCCGCCGGCGTGGAGTTTCGTGAGCACGACTTCGGCGGCGGAGATTTTTTCCGTCGCGTGGATGTCGACGGGAATGCCGCGGCCGTTGTCGATCACCGTGACGCTGTTGTCGATGTGGATTTTAACTTCGATCTTGTCGCAGAACCCGGCGAGCGCTTCGTCGATGGAATTATCGACGACCTCATAAACGAGGTGGTGGAGGCCGCGTTCACCGGTATCCCCGATGTACATGCCGGGGCGTTTTCGGACGGCGTCGAGTCCCTCTAGAACCTTAATATTATCGGCGTTGTAATCGGACGCGGCGGCGGTTTTATTCAAAGCCATCTTTCAGGTAAAGGGCCTGGTAAATTTTCGCTTTAAAGTCTAGGGGTTAGTGAATTTATCAACCAGAATAATTGTACCTCAAAACGGCCGCCGAAGTAAAGCAAAAAAAGGGTCGATTTTGGTCGTAGAAAAGGGGGAGAATTCGAGCTTCGACTTGCAAGACGAACAAGCTAAAATTAAAAAGCCTCGTGCCGCCGCCTCGATATTGAAAAAACCCGATAATATGTCGCGCGCTTACGGGGAGTTCCTTATTGACATTTCATTCGCCGCTTGTTAGGAAGCAGCAGACTACGCCCGGTCAAAGGGCTTCAGGAGGGAAAGTATGGCCGACGAGGCAGGCGAAGAACTATTATTAGACGTCAGAGTCGCGGAAGCATCCTGGTTTTACAAATTTTACCTCAATCAGGAGCGCAAGATCCTCGGCATGATTTCCGTGGCGCTCTTTTTAGTCACTTGGGAACTCATGGGAGGCGTCTTCCAGGTCGTTAATCCCATGTTCATGAGTGCGCCGTCGTTCATTTGGAAGGCGGCGGTGCAGCTCTTCGGCTCGGGCGAGATCTGGAACGACCTCTATGTGAGCGGTGTCGAGTTCGCCTGGGGGTATGTCCTCTCGGTCGTTGTCGCAATCCCCTTCGGCATCGCGGTCGGCTGGTATAAGAAGATGGCCTATCTCTTCGATCCATTCGTCAACGCGATGAATGCGACGCCGCGCGTAGCGCTCCTCCCGCTCGTCATCATCTGGCTCGGCATCGGCATGCTCTCCAAGGTCGGCATCATCTTTCTCGGTGCGGTTTTCCCGCTCCTCATCAACACGCGCGACGGCGTCAAGACAACGCCGGCCAACCTGTTGAACGCGGCGCGGAGTTTCGGCGCCTCGGAATGGCAGATCTTCCGCAATGTCGTCCTGCCCTCGACGGTGCCGTTCATTTTGACCGGCCTCCGTCTCGCGGTCGGCCGGGCGCTCATCGGCGTCATGGTCGGCGAGCTCTACGCGGCAACGGCGGGCATCGGCTTTATGATCACGGTCGCGGGCGCGACCTTCCAGACCGACAAGGTCTTCGTCGGGGTTCTCATCTTCGCTATATCTGGAATGGCTGCGACCGAGGCGATCGACCGTTTCGAGCGGCGCTTCGATAAGTGGCGGCCGAAAGTGGGCGCCGCCTAAAATACTTTCCTGGAAGCGTCAGTAAAGAAAAAAGGGCGGCCAAACGGCCGCCCTTTTTTTTGGCAATTCCTTAATTTCCTCGTCTAACTTCCGGGCCGATAGGTGAAAGTCGGTGCGGCTGGTTTGTTGACGCCAGGTTCTGCGGTTGAAGCAGGCGCCGCTTCGCGGCGCGGCAGCTCGCCTGCGCAGCCCGCCAGGGCGGCGAGCAGGAGAACTATGAACGCTCGTACGGCCATCGCTTTACTCCTCATTTGTCACTTCGGTCGAGCTTTTACGGGTTCAGACAATTACTTTTTATCAGAAGCTTCGGCCCCCGACAACTTTTCACATATCGACAACCTCGTTGCTTTAGCGCCGGGATTTCTATAGCATCAACGCCGCTTTACTCAACGAGGAAGGAAATCCATGAGAGGCTTAAGCGGCCTTCTAATCTTGGCGGCGTTTATTGTCGTTCTCTCGCTCGGCCAAAGCATTGCCTATTACACCGACTGGCTGTGGTTTCAGGAAGTCGGCTATGCGAACGTCTTCACGACCACCGTCGGAGTCAAGCTACTGCTGGCGCTCATCTGCGGCGCGGTCTTCTTCCTCGTCCTCTATGCCAACGTCAAATTTGCCGCGCGCGTGCTGCGCGGCGTGCGCTTCCTCGATTTCGAGAACGCGCTCGAGCTGCCGCGGCCCGAGCTGATCGATCCGCTCATCCGACGCCTGCTGCTCCCGGCCTGCATCTTGCTCGGGTTGATCGCCGGCCCGCAGGGCGCCGGCGAGTGGGAGGACGCGCTTCTTTTCTTCAACGCGATGCCGTTCGGCCTGAGCGATCCCGTCTTCGGCAATGACATCGGTTTTTACATCTTTCGCCTGCCGCTCCTTACAGCGTCTTACCATTGGCTGATCGTTCTCTTGACCCTCACGATCGCCGCCACGGCGGCGGCTTACGTTCTTTACCGCGGCGTCCAGTACGGCCCCCGCGGTCTTTCTTTTAGTCCGCGGGCGAAGACGCATCTGCTCGCGCTCGCCGCGGTTTTCTTGCTGGTCAAAGCGGGAGGCTATTATCTCGACGGATTCCAGCTGCTCTATTCCTCCAGCGGCGCCGCCTATGGACCTGGCTATACGGCGCTGCACGCGACGCTGCCTCTCCTGCGCGTCCTAGCCTTCCTGTCGCTCATCGGTGCGGTGGTCGTGGTGTTTCAAATCTGGTGGCCGGGCATTCGATATTTCCTGCTCGCGGCCGCCGCCCTGGTCCTCGTTCATGTCGTTGGACTCGGAGCTTATCCGGCATTTTTACAGCGCTTCCGCGTCGGCCCCAACGAGGTCGCGGCCGAGCGGCCGTTCATCGAGCGAACCATCGACTTCACGCGTCGCGCCTACGGACTCGACAAGCTCGAAGTCAAAGAGTTTCCCGCCGACGAGCGGCTGACCGCCGCCGATCTAAAGCGTAACGACCAGACGATCAAAAATATACGATTATGGGAGCACCGGCCGCTGCTCGCGACCTACGGGCAGCTGCAAGAGATACGCACCTACTATAAGTTTGTCGACGTCGACAACGACCGATACTCGATCGGCGGCGCGCTCCGCCAAGTCATGCTGTCGGTGCGCGAGCTGTCGCATCCGCATCTCAACAATTCGGGCTGGATCAATGAGCATCTGACCTATACGCACGGTTACGGCGTCGTCTTCGGGCCCGTCAACCAGGTGACGCCGGAGGGACTGCCGGAATTTTTCATCAAGGACATCCCGCCGGTTTCTTCCATCGAGGCGCTGAAAATCTCCCGACCGGAGATTTATTTCGGTGAGCTCGCGAACGATTACGTCTTCGTCAAGACGCGGGCGCGGGAGCTCGACTATCCCGCCGGCGACCGCAACGTCTACACGGACTATCAAGGCCGCGGCGGCGTGGCGGTGGGCTCGTTCTGGCGGAAGCTGGTTTTCTCCGCGCGGTTTGCGACCTTAAGGATCGCACTCTCGAACGATATCGGCGGCGCGAGCCGCATTCTCTATTACCGGCAGGTGCGCGAGCGCGTCGCCAAGATCGCGCCATTCATCGAATTCGACCGCGACGTTTATCCCGTGCTCGCCGACGGGCGCATTTTCTGGATCATCGACGGCTACACCACCTCGAGTTACTACCCTTACGCCGAGCCGGTGCCGAACCTCGGCAACTACATCCGGAACTCCGTCAAGGCGGTCGTCGACGCCTATAACGGCAGCGTCGACTTTTATGTCAGCAGCCCGGATGATCCGATGATCCGGGCGTACGGCAAAATTTTTCCGGGCATGTTCAAGCCGCTCGACGCCATGCCGGCGGCTCTCAAGGCGCATATCCGCTATCCGCAGGACCTCTTCATCGTCCAAGCGCGCATGTACGCCACCTATCACATGCAAGACCCGCAGGTCTTCTACAATAAAGAGGACGTGCTCGCGATTCCGCACCGCACGATCGACGGCCGGGACATCGAAATCGAGCCCTATTATACGATCATGCGGCTTCCCGGCGAGTCGCGCGAGGAATTCATCCTGCTGCTTCCCTTCACGCCGAAGAACCGCGACAACATGCGCGCGTGGCTCGCGGCGCGGAGCGATGCGCCGAATTACGGCAAGCTCATCGCGCTCAATTTTCCCAAGGCGAAGCTCATCTACGGTCCCAGGCAGATCGACGCGCGCATCGATCAGGACCCCGTCATCTCGCAGCAGCTGAGCCTCTGGAACCAGCGCGGCTCGCAGGTCATCCGCGGCAGCATGCTGGCGATCCCCATCGAGGCATCACTCCTGTACGTGCAACCGCTCTACCTCGCGGCCGAGCGCGGGTCGCTGCCGGAGCTCAAAAGAGTCGTGGTCTCCTTCGGCAACCAAATCGCGATGGAAGAGACGCTCGAGCAGTCGCTCGACCGCATCTTCGGCGGCCGCATCGCAGCGGCGCAGGCGAGAGCCGAGGGACTCCCCGCTCCGGCAGGTGGCGCCGAGAAAAACGTCGCGCGCCAGGCGCTGGAGCATTTCACCCGCGCGCAGGAATATCTGCGCCAGGGCAATTGGGGCGCCTTCGGCGAAGAATTAAAGCGCGTTGAAGGATTGCTGAAGGAGATGGAAGGCAAGAAATAACAGCGGCCGATTGCGTCGGAATTCATTGACAAGGGTGGACGTGGGGGCTAGCTTTTCAGTCGTTTCCCGCGAGCGGGTATGAGAAGCGGCTTGAGAAACTACCGTCCAAAAGTGTGGATCGCGCTCGCGGCCTTCCTCGCCTTCCTCGCGCCGCTGCGAGGCGTCGAGGCGCAGCAAAAGATCCGCGTCGCGACGCTCTACATCGGGTCCAGCATGCTGCCGCTCTGGATCGCCAAGGACGAGGGCGATTTCGCCCGCCGCGGGCTCGACGTCGAGCTCATTTGGCTCCAGTCGACACTCTCGACGTATGCGCTGGTCGCGAGCGAAGTCGATATCATCTTCGGCACGCCGCAGGAGACGCTTCTCGTCATGACCGGCGCCAATCCCCCGCCGCTCGTCACGATCGGCTCGTGGGAATCCAACTCCAAGCACTGGCTAATGGTAGCGCCGTCGGTTCAATCGGCGAAGGATCTCGTCGGCAAGAGCCTCGCCACGAGCCGTCCCAAGGCCGCGGACGAAGGCTATGCGCGCATCATTCTCAAGCGGCAAGGCATCGATTCGAGCCGGGTGACCTTCATCAGCGCCGGCGGCCAGCGCGACCGCGCCGGCGCGCTCAAATCGGGCGCCGCGCAGGGGAGCGTCTTCAATACCTACAATTCGCTGGCGCTCGAGGAGGCGGGCTTTAAAAAATTGGCACTGTTGGAGACGCCGCAGTTCCCATTCCCGCCGGCGACCTATACGACGCGCAAGGAGATCGCGCTGCAAAAGCGCGAGCCGCTGAAGGCGTTCATGGCCGCGGTCACCGAGGCGACGCGGCGACACAACCAGGACAAGGAGATCGGCCTCCGCCTGCTCAAAAAATACATGAAGATACAAAACCCGAAAGTCCTTGAAGCCGCGTATCAGGACGGGATCATCAATCAATATCCCTACATGACGCGCGAGCAGCTCGACGCCTCGCTCGACATTCTCGAAGCGAGCACGGGGGTGAGGCCGAAGATCAGCTTCGAGCAGTTCGTCGATCATAGTCTGCTTCAGGAAGCGAAGTTGCAGCAGGAAAGGAGAAACTAGCATGCAGCCGAGAGTCGATCATATCGCGTTCGTGGTAAAAGACCTGGAGCGTTCGGTCGCGTTCTATCGCGACGTCTTCGGCGGCGAAATCGGGCGCTCGCGCGGCTTCAACGAGAAGGATAAAAGCGCCGGCCGGCCGGTCCATACGCTGGTCAAGGTCGGCGATTACGGCTTCGATCTTTTTGTCCAGGATCCGAAGGACCCGCCGCATCCGCGCGCACGATATCTCCACTTCGCGTTCAACATCCGTCCGGACGAAGTCGACGCCGCGCTGCAGAAGCTCCAGAAACTGAACATCACCTTCGACGGCCCGAAAGTGCACGGCGACTCGACCAGCATCTCGATCTATTTTTCCGATCCCGACGGCTACCAGCTGGAATTCTCCGCCAAATACCCCGACAAGGAGAGCCATAAAAAGGCGATGGATCGCCTCGGCGCGACCTACGGCGGCGCCGGCACGAAGACTTACGAATGGAAAGACGCGTAAATCGATTCCGCGGCGGTGTCTTCGCTTCTTGGGCGGAAAACGATAGAGGAGGATCGAGCCATGGGCGCCGAGACTTTGGATCACATCGCCTTTCCGGTGCGCGATCTGCCGCGCTCGGAGAAATTTTACCAGGAGACGATCGGCCTTAAGTTCCACACGCAGCGGAAAAACGCCGACGGCTCGCCGCGCCACACCTACGTGCTCGCGGGCGAGAACATCGTCGGCCTCACACTCCCCGGCGTCCAGGTGCCGGCATCGGATAGCGAGGCGCCGCGCTACGGCATCGCGCTCGATTCCGAGGCAAGCTTCGTCGCCGCTGCGAAAAAAATACAGGCGAGCGGGCTCAGCTGCGGCAGAATCGTGGAGCATCCGGCCCATTCGTTCAGGATCAAATCCCTCACGTTCATCGATCCCGACGATAATCACATCGAAATCTGCCTGACGCGCCGCGGACCGGGCGGCCCCTGCGTCAGCCATGTTGTCTTTGAGACCAAGGATTTAACCAAGGCGTCGCGCTTCTGGATCGATGCGCTCGGGCTCAAGCCCGCCGGGGAAGAGCTCGGAGAGACCTTTTTCGAATTTCAGAACGGCCAGATGCTGGGCGTCAAAGAAGTCAGCGAATTGTCCGAGCGCACAAAAAAGCACGGCCGCGCCTGCCACGTCGCCTTCAACGTGAGCCAAGAGGAGTTCGACCGCATGATTGTTGCCATTCCGGAATTGGGGGGGCGCTCGCTCGGCGATCATCGTTCGGAAGACGGCCTCAGGCCCGCGGGCGAGCGCAGCATCTATTTCTTCGACACCGATAACAATTATCTCCAGATTACCGCGCACGGCGCGGAGAACTGGGATTTGCTGCCCGACGAGGAGAAATGGCGGCGGATTCAGGAGAACCGCGCGAAGCTGGGGAAGGGAATATCCAGCTTCGACGCGGGGAAGCGCGCAAAGTAATTCCGACCGATTGGTCTGATCGTCTAATCAGACTGATCGTTTCGGCGTTCGATGGACAAACCGATCATTCCAACCTTCTCTCTCCAAGAGCGCGACCGGCGGTGGGCCGTCGTTCGCGCCGAGATGAAGAAGGCAAATCTCGACGCGGTGATCGGTCTGCCGAACCAGGGCCACTGGGATCAGTTCGGCGCCGACATCCGCTACCTCACTCAGATCGGTGGATTCCAGACTGAAGTCGCCGCCGTCTTCCCGCTCGGAGACGAGCCGACCGCGGTCGTCCGCGGCGCGAACGAGATCGAGTGGTGGGGGCTCGCTCAGGAGTGGATTAAAGACCTCCGCCCGTCGCGCCGCTCTTACGGCGAGCCGGTGACCCAGCGGCTGAAGGAAATCCGCGCCGAGCGCGTGGGGGTGATCGGCCTCTCCGGACTCGTACGCGCGCCGGAGGGCGTCGTCCCCTGGGGCACGTATGAGAAAATCCGCAGCGCGCTGCCGCAAGTCCGTTTCGAGAACGCGACCGATCTCATGCAGGAGGCACGTTCGGTGAAAAGCACCGAGGAGATCGCGTTCATCGAAAAGGCGGCCGAAATCATCGGCAACGCGATCACCGCGATGATTGAAATCGCCCGGCCGGGCGTGCCGGAGAATCATCTGATCGCCGAGCTGCTGCGCGAGATGACGCGCCAGGGCGGGGAGCCGATCACGATGCTGCTTTTCGGCGCCGGCGGACCCGAGGTACCGTGGGCGCAGCGCGTCTTCACCGCGCGGCCGCTCAAAAGCGGCGATCTCATCAACACCGAGGTGGAAGGCCGGTACGCGGGTTACATCGCGCAGGCGCTGCAGCCGATCGCCCTCGGCGCGCGGCCGGATGACGTCGCGAAGATGTACGACGCGACGAAAATCATCTTCGATAAGATGCTCAAGCTCTTGAAGCCCGGCGTTTTTTTCGGCGAGATCGTCGCTTTTTATCAAGAGGCAGTCCGCGCGGCAGGCTATGAGCCCGGCGAGGCGCTCATGCACGGCCGGGGCTTGGGCGAGGACGCTCCGATGGTGTGGGGCGGCGTGAGCGTTTTCCCCGAGGCCCGGCAGAAGCTCAAAGAGGGCCATGTCTTCATCCTCAAGCCCGCCGCCCGAAAAGGGGCGATGCGCGACTCGATCCGCGCCGGCGATACGGTCGCGATCGAGGCCGGCGGCGCCCGGCGGTTGGGCAAAAGGCCGTTGGAATTTTTGGCCGTCTAGATTCAATGCCCCGACCCCGTTCCCGCCTCGACTGGCGCGCGCTGTTCCTCGTCGGCGTCGCTTCCGTCGTAATCTATCTCACGCACATCTAGGCAGTTTCCCACCCGCGGCGAGATGGATTTATTTCGCCGATGCGGTGTGAACGTATTTCCGACCATGGCACATCTAGTGTAAGATAACGCTCATGTCCGAGGTGTATATCGCAGGCGTCGGCATGACGAAGTTCGGCAAGAGCCCGCTCTCACTCATCGAGCTCTACGCCGAAGCGGCGTTGGCCGCGCTCGCGGCTTCGCCGATTCAAGAAATCGATGCGCTTTACCTGGGCGCGATGAATCCCGAGGAATTCACCGGCGAGAGCAACATCGCGGCGCAGGTCGTCGAGGCGCTCGGCATCTCGGGCGTTCCCGCGCTCAGAATCGAGACCGCATCCTCCGCCGGCGCGGCCGCGCTGCACGTAGCGGCTCAGGCCGTCGCCTCAGGGTATTACCGCAGCGTTCTCGTCCTCGGCGGCGAGAAGATGACGCATCTCAGCACCAGCGCTGCGACGCGCATTCTTGCGGAGGTGATCGAGCAGCAGGAGCGCCATTGCGGCGCGACGATGCCCGCGCTAGCCGCGATGATTACCGAGCGCTACCGCCAGCGCTATCGCCTTTCGACGGCGAACCTGGAAGGCGCGCTCTCGGCGGTGGCGATGAAAAATCACGCCAACGGCGCACACAATCCTTTCGCGCAATTTCAAAAGCCGATCACGAAAGAGATGTATTTTGCCAGCAAGCTGGTGTCGACGCCGCTGAGGCTTTACGACTGCTCCCCGATGACCGACGGCGCCGCCGCCGTTCTTCTCACGGCGGAGAAGACCGATTTGAAAATTTCCGGCCTGGGGCAGGGAACGGGTCCCGCCGGGCTCCGCGAACGGAGGACCTTCACGTCTTTTGAGGCGACGCGGATGGCCGCGGAGCGCGCCTACTCCATGGCGGGGATCGGACCCAAAGACATTGATTTCGCCGAGCTCCACGACGCTTTCACGTCCTTTGAAATCATCAGTAGTGAAGATGTGGGTTTTTTCCCTGCGGGCAAGGGCTGGCAGGCGCTCGAAGAAAGAAAGACGGTGCCCGACGGGCCGCTGCCGATCAATGTTTCCGGCGGCCTCAAGGCGCGCGGCCATCCCGTCGGCGCCAGCGGCGTCGCGCAAGTCGTGGAACTGGCGCGTTTGATGCGGGGCGAAGGCGGCATCAAGCTCAAGCGCGAGCCTCGGCGCGCTCTCGCGCAAAGCACCGGCGGTCTCGGCGCCAACAATCTCGTGACAATCGTCGAGCGCGCAAACGGGGCGCCGGCTCCGTCGCGCCCGGTGCCGTTGCGCGATTTGCGGCCGGTGAGCCGACGAGCGGCGGCCGCTCCGGTTCAGAGCGAAGAGGGCACGATCGAGACGTTTACGATTCTGTACGTGACTCCCGACGGTTTTCTTCCTCCTCTGGCGCTCGCGCTCATCCGCGGCAACGCCGGCGAGCTGATCATGGCCCAGGGGGAGGACATCGAGCATCTGAAGATCGGCCGCGAGGTATTCCTCCGCCAGCTCGACGGTGGTTATATCTTTACCGTGAAAAGCCATCTCGATCAGGTGAAAGACGCTCTCGATCGGCTGATCCGCGGGCTGCCTCGCGGAAAAGAGACGCGGCCGTCGAAGGCGGGTGAACGATGATCCGCCGCGGAGAGGAGCGCGCCGAGAAGCGCTTCCGCTCGCTCACGCGCCTGATCGCCGAACAGCTGAAGCAGGCGATCTCCTCCGGCAAGCTGCAACCGGGCGAGAAGCTCTCGGAGGGCGATTTGATGGCGTCCGTCGGCGTCGGCCGCGTCCCGCTCCGCGAAGCGCTCCGCCGCTTGGAAGCCGACGGTTATGTGACGTTCCTAGCTAACGAGCAGGTTGTCGTCAGCAAGCCGACGGTTGAAGAGATCCAAGATTACTACACGATCGCCAGCGTCCTCGAGGGATTGGCCGCGCGGCTCGCCGTCGAGCGCGCCCGGCCCGAGGAGGTCGAGCGGCTGCGCGAGCTGCACCAACATCTCAAACAGGCCTGCAAAGGCCGAGACCCAGAGCGTTATTTTCAGGCGAACAGCCGGTTCCACCGCTTCATCGCGGAGCTCGCCGGCAACGAGCGGCTCTACCGCATGGTCGATCAGATGCGCCAGGAAATGCGCAAGACGAGAATCCTCGCGCTGCATCTACCGCAGCGCCTCGACTATTCGATGCGCGAGCACGATCAAATCATGGATGCCTTTCTGAAAAAAAATCCCGAGCTCGCGGAAGCCGCGGTCATCAAGCATCTCCATCAACACATGCAGGCTCTGAAGAAGGCGTTGAATGGCTGAATTGCTCGACGTCCGCGGCGTGAAAACCTACCTCCACACGTCGATGGGCGTGGTCAAGGCGGTCGACGGCGTCTCCTTCGACGTGAAGCAGGGCGAGACGGTTGCCCTGGTCGGCGAGAGCGGCTGCGGCAAGACGATGACCGCGCTCTCGATCATGCGCCTGCTCCCGCGGCCGCAGGCGGAGATCGTCGGCGGCGAGATCTGCTTCGAGGGGAGAAACCTCCTGGACTTAGACGACGAGGAAATGCGCCGCGTCCGCGGCGCCGAGATCGCGATGATCTTCCAGGAGCCGATGACCTCGCTCAACCCCGTGCTGACGATCGAGCGGCAGTTGACCGAGACGCTCGAGGCGCACGGCGCGGCCTCGAAGCAGGAGACGCGCGCCCGCGCCCTCGAGCTGCTTCGTCTCGTGGGCATTTCCGATCCCGTGGAGCGCCTGAAGCAATACCCGCATCAGTTCAGCGGCGGCATGCGCCAGCGGGTGATGATCGCGATCGCGCTTTCGTGCCGTCCCAAGCTCATCCTCGCGGACGAGCCGACCACCGCGCTCGATGTGACGATTCAGGCGCAGCTTTTGGAGTTGATGCGCGGCTTGAGCCGGCAGTTCGGCGTCGCGCTCGTGATGATCACGCATAATCTCGGCGTGGTCGCGCGCTATGCCGATCGTGTAAACGTCATGTACGCGGGAAAAATTATCGAGAGCGGTCCCGCCGCGGATATTTACCGCGACCCGCGCCATCCGTATACGATCGGCTTGCTGCGCTCGGTCCCGCGTCTCGACCAGCCGCGCAAGGCGCGGCTCGACCCGATCGACGGCCAGCCGCCCGACCTCTGGGACCTGCCGATGGGCTGCAGCTTTCGCCCGCGCTGCAAATTCGCCGTTGAAAAATGCGCGCGCGAGGTTCCGCCGCTTCGCCGGGTCGAAGGCGCGCACGAGGCCGCATGCTGGGTGGAAACAGCGGAATCGCTGGTTCCACGTCACTAGTTTCAGGTTCAATAGACGTTCACACGTGGAAATCGCAAAGGCGACAGCTGAAGCGCAGAGTTCGATCGTCGAAGTTCGCGGGCTGAAGAAGTACTTCCCCGTGACGAGCGGCGCCATCGCCCGGCGCGTCGTCGGCTGGGTCAAGGCGGTCGACGATGTGAGCT
Source organism: Verrucomicrobiia bacterium (assembly GCA_035495775.1). Lineage (GTDB taxonomy): Bacteria > Desulfobacterota > Binatia > UBA9968 > UBA9968 > JAJPJQ01. The sequence continues at coordinate 1,866 of DATJFG010000092.1, read as the reverse complement.
TTACGATCCGCTCCGGCGAGACCTTAGGTCTCGTCGGAGAGTCCGGCTGCGGCAAGACGACGACCGGCCGCTGCGTCCTGCAGCTCGAACGCCCGACGGCCGGCAGTGTGATTTTCGAGGGGTGCGACCTCGCGCGCTTGAACGACGCGGAGCTGCGTCCGCTCAGGCGCCGCATGCAGATCGTTTTTCAAGATCCCTACAGCTCGCTCAACCCGCGCATGACCATCGGGCAGATCATCGCCGAGCCGATCCGCGTGCACGACCTGGCGCCCAATGGCACGAAAGCCGCGGAGCGCGTCGCAGAGCTGCTGAAGGTCGTGGGGCTCAATCCGATCATGGCGCGTCGCTACCCGCACGAGCTTTCGGGAGGCCAGCGTCAGAGAGTCGGCATCGCGCGCGCGCTCGCGCTCGAGCCGAGGTTCATCGTCTGCGATTAGCCGGTGTCGGCGCTCGACGTCTCGATCCAGGCGCAAATCATCAATCTGCTCGAAGATCTGCAGGATCGATTCGATCTCACTTACCTCTTCATCGCGCACGATCTCTCCGTCGTGCGCCATATCAGCGACCGCATCGCGGTCATGTATCTGGGAAAGATCGTGGAGATCGCCGATCGCCAGGAGCTCTACGAAAATCCGCTGCATCCGTATACGAAGGCGCTGCTCTCGGCGGTGCCGGTGCCCGATCCGCGGGTCGAGGCTCAGCGCGAGCGCATCGTGCTCGGCGGCGAGGTGCCGAGTCCGTCGAATCCGCCGGCCGGCTGCGTTTTTCACCCGCGCTGCCCGATCGCCGTCGATGAATGCCGCGGCTCGGTCCCGGAGTTGAAGGAAATACGACCGCAGCACTGGGCCGCCTGCATCAGGGTCGACGCCCGAGCCGTTTAAGGCGACATGAAAATAGTGACCTGGGCGTTTGCGCCGCCGTCGTCGGCGCCTTTCATGGTTGCCCGCGACTGACCGTTTTTTAAATTGAGTTTGCCGAGGACGCTTCGAATCACGCCGCTCTCCGCGATGTTGTCCGGCGGCGGCTTATCCTTGTCGATCAGCAGCTCTTCAACCGCGAAGCCGATCTTCCCCCGCGTCCCTACCATAAGATAGCCTCGAATCACGTAACCCGGACCCTGTCCCGCCACCGAGAAGAGATTGAGAGGGCTCGCCGTTTCTACGCAGTCGACGGGATCGGCCGGCGGCGGATCGTCGATGCATATGGTCGCGGCGGTCAAGTCGAAGATCTCGACAGACTTGCCCGTGGGATTTTCCACAATTGACGCGGTCCACTGGGTGCCGTCGAGTCCGCTCACAGCCGGGATGGTGATCGGAATGCCTTTCATGCTCCACACCCCGCCGTTTCCCGTCGCTTTTATTGCGATGCTCCCGACGGGTCCGGGTTTCACTTTGCCTTTAAACGACATGTCGAGCGGCACCTTCGCGTCGCCGCTGAAAAAACCGGTGAGATGCCCGGCGGCGTCGAGCGTCCATGCGCCGTCGACGAAGGTGAAGCCGAGCAATACTTCCGGCGGGCGGTTTGCCGGGTTGATCTTTGCGGGTTTGATGACGAGATAACCGAAGAGCTTGCCGTCAGGTGAAAAACTCATGACCGCGAAGCCGCTCGACACCCCCGTGATCGTCATCTCCCATTGAGGAACAGCGTCGGGGCTCTGCGCTCCAGCCAAGCCCGGGCCGGCGATCAGAAGCGCTGCTAAAATAGACGATTTGATTGCGGTTGCTCTCATGGCGAGCTTTCAGCCGTGAGAACAGCAACGTTCATGCCAGATACGAAAACGTATATGGCCGTAAATTTCGAGATAGGTTATCGGAACGGTGCGATCTTTACCGGCGGAACTTTTGACCTAGGCAAAAATGTCCGCAG
>DATJFG010000091.1:0-9008 GCA_035495775.1 Verrucomicrobiia bacterium | reverse complement strand
TTGCCGTGCGCCCGCCATCACTGGCGGGCCGGTGAGCTCTTACCTCGCCTTTTCACCCTTACCCGCTTTCGCGGGCGGTGTCTTTTCTGTGGTACTTTCCCCCGATCACTCGGGGCCGCCGTTAACGGCCACCCTGTCCTGTGGAGTCCGGACTTTCCTCTCCCGTGAGGGAGCGATCGCTTGATCTACTTTAGCCCGAAATTCTATTCTAAATCTTCCCGGGCGCCTCGTCTATCCCGCGGTTGGCGAGCTTGTCGGCGATGCGGTTCTCTTCGCGATAGACGTGCTGAACGCGATGGGATTCGAAGCGCCGCAACAGCTCCTTCGCCTTCCCATGGAGCTCGATGAGCCGCGGCTCCTTCACCCGATAGACGCCGTTCAGCTGGCGCACCAGCAGCTCCGAATCGCTCTCGACGCGGAGCCGCTTGACCCCGAGCCTCAGCGCCTCCTCGAGCCCCATCAACAATCCCATGTACTCGGCGACGTTGTTGGTCGCGCGCCCGAGATAGCGCGACAGCTCGCGCGCGGTCTCCCCTTTCGGGTCGTAGATCACCGCGCCGCAGCCCGCCTCGCCGGGGTTGCCGCGCGACGCGCCGTCGACCATGAGGCGCCATTCCCCCGCGGGCGCGTCCGCCATGGTTAGGCGTGCTTGTTTTCGGCCGGTTCGGACGGCTTGTAGAAGAGGATGCGGTGGCAGCTGGGGCAGAGGTTCAACCGCTCGTTCTTTCTGATCTCGTTCGCGAGCTGCGGCGGGATGTTCATGTAGCAGCCCTGGCAGATGCCGTCGGTCACGCCGACGACCGCCGTGCCGCCGCGCGCGCGGAAGATCGTCTCGTAGCGGCCGATGAGATCGCCGTTCAAGCGCGACGCGATCGACTGCCGCCCGCTCGCAGTCTCGGCGACCTCTTTGTCCAGCTGCGCGACCTGCGCTTGGAGCGCGGCCTTCTGCTCGTTCCACGCCTGCTCGAGCGTCTTCAGCTCCTCTTCACGCTCGTGCAGCACGGCGGCGCGCGCGTCGAGGTCCTCCATGATCGTGATGAGCTCTTCTTCGAGGATGGAGTTCTGCTGCTTGATCTGGTCGACCTCGTGCTGCAGCGCCTGGAGCTCGCGGATGTTCTTGATGCGGGTCATGCGCATCCGCTTGTCGGTGGCTTTGCGCCCCTCGTCCTGGAGCGCGGTGTCTTTTTCGCGGCGGACCTTCTCCCGCTCGGTCCATTCCGCCTTCAACTGGGCGACTTCGTGTTTTTTGAGCGCGATCTCTTCTTCGCGCTTTCTGATCTCGTCGGTGAGTACTGTTTTGGCTAGATTTTTATCTTTTATTTCGCGGTCGACGTTCTGGAGCGACGCCAGGATCTCTATTTGCTCGCGCAAGGGCAAACCTCCACCGGGCCAAAAAAAGAGATGCACCCCTTGGGGTGCATCTCGCTGCCGGCTCTTTCTTTTCCGCTTCCGTATTTAAATGACAGTTTCACTGTGGCTGGATAACTCCTTTAATACTTATATCGATTTCGCCGCGTTGTCAAAGAGCCGTTTTTGATTTGCGTCTTACCCGTTCACGGCGCGGCGCACCCGACACCAACGGGTGTAATATCCCGGCGGCGGCTGAATATCCAAGGCGAGAATTTTTCCATTCGCCCTGTAGGCGCAATTCATCACGCCCTGGTTTTTAGACGATTATTTGGGCGCGATGAATTCCGCCCCCTATAGACGGCTGGGCGGTTCGCGAACCGCCCCTACGAAATTCCATTTTCTGAAACGATGGGCACGGCGCGCCGTGCCCCTACCCTGCTCGCTCCTCACTCCTCACTGGAAGAACCCCTCTTTTTCCAGCTGCTCGATGACGCTCGGGTCGATGAACTCGCGCGGCTTGGCGCCCTTGACGCGCGGATCGGTCGCGCCCAATTGATCGAGCACGGTCTGCACCGACTGCGTCGTCGGCGTCGGCTTCACCTTCACGTAGGGCGCGTAGTCGTCGTAGGTGGCCTCCAGCGTCGGCCGGCTCTGGATCTTCGTATACTTGGCGATCACGCGGAGCGAAAATTCCCGGTCGGCGCGAAAGCGTCGGATGCCGTCGATGTAGCCGCGCGTGAAGCGCACCACCGTGTCGCGGTTCTGCTTTAAATATCTCTCGGTCGTCGCGATCGCGGTCTGCGGGTACGGGACATTGAGCGTCGCCATGTTGACTAATTCTTTCATGCCGAGCCGCTTCGCCTCGGCCGTCGCCGGCGAGGCGATCACGCCGCCTTGGATCGATCCCGCGCGGAGCGCCGCCAGCGTCTCCGCCTGGCCGCCGATCTGGAAGATCACGACGTCCTTCAGCGGGTCGAGGCCGTAGTGCGCGAGCACGTAGCGGAGCGAGAAGTCGGTCGCCGAGCCGAAGCGGCTCGCGCCGATCTTCTTCCCCTTCAAGTCCGCGACCGTCTTCACCTCCGGCGCGACCATGAGCGAATAGAGGATCGTGTCGAAGATGTGCGCTGTGAGCACGATATCCGCGCCGCCCAACCGCGCCGCGATCGCCGATGGGCCGCCGACCGTGACGATCGGCGTGTCGCCGCCGAGGAGCGAGGTCACCGCGCGGCCACCGCCGGTAAACAGCAGCTCGACGTCAAGGCCGTGCTTGGCGAAGAGCCCGGCTTCCTTCGCCACCCAGCCGACGGCCTGCGTCCCGCCGATCGAGGCGTAGACGACGTAGAGCTTGGCGGCGTCCGCCGGCGCGGCGGAAAGCGCGAGGACAAAGGCGAGAAAGAGCGCGCGAAAAGATTGCATGAGCATGCGTCGGTCATAGTACCGCCGCGCCCCGCGCGTCAAGGCGGGCAGCGGCCGGAAAATTCACCCCTCTTTGTCTCCCCTTCGTAAGGGGAGACTTAAAGACGCCCCATGCCACAATCCCCCTCCTTTCTAAGGAGGGGGCTAGGGGAGGTAGTGCCTTTCGCGCCCCGAGACAACGGGCACGGCGCGAACGGAAAATGCATATACGCTCTTAAAAAAATCCGTTCGCCCTGAGCCCAGTCGAAAGGCTCCGGACTGGAACCCCGCTTCCGCGGAGGTGACGATTCACGGATTGTCATGTACATTGGATCAAAACAGAGAGACGGAAATGAAACACGTCAGCAGAGTCAAAGAGCGAAAACGGTTGGAAAACGAGAAGGACCTGACCATCGCGCGCGCCGCGCTCGCTGAGGCGAAAGGAAAACGGACTGTTCCTTGGTCGAAGCTCAAAAAAGAGGCGGCGTTGTCGAAGAACTTGAGGGGAAAAAGAAAACGCGTTTCTTAGCGGTAAACCTCTTTTCTGTGGCCGACTTTTATGACATCCACGACCGCCTTGCCGTCATCAATCGAGTATACAATCCGATAATTACCTTCTCGAACCCTATAGCGGTCGAGATGGCCTGAGAGTCTTTCGCAGCCGTACGGTCTGAGGTTTTCTGCGAGAGATTGAATCCGTAAGACAATCCTCTGCCGGTCCTTCTTCTGCCCGACAGTTTCGATTTCTTTACTTGCAGATGGCTTGACGAGGACTCTATATCTTTCCGTGCCGCCTCAACGATCGCACCACTGTCTCAAAGTCCACGCTCTGTTCGCGGGCACGCTCGTCGAAGGCTGTGACGTCTCTTCGATCTTTCAATGTTTTTTTCCTCGGCTTTGCGGTTTTAAGGCGCTTTTTCATGGTCGTTTATCCTACCGATATTTTCAACCATTAAAAGAGAGCGCTGTCTTCTTTCGAGTCATTCCCGTGCAAGCATGTCCTGAGCCGAGCCGAAGTGTGGGAATCCAGGCATTTTATTCTGACTGGACCCCGCTTTCGCGGGGGTGACGAAAAAACAAAGGGCGGTTCGCGAACCGCCCCTACACGCGAAGGCCGGAAGGGCACGGCGCGCCGTGCCCCTACATCGGAAAAAATTCAGGTCGGGGATGTAATCGGTATTTCGTATCGTTCGGCGATCTCACGATTTGTCTGATCCGAGCACATTGCGCGACGGCTTCTCGAATCCCGTAGGGCACGGCGTGCCGTGCCCTCCGACATCGATTGCGCGCGCCGGCCAGCCGTGACAGCATGGCCGGAATCTCCCGCAGGCCCGAGGTTGCATGGATCCGCTCACGCTGTTCGGTCTCTTCGCCGTCACGATGATGTTAGTTTGCTATGCGCTGGAAGAGCGCAGCGCATGGTTCATCCTGGCGTTCGCGGCCGCGTGCGTGCTGGGCTCGGCCTACGGTTTTCTTCAAGGCGCATGGCCTTTCGGCTTGGTCGAGGCCGTTTGGTCCGCGGTCGCGTTTCGACGCTGGCTCGCGCGGGTTGACAAAACCCCCCGCCGCGCAGGATAACGGGTCGAAGTAAAATCTCCGGAGGAAGCACCATGGATAAAATTAAATTTCCCTATCGCTCCGACGGCCATCTCGCGTTTCTCCACGTCGTCGCGGAGTCGGGCTCGTGGGCCAAGCACAATCTGGATGTCGAGTACGATTACTTCATCGAGGCCAAAGACGCGCACAAAATGGTTGCGTCGGGCGAAGTCGAGTTCGTGAGCGGCAATCATCTCACGCCCTATGCCGCGCGCCTCAAGGGCGACCCTTGGGTCTACGTCGGCCAGACGCTGAATCTCAACTATCACCGCCTCTGCGTGCAGCCGAATTCCGGCATCAACGGCATGTCCGATCTGAAGGGCAAGGTGGTCGCGCACAAGGGGCAGCACCCCGGCCTCAACAACTGGCTCTTCTTGAAAGAGAACGGCCTCGACGTCGACAAGGGCGACGTCGCGATGCGGAAATCGGCCAGCAAGGACAAGCCCGCGTGGCAAGGCGTCAAGGTGGGCGAGTTCGACGCCGCGCTCATCACGCCGCCGGACGACGTCTTCGCCAGGAAGGCTGGCCTCAAGGTCATCGAAATCCCGTTCCAGCCGATGGTGTGGTTCACCACCATCTCGACGAGCTCGAAGTTTTGCGAGAAGCACCCCGACATCGTCGAGCGGGTGCTGAAGGCGATCTGCGAGGGGGTCGCGTTCTTCAAGAAGGAGAAGGCGAAGACGACCAAAATCCTCGCGGAGAAATTCAAGGAGGACGGCTGGGACAACGAGGTCGTCGAGCACATGTACAAGGAGCTCTCGACGATCCTGGAGAAAAAGCCCTACCCGACCCTCGCCGCGATCCGCAACGTCTTCGAGCTCGCCAAGCGCCAGCACCCCGAAGTCGAGGGCACTAACCCGCTCGCGCTCTGGGACATGCATTATCTGAGACAAGTCGACGACAGCGGGTTTATCGACAAGCTGTACGCGTAAAGGAGATTTTATGACTAAAATATTCGCTGCTGTTCTATCTGTCGGTCTAGCTCTCTTCTTGCTCAGTCCATCTTTTACGGATCGGGACTGGTTATTGGGCCAAGATAAGAAGCCGACGCCGGCGGACGGGCACAATATCCACGTCGTGGCCCCGCACCTGGTCAACGGCAAGGTGATGGGCCCCTTTCATCACTATTGCAAATCCGTTTCGGACACGGTGCTGGAATGCTTGATCTATGAATCCACCGACCCCAAGGCGCTGTTGGTTCAGGTCGAGTATTTCATCGCCAAGTCGGTGAGCCGGGCGAACGTGCCGTTAAAGGTGTGGAACAAGTTCTATCACGATCATGCGGTCGAGATCGCCAGCGGGCGCGTGCAGGTGCTGGACATGCCCGAGGACCAAGCCAAGAAAATCGCGGACGTCGCGGCTAAAACGGATGGAATCATTTTCGATCTTTGGCAACCGCACGGCGCCAAAGCGCCCAACGGAGAGGTCGGACATCCGCAGGCGGTCGGCCACAAGTCTCTGGGAGAAAAGGAATATAAATCTTCTTAGCGCCGCCTAAAACAAGCGTTGCCAGGCAAAGCCGGCGGGTTCTCATCGCGGCGGCGATAGCCGCCGTGCAGATGGCCGCGGCGCAATCGGCGATCGCCGCCAGTGCCGAGGTGCTGCGGCCGAGGGTTCCGCCCGATCAGATAAAGAACGTCCGCAGCGTGAAAAATCCCTTTACGGCCACTCCTCAAATCATCGAGAAGGGGAAGGCCCTCTACGGCGGAAAGGCGTTCTGCCAGGTTTGCCACGGGCGCGACGGCAAGGGGTTGGGATCGGACGTCGATACAAAATCCATGAAAGGCGCGCTTCCCCGCGATTTTACCGATCGAGCCTGGCAGCGGGCTAGAACAGACGGCGAGCTCATGTGGATTCTCAAACACGGCAGCCAAGGCACAGCCATGCCGGCGTTCGTCCCCGAGATCCTGACAGAACAAGAGGCCTACCAGGTCATCCTATACATACGGTCTCTCGATGGGCGGTGAGCGTCACCTCGGCACTTTCTGAGACAGTGACCTGCCCCCGAAAACTAGACCATTTTGCAGGCACGGCATCACGCATCAGACTTTTTACCGTTGGAAATCGAAATACGGCGGATTGGACGTGAGCGAGATGCGCCGGCTTCAGCAGCTCGGGTAGCGGCGATTATCGAATCACCAGGCGCCGCTAATCCCCTTGATCCCCTCCCTCCCCCGCTATACGCTCATCCCTCATGGACATCCTTAAGACCACCGGCTATCACAAGCGGCCGCCGCATCTCGTCGCGGAGGAAAAGGGCTTTTTCGCCAAAGAGGGGCTCGAAGTGCACTTCGACGAGGCGACCTACGCGCCGGACCACAACCGCGGCATCGCCGAGGGGAAATGGGATCTGACGCTCAGCAGCGCGGATACGATGATCGCGCGCACGACCGTCGACGGCGGCGATTTTCTCCTCTTCATGCAGGCGGAGGAAGGGCTGACCGCGAGCCTCGTCGGCCGGCCGGGCATCGATTCGATCGCGCAGCTCCGCGGCCAGCTCCTCGCGGGCGACCCGGGCGATTCGAACCTCGATCTCATCCGCATGAAGATCCTGCGCACGCACGAGATTCGCGAGAAGGACTACCGCGTCGAGATCATCGGCAGCTCGCCGAAAAGGCTGGAGGCGTTTCTCGCCGGCCGCGTCGCCGCGGCGATGCTGACGCCCCCCTCGACGGAAAAGGCGCTCGCCGCCGGCGGCGTCCTGCTCGCCCAGGCTGACGAGTACGTGCCGCATTGGCCGCTCACCTGCGGCTGGACGCGCCGCGCCTGGCTCGAAGAGAACAGCGAGACGGTGGTCCGCTTCATCCGCGCCTGGGTGGCGGCGACCGATTGGATGCTGAAGCCGGAGAACCGCGAGGAGGCGGTCGGCCTCGCGATGGCAAAGGAGCATCTCGACCGCGCAAGGGCGGTAGAGGCGTGCGCGCGCGTGGTCGCCAAGGCGCGCATGAACCCGGAGGCGTTTCGCGCCGTGCTGGAGCTCAGAATCGAGATGGGCGTCTACAAGCCGCCGTTCAGTCCGGCGGAGAGATTCTACGACGCGGGCTACTGGTCGGCGGCGACCGGCCTGCCGCCGCCCGAGCCGGCGGGAATGCCGGAGTCACCATAACGCCGCCGTTCAATCCTCTCCTGCCCCGCGAAGGGGCGGGACTGAAGACCGCAGGCGTGGGACGCGCGGCTTGCGTGAACTATAGATGTAGGAATTAGTATCAGCGTTTATTCAACGCAGGCTTGTATCGGCCGCGGTCGGAAAGTCTCCGCCCACTGAGCTATAACCCCATCTTGCCCGGATTCATAATGTTGTTCGGGTCCAACAATTTTTTAATCCCGCGCATCACTTCCAATCCGTAGCCGTGCTCTTCCGCCATCAGCGCGGCGAGCTTGACGCCGACGCCATGGGTGTATTCCATCGAGCCGCCGAGCTTGTGCACGAGGCGGAGCAGCTCTTCGACGGTATCTTCCAGAATGAGCTGCGCGTCCTTTTTGCCGCCGCCGTCGATGCGGAGCGGCATGGAGAATAATTCGGGGCGAATCCAGAGGCCGCTCTCGATGGCGTCGACGCCGCGCCGCTTGACGATCTCAAGCGCCGCCTCTCTGAATGGCAGCACCTGCGACGCGGGCAGCGCGACGTGGATCCAGTCGCGGTAGACGCCGTCGCGGCCGCGCTCGCGCCGCGCGCGGCGGTTCTCGGCGAAGCGGCGCGCGATCGAGTGGCGCTCGGCCCAGAACTCCTCCGCCTGCGCGTCCGGGAGGTGATGGCCGCCGGCGGCGTCGCAGATCGATAAGGCGATCTTCTCCTCAGCCGCGACGATCTCCTTCGCCCCTTCGAAGGCGAGATAGAGCAGCGCGCCGTCGAACTTCTCCTCGTTGTCGCCGAAGTCGATCACCGCCGGCTCGACGCCGCGCCGGAAGATTTCCTGGATCGCGCCGTAGCCTTTTTGGAATGACGCAAAGCCGTAGGCGCGGATGACGCTCTTCTCGGGGCGGACGAAGACGCGGATCGCCGCCTCGGTGACGACGCCGAAGCAGCCCTCGCCGCCGATGAAGAGCGCGTTCAGATCGATGCCGGCGGAGGACTTCGGCACGGCGCGCGTGCGCAATATCTCGCCGTTGGCGAGCACGACCTCCAATCCCAGCACCTGCTCTCCCATCGAGCCGTACTTGCCGGCGCGGTAGCCGACGCTGTTGGTCGAGATCGCGCCGCCGATGGTCGCGACCGGCAAGGTCCATGGATCGTGCCCGAGGATGAGGCCTTGCTCGTTTAATTTTTGATCCACTGATTCGAGCACCGCGCCGGCTCCCACGCGCGCGCTCATCGCCTCGGCGTCGATCGCCGCGACGCGGTTCATGCGTCTTAGATCGAGCACGATGCCGGGCTTGATCGTGAGCGCGCCGCCCATGAGCCCCGAGCCGCCGCCGTACGGGATGAGCGGCGTCCTGGTCTCGTTCGCGGCGATGACGATGTCGCGGACCTCCGCGGTCGAATCGGCCGCGGCGACGCATAGCGGCAGCGCGGTCGCGGGCTTGCGCGCGGGATGGATGCGCGATTCGCTGAGCGCGTCCCAGGAGATCTCGTCCAGGCGCGCGGGATCGGTGATGACATTTTTATCGCCGACGATGCGCGCGAGCCGCTCGAGGAGTTCCGCCATGCGTCGAATATAGCGGAAACG
>DATJFG010000090.1:0-69288 GCA_035495775.1 Verrucomicrobiia bacterium | reverse complement strand
TCGCCCGTCATTCGCCGAAATGCTTGGCCCGCATGCCGGGGTCGAAGGTCTTGCCGTCGACCAGGATGCAGTCCGCCGCCGTACGATAGCATTCGACCCAGCAGATAAAGCAGCCCTTGCACGCGAGCGGATCGATCTCGTGAAAGCTGCCCTTGCCCTTGCCCATCAAGTGGATCGCGTTCTCCGGGCAGACGATCGCGCACCGGCCGCACTCGTCGCCCAAGCAGCCCTTGGTGTCGATGAAAAATTCATGCGTGCGCCAGCCGCTCATGTCCTTGGGCTTCTCTTTGAGGTTCTCGACCACCGCGCCGCGGTTGATGTCGGGGCAGACGCGCGGGTCTTCGAAGATCTCCGAGCGGAGCGCCTTGCCGTCGCGGCTCTGGACGAACAGGCGCGCGTGCGTGCCGATATTCGCCATCGAATTCAACACCGCTTTACTGTCGACGCCCTCGATCGGCTGGCGCGCGACCTCATCGATCGTGAGAATGTCGACAGCCGGCGGGGCCGGCCGCGCTGCCGGCAGCGCTTTTTCCGCCGCCGCGGCCGGTTCGGCGCGGTCGCGTACGCTGACGAATTTTCCCTCGATGAAAAATTCTTTATGCCGGTTTGCCGATGGCAGAACCCTTGGCTCTTGAGCCATTACCCCTCCGCGTCTGGTTGCCGGCCGTTCAGGTCTGAGACTTTTTTTGCGCGCGCAGCGCCGCGGTCTTTTTCGCGTCGATGGCGAACGTCACCGCATCGAGCGCCACTTTGTACGTGTCGCGCGCCTTCTCGACCGAGATGAAGCCCTTGATCGCGTCCCACTGCACTTTTTCCGGCTCGCGCTCCACGGGATCGCCGACGCCGGCGCCGCCGCCGCTGACTTTCCGGATGATGTCGCCGGGCTTGAGCTCATAGAGGCGGTGGCCGCGAATGCGGCTCTCCTCGCCGCCGCGAATGAGCACGGAGCGTGAGTTCGGGGTCGGCTCACCGCCGAGGGCGCCGGGCGCGTGCACGATCTCGCCGTCGGAGCTGCCGGTCGCGATGCCGGCGTCGCCGCCGACGTTCTCCACTTCCCAGTGAATGCCCGAGGCGCCGCGCCATTTGCCCGCGCCGGCGGTGTCGGTGGCGAACTCCCAGCGCCGCGTGCGCCAGGGAAAGCGCATCTCGACCTCCTCGACGTTGCCCTTGTTGACTTCGCCCAATGCGCCGATGGAGGTCGCGCCCTCGTAGCCGTCGAAGCCCTTCGCCGCGCCGGCGCCGCCGTCCATATCGAACGTCGTCACGACGTACTTTTCGTTCACGCGCGGGTCGAGGCCGAAGATGTAGTGGCCGTAGCGCTTGCCCCAGGAGGCGATCGCGCGGTCAGGCACCGCCTTCGACATCGCGCTCACGACCGCCTCGATGATCTGGTGGCCCATGCTGACGGGCGAGGCGCCGACGGTCGCGGGATATTGCGCGTTCAGCACCGAGCCGGGCGGCGCGTAGATCGTGATCGGCCGTAGGCTCCCTTCGTTGTGGTACTCGCCGAGCGCCGGGTCGAGGAACATGAAAAGCCCCGAGAGCGAGTTGCTGTAGGTGGAATTGAAAACGCAGTTGACAAAGCCCTTGCGCTGCTTGTCGCTCTTGGAGAAATCGACGCGCAGCGTGTCGCCTTTGACCGTGATCTCGCAGCGCACCCAGACCGGCACGTCGAGCTCGGTGCCGTCGTCGTCGGTCGCCGATTCGCCGTAGTAGGTGCCGTCGGGGATTTTTTCGATCGCGTCGCGCACGGCGCGCTCGGTGCGCGTCATCATCTCCTCGATGCAGGCGAGGACGGTCTCCTTGCCGTACTTGTCGATGAGCGCGACGATGCGCTCCTCGCAGACGCGGAGCGCCGCGATCTGCGCGTAGTTGTCGATGCGCGTCCCCTGCGGCCAGCGCACGTTGTTGAGGATCAGCTCCATCACGTCTTCGCGCTCTTTGTCGCCTTCCATCACCTTGATGCCGGGAATCATGAGCCCCTCGGCGTGGATGTCGTAGGCGTTGGGGAAATAGCCGCCGGGATAGGCGCCGCCGGTGTCCATCTGGTGCGCGCGGCAGAGCGTGAAGAAGAGCAGCTCGCCTTTATAGAAGATCGGCCGGTAAAAGCCCCAGTCCGGCAGATGGCAGCAGTAGCCGTGATAGGGATCGTTCACGAGGATGACGTCGCCGGGGTTGAGCTTGTTCTTGAATTTGTTGAGCACGTACTCGACCGACAGTTTGCCGCCGAGATACTGGACCGATAGCCCGATCGGGATCGCCACCGTGCGTCCGGTGCCGTCCCAGATGCCGACCGAGACGTCGTGGAGCTGCGCGATCAGATAATTCTGCGAGGTGCGGTCGATCACGTGGCGCATCTCCCTGCAGATGCTCTGCAGCGAGTGCCACACGGTGGAGAGCGTCATCGGATCGACTCGGGGCGCAGCCATGCTTTACCTCCGCGAGAGAATGTAATTCTTCACGCCGTCGACGGCGCAGTCGTAAGACGCCGGGATCACGACCGTGGTCGCCGGCTCCTCGATGATCGCCGGACCGGGAATCTTGTGGCCGCAGGCGAGCTTGGTGCCGTCGTAGACCGGCGTCTCCTCGTAGCCGCGCGAGAGCTCCCACAGGATCGGCCGGCGGCGCTTGAGCGCGTGCGAGGCGTCGCCGGTCGCGCGCGGGATTTCCGCCAGGCGGAGCCGCTCCTGGCGCGCCGTCGCCTTGACGCAGAGGTTGAGAAATTCGAGCTCGCGCCCCGGCATGTTGAACGTGAAGAGATCCTTGTGGCGCTTGTGAAACGCCTCGATGATGCCCTCGAGCTCCGTGGCGCCGATCTCGCCGTTGGGTACCTCGAACACTTCGACCTCGTGGAACTGGCCGACATAGCGCATCTCGATCGAACGGCGGAAAACCGCGTCGGCGGGTTTAAAGCCGATCTCTCCGAGCGCCGCGTGCGCCTCGGTCTCCATCTCGGCGTAGAGCGCGTTGACGCGCTTTAAATCGAGCAGACTCTTGCGCACGATCAGCGACCTCGCGAAGTCCCGGCCGACGTCCATGTTGAGCATGCCGAAGGCGCTGTAGGTCGCCGCGAAGCGCGGGATGATGACCGTCGGAATCTCCAGGTAATCCGCCAGGTAGGCGGCATGCACCGGCCCCGCGCCGCCGCCGCCGATCAGCGTGAAATCGCGCACGTCGTAGCCGCGCTTGGTCGAGATCTCGGTCATCTTGTCCGCCATGAGGGAGTTGACGGTGGTGAAAATCGATTTCGCGGCGGCGGCGACATCGAGGCCGAGCGGGTCGGCGACGCTTTTGATCGCCTTCTCCGCGAGGTCGCGCCGGAGCACGATCTCGCCGCCGAGAAAATAATCCGTGGGAATGAATCCGAGGATGAGATCGGCGTCCGAGACCGTGGGCAGCGTGCCGCCCCGGTCGTAGCAGGCCGGACCCGGATCGGCGCCGGCGCTTTGCGGGCCGACGCGGAGGAGACCGAGCGAATCGATCCAGGCGATGCTGCCGCCGCCGGCGCCGACGCTCGGCACGTCGACCATCTTGGTCGCGACGCGCTCGTCACCGACCCAGTTGTAGTCGGTCGTCGGGATCTCGCCGTTGCGGATCAAGCAGACATCGAGGCTCGTGCCGCCCATGTCGATCGAGAACAGGTTGTCGGTGTCGACGCACTGCCCCAGGCGGATCGCCCCCGCGGGCGCCGCCGCCGGTCCGGAGCCGATCAGCGTGACGGCGCGGCGCGACGATTCCTCGACCGATTGGACGAGGCCGCCGCCCTGCACCATGTAGAGCGTGCCGCGAAAGCCGATCTCGCGGAGCTTCTTCCCGAGCGCCGAGAGATAATACGCGGTGATCGGGCCAACCGCCGCGCTCACGACCGTCGTGCTGAAGCGCTCGTATTCGCGGTAGACCGGCAGCACCTCGTGCGACGCGGTGATATAGACGCCGTTCATCTCGGCGCGGCAGATCTCCAGCGCGCGCTTTTCGTGCGCGGCGTTGACGTAGCTGTGGAGAAAGCAGATCGCCACCGCCTCGACCTTCTCTTCCTTGAACTTCTTGACGGCGGCGTAAACGTCGGCTTCCTTGAGCGGCTTCAATACCTCGCCGGTATAGAGCATGCGCTCCTCCACCGGCATGCGGAGTGTGCGCGGCACGAGCGGCGTGTACGGCGGCACGAAGACGTTGAAGCGCGAGGTACGGATGTTTTTAAAGCCGCGGCGCATCTCGATCGTGTCGCGGAAGCCCTCGGTCGTGAGCAGCCCCACCTTGGCGATCTTTCCGGTGAGCAGCGCGTTGGTCGAGAGCGTGGTGCCGTGCGCGATGAGAAGCTTCAAGTTCGACATGAACTGCGGCAGCTCCATGCCGAAGGAACGCGCCGCCTTCTCGAGCGCGTTGGTGAGACCGACGGTCGGATCGTGCGGCGTCGTCGGCGACTTGAACATGTGCACTTCGCCGTGGTCGTCCTGGACCAGGCAGTCGGTAAAGGTTCCGCCGACGTCTGTACAACACTTCATGTTAGCGCCTCAGAAGCCATAGCTTTGCCATTGGTTGCGCACGCGCTCGAGATGCTCGGCCGGCGGCACGGCGATCTCGGGAAAGGCGTGTTTGCGCGTCGCGTCGATACCGAGCTTGGAGGAGACGCGCCGCGAGGGATCCTCCTGCGGCACGGCCGCCGCCGCCTGCGACGGATCGAGCTGCACCGCGGCGGTGCCGGGCATGACGACCACGTCTTTTTCCGGCTGCATGCGGAACGAGACGGCCCAGAGCACCTGCTGGATGTCGCGGATGTCGATGTCGTCGTCCACGACGACGGTCATCTTGCCGAACTGCGGCGCGTAGCTCCACGCGCCGCACATCGCGGTGCGCGGCTCGGCGGGATGATTTTTCTTGAGCGCGATGATGAGCCAGGCGGCGCCGCCGCCGGCTTCGAGCAGATGAACGTCGGTCACGCGCAGACCGAGCGCGTCGGTGAGATGTTTCTTCAGTGTCGATTCGCGGCCGATCGAGCGGATGCAGCTCGATTCGCTCGGCGGCATCTGGCTGATGAAGGCCTGAAAGGTCGGGTGATTGCGATGCGTGATCGCGCTCACGTCGACGACGTACGACATCGCCTTTGGCCCCATGTAGCCCGTGTATTCGCCGAACGGCCCCTCGCTCTCGAGCTCGTTGGCGCGGATCGTTCCCTCGATGACGATCTCCGCCGTCGCCGGAACTTCGATGTCGTTCGTGCGGCAGCGCACGACCTTGACGGCTTCGCCGCGAAGCGCGCCCGCGACCGCAAGCTCGTCCATGTCCTGCGGCAGGCGCGAAACCGAAACGAGACCGATCACCGGATCGGCGCCGACCACGATCGCAACGGGCGTCGGCCGGTTCTGTTTATTATTTTTCTCGACGTGAACTCTGCCGCCTTGAAGATAGTTGATGAATAGCCCGAGCTTGCGCGGCCCCTTCAGTTGAATCCTGTAGGTGCCGACGTTTCTGATGCCGGAATCGGGATCGTTGGTGACGACATAACCCGAGGTGATATACGGCGCCGGATCGAGGCCGACGGTCCAGGTGGGAATTGGAAAATGCGTGAGATCGGCTTTATCGCCGAGCCAGACGTTCTCCTGCACCGGCGCCTTCGCGAGCGGGACCGGCGTGACCGGATGAAGCTGCGCCTCGGCCCATTTTTTCTGCAGATCGCTTTCCTTGCAGTCGAGCGCGAGGCAATAAATGGCGCGCGACGCGCCGAGCATGCCGGTCACGACCGGAATCTCGAAACCCTCGACGCGCTCGAACAAGAGCGCGGGCCGCTGCGCGTCGGGGACCTTTTCGAAAAGCACTTTCGAGACCGCCGCGATCTCCCAATCCTTGTCGACCGGTTTGATGACGCGGTGCAGTCTCCCCGCGGCCTCCAGGCGTGCCAAAAAAGCCTTTAGATCTTCGTATGCCATAGTTAAGATACCCTAGCGTCAGTCAGCAATACAGATGCCATGATGCATGCAATTTCAGCCGCGGCCCGAGTCGGCGTAAACTAAGGCAATTCTCTGAAAAAGCGCTTCTCTTCGGGGACTGTATAGACGACCGTCGGTGAGGCTCCGCCGCGATCGCTTGCTAGATTCAGGAAAGGCCTAGGCGATTTTCTTACGGACGGGAATCTCAGCGGGGATCAACGACCCTTACCGGCAGCCGCACGGCCTGTGTTTCTCCGCCGTCGATATCGAAAGTAATATCGAACGTTATGACCCGTCCTGGCAAAAGAATGTTGAGCTCGCCCTTCGGACTCGCGAGAAAGCTGAAAGCGCCGACCGAATAATATGGCGGCGGGATGCCGAGGCCGATGCCGCGCGGGTCGGGCGGCAGGACTTTGATCGGCCGGCCGTCGTAGTAGCCGACGATGTTGCGCTTTTCCTTCCATGCCTTGCTGCCGGCATCGATCTTTTTGTTAGGCGCTTCCAGCACGGTCAAATGCTCGGCGCTATGATAGAGCGCCGCGAGCTCGGGTTCTCTTAAGAGCGCCGGCAAGAGCTCTTCGCCGGGCAAATTGCTGTATTTGCTCTCCCACAGCCTCAAAGGAACGGCCAGATGAGCATGGTCCGCATCGAGCGGAAAAAGATAGCGCGCCGCTCCCGCGCTGATCATCTCTTTTAGGTGGCGAACGGTTTCGGTGATGAAACGGCAGGGGGTGAGAAACTCGAATCCGTTGCGCGTCGCGGTGAATTCTTTCGCACCGAGGGCGCACTCTCTGCCGCGCACCGGCCGCGGCATGCGCTCGCCGAAGTGCTCCTGATAGCGGTAAGCGATCTCGATCTCCTGCGCCGTGAAGTACCAGGAGTCGTGGTCGATTTGGGCCTCAACCGGAAGCGCTATACCCAATGCGAGCACAGCGACAAACGCGCGAAAGACTCTTATCATGGCACCCCCTTTGCCCAGCCGGTCGAAAACGGCCCGCAACTCTGGCATATAGACTTGAGCAATTTGTATGCCGTAGATGACGGAGATTCCGCTGATACGCCGGTGTGCTGAATCGCTCCGGAGGATGAAATGAAGCTTGGCGTCGCCCTGCCCCACATCGGCCCCACCGCGAGTCCCGAATCGATCATCGAAACAGCCGCCGCCGCCGAGTGTTTGGGCTTCGACTCGGTCTGGGTGCTCGACCGGCTGCTGTGGCCGCTCGAGCCGACCACGCGCTATCCCGGCAACCCGCGCGGCGAGCTGCCCGCTGTTATGCAAATCGTCTACGAGCCGCTGACGGTCCTGAGCTTTATCGCCGCCCGCACGACGCGGCTCGAGCTCGGGACGAGCGTGATCGTCGCCGCTTATCGCAGCCCGATTCTCGCCGCGAAGATCGGCGCGACGTTGGACCGCTTATCGGGAGGGCGCTTGATCCTCGGCGTCGGCGCCGGCTGGAGCGCGGATGAATTCGTCGCGGTCGATCAGCCGATCACGGAGCGCGATCGGCGCACCGACGAATTCATTCGGGCGCTGCGCTCGCTCTGGAGCGCGGGGGAAACGCGCTTCGACGGCGATTATTACCGCGTGCCGCCTTCGATTTGCCTGCCGAAACCGCTTCAGCCGGGCGGGCCGCCGATCTGGATCGGCGGCAACAGCAACCGCGCGCTGAGACGCGCGGCCGAGCTGGGCGACGGCTGGCACCCGACGGGGCGCATGAAGCCGGAGGCTTTCGCCGAGAAGGTGAAACTTTTGCGCCGGCTCACGGTAGAAGCCGGCCGCGATGCGCGCGCGGTCGCGCTCACACTTCGCTGGAACGCGGTCTCCGATTTAGAGGAGCAAAGCGATATCGACGCCTTCAGCCGCGCGCTGGCGGAATACCGATCCCTCGGCGTTCAGCACATCTGCTTCGATCTCAACATTCCGCGCGAGCGCCCGCTGGCGCGGATGCTCGCGACCATGGAGCGGATCAAAAAAATCTCTTTGGTTGTGTAGACGGCTTCGGGCGCAGCAGCTAGAGCCGCGGGACGACGAGGAACGTGGCGGTCATCGTCGGCGCGTGCTGCGAACAGATCAGCCGATACGAGCCGGTTTTTTTCGCGACGAAGGAAAGTTCATACTGGCGGCCGCGATGCCAGATCGTTATAGGAACGACCTCGTCGCCGTCCGGATCCAAAAGCCGCACGTCGTGCTCGTCGCCGTTGATGACGAACGCGACGAGCTTCACCGCATCGTCCTGATGAATCGCGACAAACGCGGGATTGAGAACGTAACTGGAGACCTCCCATCTTTGCGCGTTGTTCTTGTCCGCCTCGCCGGGCCGCTTAAAATCGTAGCCTTTTGATAATTCCCGTGGATCGATTGAGGGCGGCGGCAGCTTGTCTGCCGTGGTCCCGCCTTTGACCTCCAAAGCGGTAATGAAGATCGTATGCGACATCGGCGCCCCGCTTTGGGCCAGCCCCTGAGTGCAAAAGCAAAGTATCGCGACGACGGCGATACGCCACGAAATAAGCCAACGCATTTTTTTCTCCACGACGCCGTCGGATCCGAGGGGAACTGACGGCATCCTTACTTTTGAGCGGCCGCGTGCCCGGGGCATCGCTGGCCGCATTCGCCTCATAGCTCGATGAAAATGGCTTAGAGCAAGAGATGGGCCACCGTGGAAGGCAATTCAGCGGAGATCGCTTCACTAAAAAGTCGTGTGAGTACGATCGTTTAAATCGCTGCACGCCGACACGGAAGATTTTCTTAATCACGAAGGGGGAAATTCGCCGGAAAATTTGCCCCCGTATGGCTCATTTCCTGCCCGGGATCTTACCTTAGTGACGTTACGCCCCTGGTTCGCCGAGGAAGGATTTCGTCGATACATCGCGGTTTTTACAACGATGACGGACGCGGCGAGAGCGTTGGAAGAGGGTGGCACATCGCTTGCGATGTCGCGTCTCATCCCTTTCGAGCCGTTTAATGAAAAACTCGATTGACATACCGGACCGCCTCGCGCGCAGAAAAGTTCGGAGCAGATTTCGCCCGCAGTCTTCTCTCGGCGTCATCGCGGAGCGGCGCTATCTCCGGCAGAACATGCCGGCGGCGATGATGCGCGCATGCGCGCGACGCGGCCTTGCGTTCGACGTTATCTGCCCGCAGAGCGGCCGCTTCGATCCTGCGGCAGGAATCTTGACCTCCGCCGACGGCCAGCGCTTCGATCTCAGGAGGTATGATACGATAGTTTCGCGCAACCGCAGCGGCCTCGGCCTCTCGATGCTCTCCTACGCTGAGGGTGCGGGCGCGCTCACGATCAACCGCCCCTCAGCAATCGAACGCGTCCGCAACAAAGCCGATATGGCGATCGCGCTGGAATCTGCGGGGATTCCGACCCCGCCGACGATTCTCACCGCGAATATCGCCGCGCTCGCCGGACTTGCCGACGATTGGTTCCCGCTGATCTTAAAAGCGACATACGGGGACAACAGCCAGGGTCTGCGCGTGATCCGCGAGCGTGAAGACCTCGCCGACATTCACTGGAACGACGATCCGGTGCTGGCGCAGAAGTTTTTGCCTGGCGACGGCATGGACTTAAAACTCTACGTCTGCGGCGATGAGGTCTTCGCCGTACACAAGGCGTCGCCGATCGGCGCCGCTCTCTACGCCGCGCCCGAACGCATCACGGCCGACCGCGCGATGATCGACCTCGCGCTCCGCGCTGGCAGTGTCTTCGGCCTGGAGATTTTCGGCGTCGACGCGCTCGAGACCGCCGACGGCATCAAGGTTGTCGAGGTCAACGACTTTCCCAACTTCACGGGCGTCGCCGAAGCGGCCGATCGCCTCGTCGATTTACTTTTGTCGCGCCGCGGCGCGCCGCGAATGGACACGGCGGTGGAGCAAGTCCGATGAGCGCGCCGCTCGCCGTCTTTTTCGGCGCCGGCAAGGTCGCCTGCGGCCTGCTCGGATATCTCTGCTTTCAGTCAGGCTATCGAAATCTTTTTGTCGCGCGCCGTCCCGAGGTGATCGGCGCGATCGAGCGCCACCGCGGCTATACGGTCAACATGCTTGGCGCGAAATCTTCGCGAATCGAGGTCCGCAACAGCCGGGCGCTTTCCATCCGCGACGACGAAGCTGTCATCGAAGCCGTTGCCGCGGCGGACGTAGTCTTCACATCCGTCGGCATCGATAACCTCCATGCCATCGCTCCTCATATAGCAGCGGGGCTGTGGCGGCGCGCAAGGCGCGGGGGACGCCGGGACCTAAATGTCGTCGCGTGCGAGAATCTGCCCGGCGCCGGCGCTTATCTACGCCATCAAATCGTCGGCGCCGCCGCTTCGGACGCTTCGATCTTGGTCGATCACGTCGGCGGTTTTTCCGCTGCGCTCACTCGCCAGATCATGACCGGCGGCGAGGTCCGCGATGGCAGCATCGGTTTCAACGTTCAGGGCCGCTCGCCGCTCGTCGTCGACAAGGCCGGACTTAGACCGCCGCTCCCCACGCTCCAGGGCGCGCTCTTTTCCGACGCGTTCCCGTCGGTGGTGATGCGGAAATTGTTCACGCTCAACTGCGCGCACGCCGTCGCCGCGTATCTCGGCTACCGCGAGGGCTGCCGTTTTGTCCATGAGGCCGCCGTTCATCCGCGGGTCGTGCCGATTTTAACCGGCGCGCTCGCCGAGGCCGAGGCGGCACTGCAGGCTGAGTTCCCAGCGGCCGCTGCGGAAATCGCCGCCGAAGTGGTCGAAGCGCTGGTGCAAATCCGCGATCCGCGGCTCGCCGATCCGATCGCGCGCGTCGCCCGAGGCCCGCGGCGCAAGCTCGCGCCGCGCGAGCGTCTGGTCGGGCCGGCGCGCCTCGCCACGCGGCACGGCCTCGCCCACGAGAACCTCTGCCGCGCGATCGCCGCGACGCTCGCATATGACGCGGTTGAAGACGCCGAGGCGGTCTCCATGCAGCGCGCCATCGCCGACCATGGTGTGACGCAGGTCATTACGGAGGACTGCGGCCTGTTGCCGCACGAGCCGCTGGCGCAGGAAATCAAACACCAGTGGCACCAGCTTACCGCGCAGACGAACGGTTTGGCCGTTTTTAGCGCAGCGCCGACTCCTTCCCTTGAAAGAATCCGCGGCAACGTCGCGCGCGACCTGTCACGACGGTTTAATGCCGATTTGGTCCACGCGGCCGTGGAGCGCGCCGCCGGCCGCTTCGAGGAGGCGCGCGTGTGGTCCTACGTCGAAATTCTCATGAAGCGCGCGGCGCTTCACGAACTGGCAAGCCATGCAAACTGAGCTTATGGACTTGAGCCGTGAATTTGCGGTCGCGGTGTCGATGGCGGTCCGCGCCGGCGCGATCGTACGCCGACATCATGAACGCGGCGTGACACCGGAGCATAAAGCCGATGGCGAGCTCGTCACCGCGGCCGACCGCGAGGCAGACGCGACGATTCGCGCCGTGATCGAAGTCCTGTTTCCCCGCGACGCGGTCTATTCCGAAGAGGGCGCCAACGATCCCGCACGTCTTTCCCGTGCGCGTGTCTGGATCGTCGACCCCATCGACAGCACCAGCGATTTCCTCGCCGGCGGCGACGAGCACACGGTATCGATCGGCCTCGCCATTGGCGGCGCGCCGGTTCTCGGCGTTGTGTATAACCCCGCACGGCGCGTCATGTTCGCCGGAGCGGCCGGCGTGGGCGTTCGGTTCAACGATGCTGCGGTCGCGCCGACGGACATTTCCGACCCGGAGCTCGCATCCGTCGCGGTGTCAAAGAAGGAGCTGGCGCGCGGCGTTACATTCGGTGGCTTCGGGCGGCTCAGGCCGCTTTCGAGCATGGCCTATAAGCTCGCACGCGTCGCGGCAGGAATGGATGATGCGGTCGTGTCGTTCAAGCACCGGCGGGAATACGGCACGTGTGCCGGCGTAGCGCTCGTCCTGGCGGCGGGCGGCCGTGCCACGCTGCTCGACGGCAGTCCGATCGTTTTCAATCGGCGCGAGCCAAAGCAGCCGCTCGGCATGATCGCCGCGGGCGCGAATTTGCACGAGGCGTTGATCCGGCGCTTCGCCGCAGTAGCGGGGGCCGAGCAATGACACACGCAAAGCCGCGCATCCTATTTTTACTGAGCGGCGAGCCGGCGAACCCCGACAGGCCGCAGGTGAGCGCGCTTACAGCCGAAGTCGCCGCCGGACTCGAACGACGCGGCGCGTCCGTCGATTTTCTCACACCCGGCGCGGTCGAGATCGCGCGGCTGCATCCAGCGCATGACCTGTATGTATTGAAAGACAAGACGCCGTTTAATTTGAGCGTCGCGCAGGTGCTCGCGCTCGCGGGCGCCCGCGTCGTCAACACCGCCCGCGCGAGCGCAGTCGCGCGCGATAAAGTCGCGGCGACGGCGTTGATCTCCGCCGCGGGCGTGCCCGTGCCGCCCTCATGGACGGCCGGGACGGCGGAGCGCTTCGCGCCACTCGCCAAAGACGGCGCGCTCTGGCTCAAGCCGCAGCGCGGTAGCCGCGGATTCGGAGTTCGACGCATCGGACGAGACGGCAACCCCGGTGCCGGTCGCGCGCTGGATGCCTTCGGCCTGCCGCTCCCCCTCTTCGCCCAGCACGAGGCGCCGTCGGACGGAACCGACTTAAAGCTTTATGTCGTCGGCGAGCGCGTCTGGGCGCTGCGTCGCCCGTATCCGGCTTCAACGCTCAAGGAAAAACTGGGGCGCGTAGTCACGCCCGCGCCGGAATTCGTCGCTGCCGCGCTCGCGTGCGGCCGCGCGCTCGGCCTGGAGCTTTACGGCGTCGATTTTCTCGTTTCCGGGGACAGCTACAGCGTCGTCGATGTCAATGCCTTTCCCGGCTACAAAGGCGCCGCGGCGGCGCCGGAGGCGCTCGCCGATTACCTTTTCAACTGCGTGCGCGGCGCGCGCACCGAGGCGGCGGAGGCGTTGCGG
The DNA here is from genome assembly GCA_035495775.1 of Verrucomicrobiia bacterium. Classification (GTDB taxonomy): domain Bacteria; phylum Desulfobacterota; class Binatia; order UBA9968; family UBA9968; genus JAJPJQ01. The sequence continues at coordinate 56,449 of DATJFG010000090.1, read as the reverse complement.
TGAAAATCTCTTTCATCATGGAGCGCGGCGATCCGCCGCGCTTAAATCCGATCTTCGCCGATGTCTTCGGCCGTTTGGAGCGCGCCGGCGTAAATGTTGCCGTTCGTTTTCCCGAGGAAGAGCTGATTCGCTTGAACGACCTCGCGATCGACGCCGATCTCTATTGCTTAAAATCCGACGGCGAGATGGCGCTGAGTCTCGCGACCGTGCTCGATGGCATGGGTGCTCGGATCCTGAATCCGCTCGACGCAACGCTGCTCGCCAAAGACAAGGTCACGGCGGCATACCTGTTGGCGCGCGCGGACATTCCAGCCCCGATCGCGTTTGCGGCGCCGGCCGCTGCGGAGTTCCAGGCGCGGCTGACGCGCGGGCCGCTCATTTTAAAGCCGCACCGCGGCTATCACGGCGCTGGCGTCCGCGTCGCGCGCTCAGGGGCAGATCTCGCCTCCACGAATTATCCCGGCGTCGTCTTCGCCCAGGACTATCTCGAACGCGCTCGGGTCGACTTGAAGGTCTATGCGATCGGCGAACAAATCTTCGGCGTGCGCAAGGCGTTTTCGCGGGAGAGCTTTTTACACGAGGGCGAGAGCGCGCCGCTCTCCAATGAGATCATCGGCATCGCGCGGCGCATTGGCGCAATCTTCGGCCTCGAGCTTTTTGGCCTCGACATCGCCGAAGCCGGGTGCGGCCCGCGCGTCGTCGATGTCAATTATTTCCCCGGCTATCGCGGCGTGCCGGACGCGGCGCGGCTGTTGACCGATTACTTTCTCCGCGCGCTGAGGTGCTGCTGATGCGCGCGCTTAAAAATCGTTTTGCCGCGCTGACCGGCCGAGTGAGCCCCGTCGTGTGGGCAATCTCCACCGAGGGATTTTTAACGCGGCTCGGCTTCAGCATGGTGGGCTTCGTGCTCCCGCTCTACGCACTGTCCCTCGGCATGAGCCTTTCCGAAGTCGGTCTATTGTACGCGCTCAGGACCGCGACGGTGTTTCTCGTCAAGCCGCTCATGGGGCGCGCGGCGGATAGATGGGGCAAGAAGCCGACGCTCATCGTCGCCGTGATTCTCCGCTGCCTCATGGGACTGCTTTTCGTCTTCGCCTATCTGCCGTGGCATCTCTATCTGCTCCGGATACTTCACGGCGCGATGACGGCGGCGCGCGATCCGTCGGCAGCGGCGCTGATTGCAGAGCACGGGGGCAAAAAGCGCATGGCATCATCCTATGCGTGGTATGCGACGGCGCGCGACGTCGGCCGGTCAATCGGGTTCGGCTTCGCCGGATTGCTCGTTCAGGCGACCGGCAGCTATCGCGCGGTTTTTCTCGTCGCGTTCCTGACCTCGTGCGCCGCGCTCTTCACCGTTTTCCGCTACGTGCGCGAGGACAGCGAGCCTGAGGCAATCGCCGCGCCCGAGCGCCCCGCCGAGCCGTTGGCTTATCGCACGCTGCTTCCCTACGCCGGCTTTGCGCTGTTGATCGCGGGAAGCGCGGAGATGATGCTCGGCCTATTTCCCGTAATCGCGACGCAATACGCCGGCATGACGGAGGCTCAGGCGGGAATGGCGGCGAGTCTATCAACGATCGCAATCCTCATCGCCGGGCCGCTGTTCGGCTGGCTTTCCGATCGCACCGACCGCCGCGTCGTGCTCGGCGTGCGGAGCTGCGCGAATACGGTGTCGTCGCTGTTATACATCTTGCTGCCGACCTTCGGTGGCTTCGTCGCGGCGCGCCTCATGGACGATACCGGCAAAGCGGCATTCAAGCCGACCTGGGGTGCGGTGTTGGCAGAGGTCTCCGCAGCCGACCCGGCACGGCGCGCGCGCACGATCACGTTTATCGACTCCGCCTACACTCTGGGAGAAATGGCGGCCCCGCTGCTCGCGGCCGCGCTGTTAAGCGGCTTTGGATTGGCTGCGATGCTCGGCGTCCGCATCCTCCTCGCCCTCGCCACCGAGGTGCATTCCGTCCGGATGTTTCACAAAACGCCGTGACCACCGCCGCTGAACGCGGCTTTTCACAGCACGAAATTTCACGACATCGGCGGTAAAGCCGACATATCCCGTATGGGAGCGGGCATCCCGGATTGAAGAATCGAAGCGCGACGATTCCAAATTCTAGGAACGATCGCTCGAGAAATTGCGTCTTTCTCAAGCATAACCGCAGACTTACACCGTGGCATATCGTTTGCTGACTTCAAAGCCGTCCCTATCGTCTAGCGGCCAAGGACGTCGCTGCTTTCGTAGATGTTGGGTGCACGAAAAGGATGTACGAAAGACTCAAAGCGGAGACCGGGGTTCGAATCCCTGTAGGGACGCCAAAAAAGGAGCGATGATGATCGAGCAAGGTACCGCGCTGCAACATCCCCATAAATCAATCCCCGGGCACGGCGCGCCAGCCACCCGCTCGTATGTCTACGCTCAAGCGCCGGCATTGATTTACTGGGAGATGACGCGCGCGTGCGATCTCGCGTGCCGCCACTGCCGGGCGCAGGCGATCGCGCAGCGCGATCCGAACGAACTCACCACCGCCCAGGCGCGCGCGGTGCTCGAGCAGGTGCGCGGCTTCGGCGGCCGCGGGCCGCACCTCGTGCTCACCGGCGGCGATCCGCTGAAGCGTCCGGACTTTTTTGAATTACTGGAATACGGCGCCGCGCTCGGACTCCACATGTCGGTGGCGCCGAGCGGAACCGCCGCGCTCACGCGTGAGACGTTCCGCCGCTTCAAGCAAAGCGGCGTGGAGAGCATCTCGCTCAGCCTCGACGGACCGACGGCGGAAAAACACGACAGCTTTCGCGGCGTGCCGGGCTGCTTCGAGCGGACCGTCGAAGCGGCGCGCGAAGCGCAGGAGGAAGGCCTCCTGCTGCAGATCAACACGCTCGTGACGGCGGAAACCGACAAGGATTTGCCCGAGCTTTACGAGCTCGTGCGGCGCATCAAGCCGATGCGCTGGAGTCTTTTCTTCCTGATTCAGATCGGCCGCGGCGAGGGCTTGCGCGAGGTGTCGGCGGAACGGGCCGAGGAGATTCATAACTGGCTCTACGATTTATCGAAAACGACTCCGTTCACTCTCGCCACGACCGAGGCGCCGCATTACCGCCGCGTGGTTTTGACGCGCATGCGCGCCGAAGGGCTCTCGATGGCGGCGGTCCGCGAGACGCCGGTCGGCCGCGGCTTCGGCATCCGCGACGGCAACGGCGTCATGTTCATCTCGCACACCGGCGATGTCTGTCCCGCGGGTTTTCTTCCGCTGGTCGCGGGAAACGCGCGGCAGACGAGCATCGTCGACATCTATCGCGACAGCGAGGTCTTCCAAAAAATCCGCCGCACGGAAGAGTTCAAAGGCAGGTGCGGAATCTGCGAATTCAAAGAGATCTGCGGCGGCTCGCGCGCCCGCGCCTACGCCGCCTCCGGCGACGGTCTCGGCGAAGACCGCGCGTGCGCCTATCAGCCCGTGAAACGAGTCGCAGAAGCTGCCGCGGCTTTTTGAAGAGAAGCCTCTCGCTCAGCTCGTCGTTCTCTTACCGCGAAGATAACCGGACGCCTCCAGTCGCTGCACCGGCGCGTCGTCGACGACGGCGTCGATTTTTATATCCTTAACCTTCGCGTTGGTCACGGTGAGCAGCCGCTGCATATTCTGGATGCCTTTGAGGTTCGGCCGCACGTCAAGACCGTAAAGCCACTGCAGGACTTCGTAGCCGCTCTCGGCCTCGGCAGTTTTGATCTTTAAATTCTTCGTCAGCGATTTGACCACGACATCGCGCTTTTCGGGATTGTGGATGAACGCCACCGAATCGATCACGCCGCGCAGCACCGCGTCGACCATCGCTGCATTCTGCGCGAGATAGCCGCGGCGGGCGGCGAGCGCGAGCCCTTGGTAGGCGATCGGCGCCTTGCCGATGTCGAGGAGCACGCGGAAGCCTTTGTCCTTTAACAGCGTGCTGAAGGTGTAGCCGAGATAGGCGGCGTCGATCGCGCCGCTCGCCATCGCCTGCGTCAAGACCGATTGGTCGCCGGCGACGATCATGGCGATCTTATCGCGCGGGACGTCGACCTTGAGATGCTCCAAGGCGAGCATCGCGAGCGACCAGACGCCGCCGCCGATGCTTTGCACGCCGACCCGCTTGCCTTTGAGGTCCTCCGCGCTTCGGATATTCGGCGCGACGACGAAATCGCCGTCCGCGCGGTTGACGAGGCCCGCGAAAAACACGACGTCCATGCCCGCGGCGGCGGCGCTCAAGACCGTGCCGGGAATCGTATAGGCGATCTGAATGTCTCCGGAGGCGAGCGCGGCGACCGTCTGCGGGCCGCTCCGGATATTGATGACCTCCACGTTGACGCCGTGCTTGCGGAAAAAGCCCTGCTCGACGCCGGTCCAGAGCGCCTCGACCTTCTCGTTGAAGGCGCCGTGGGCGATGCGCACCAGAGGCAGATCCGCGGCCCGCGCTGAAGGCGGAGGCTGGAACAAGAGGACGAAAGCCGCGAGGCTCGCAACGACCAACCCTCGCGCAAGGCAGCGACATTCCACGCGCCAACTCCGGGGAGCATCCATGTTCGCCTCCTTTTTTTTCGCCGGGCTAGTCCGACCCGGCGCCGAAGCGCCGGTCGACCGAGGCGGCGGCGTCTTTGACGAAGCGGTCGACAAGCACATCGGCCGCCTTGAAGCTCTGCGGCACCTTGCCGGCGATCTTCTCCTCCTCGATCACCTGCTCGAGGCCGCGGACGCCGACGGCGCCGTCGAGCGGAATGCGCTCAAACATGTGGTATTTCCCTTCCCAGAGCGACGCGTCCATGTCCTTGTCGAGCCTGTAGCCGGCGCGCGTCAGCATCGCCATCGTCGCCGGGTAGTCGCTGTTCATGAAGCGGTACGCGCGGATCAGCGCGCGGAGGAGCGCGGTGAGGCGCGCGGGCTCCTCGCGCGCGAGCTCTCCTCGCACCGCCGTGACCCGCACGGCGTAGCCGTTGGGGTAGATGTCCTTCAGATCGGCCAGCATCGGATAGCCGTCGCTCATCATGCCGGGAACGTCGCGCTGGATCACCATCGCGGCGTCGATCGCGCCGGAATCGAACAGCGGCTGCTGAAAGCGCCGCGAGGGCGAGCCGTTGCACACCCATTGGACCATGCGGTCCGCGTCGTATCCCGCGCGGCGGAAGACCTGCCGCGTGAAACGGCAGTCGATGCCGTCGGGCTCGCGGACGGAGACTCGCTTGCCTTCAAGCTCGGCGAGCGAGCGGACGCCCTTGCGCGCCATGAACGCGTAGGCCGGGCTGTTGAGAAATCCTCCGATGATAACGAAATCGGCGCCTTTCGACTTCGCTTCCAAGAGCAGGAACGGTTTCGGATCGAGGCCGACGTGATAGATGCCGGACTTCATCCCTTCGATCGTGTTCGCGTCGCTGCCCGTGGAGAGAAAATCGCAGTCCCCCGCGCCCTCCTCGCGAAAATAGCCGCGTTCGCGCGCGACGATCGCCGCCACCATGTGAAAGAGATGATGATGTCCGGTCGCCAGAATCCATTTTGCTTGAGCCATCGCTTCTCCTTTTCTTGCTATCGAGATCGGCGTCGCTATTTGTCCGCCGTCAAAAAACTCTGTCCATTTCGAGTTTGTGCACGATCCGGTTGTCGAAGAGGTTCTCGACTTTCAGCGCGCCGATTTTCGGGTTCGCCTTGGTGAGAATCCGCAGCGCGCGGGCAAGTCCATCTTTGGTCGGGTAGATGCGCCGGTCGTAATTGATCTTCATCCTTTCGTACAGTTCGTCGCCGCCCTCGATCTGCGGCACGCGGAGCCACTTCGCCAGGGTCCTGAGCACCGCCTGCTTGTTCGCCGGCTCCTGGATGAAGCCGATCGATCGGCTGAGCGCCCTGAGGCTTCGCTCGGCGACGTCGGGCGACTGCTCGATAAAGCTCCGCCGCGCGAGAATGCCCTGCATCTGATACGGCACGTTCGCTTTGGGAAGCTCCGCCAAGATGCGGCAGCCCTGCCGCTCGGCCATTTTGCTGAACGTATAGCCGAGAAACGCGCCGTCGATCATCCCGCGCGCGAGCGATTGCGCGAGCACGGACTGATCGCCGAGCACGCGAAAGTCGATCTTGTCGCGCTCGGGAACCAGGCCCCAGTAATCAAGCGCCGCCATCGTATAGGTCCAGATGCCGCCGCCCATGCTCTGCACGCCGAGCGTCTTGCCTTTGAGATCGTCGATGTTCTTGACCTTCGGCCCGACGACGAAGTAGCCGTCGAGCTTGTTGACCAGCCCGGCGATAAAGACGACGTCCAGGCCCTGCGCCATCGCGCCGAGATTGGCGCCGGTCGCGCCGCTGCCATAGAATTGTGTCTCACCCGTCGCGAGCGCCGACATCGATACGGGTCCGCTGCGGATTTGCACGAGCTCGGCGTCGAGCCCCTGCTCGGCGAAAAAGCCGCGGTCCTGGGCGACGAAAAGAGCCGTGGTACGCTCGCTGAAATCGGCGAAGGTGACGACGATCTTCTTTTTCGCCGCCGCCGCCGCGGAAGCCGCAATAAAGAAAAGGATAAAAACGGCGAGGATCGAAGCGACAATGAGTGAGCGACGGGTGCGCATCGGCATTTCTCCCTCTAAAAAATCCCTTCGAACTCCGCGCGCCATTTTTCCAAGAGCCGGCGGCGGAGGTCCGGACCGACTTCGACGACCGGGTAAGCGCGCTCCTTCCACTCGTAAGGCCAGCAGGCGTCGATCACCGCCTTCGACGTAAATACCGCGGCCGGATTCGAGCTGTGGCCTTTCGCGTCGGGCGACACCGCGGGATCGGCGGAGCTGCTCCGGCCGCGGCGGAAAATCCCGATCGATGTTTCAGGGTCGGTGCGCGTGGAGATCGCCCAGACGACATCGGCGAGATCGGTCGGATCGATGTCGTCATCGACGACGACGGTATACCTGCCGATGTAAACGCCCGAAGCGCATTGCGATGCGATGAGACCCGCTTGGCGGGAGTGGCCGGGGTAGCGCTGCTTGATCGCGACGACGTTGAAGAGCCGGCTCGATCCCGCCTCGTGGCACCAGACGCCGCGCACGTCGGGGACGCCGGCTTTTTCGAGCTCGTCCCAGATCATCGCCGAGCGAAACACGCAGAAAGCGAAATTATAGCCCGGCGGCCGCGCGGGCTGCGCGCACGTAAGGATCGGATCGTTACGATGCCAGAGATTTTTCACGCGCAGAACCGGCTCGCGCACCGGCTCCAAGCCGTTGTTCGCGTAATAGCCGGCCCATTCGCCGAACGGCCCCTCGTCGCGCGTCTCGCCCGGGACGCATTCCCCCTCGATCACGATCTCGGCGTGCGCCGGCACCGGTAGCTTCGTGTAAGGCGCCTCGAAGACATCGATCGGCCGCCCTTTCAGGCCACCGGCAAACTCGTATTCCGAGACGCCGTCGGGCACCGCCATCGTGCTCGCGAGGAATAGCGCGGGGTCGGCACCCACCGCGACCGCGACGGGAAACGGCTCGGACCGCGCGAAATATTTATCGCGCGCCGTGCGGCCGTGCCGGCCCGGGCTCATGTGCACCCCCACCGTGTCTTTGCCGAATGCCATGCAGCGGTAGGTCCCGAGGTTCACCCATCCCGTGTCCGGATCGCGCGTGATGACGCAGTGCGCGGTGCCGAAATATCGGCCGCCGTCGAGTTCATGGTGGCGCGGCAAAGGAAGTTGGAAGAGGTCGATCGCGTTTCCCTGCTGATGGTTCTGCTGAACCTTTCCCCTCTCGACGAAGCGCGGGGGAAGATAGGCGAGCTTGCTCAGGCGGTCGCGGCAGGCACGAACGCAGGAGGTCTTGTCGGGACGGTCGAGCGAGAGGCCAAGCGTCAACGCCAGCCGGCCGACGGAATCGAGCTGGGCGAAAAGCGCACGGTGGCCGCGCGGGAAGCCTTTAATCTCGTCGAACAAAAGCGCCGGCGCGACTCCCTTCGCCTGGCGCGAGACGATCTCGGCCAGCCCCGCCATCTCGAGATCCCAATCCGCGCCGCGGATCACTTTGAGCTCACCCAGCTTGTCCACCCGCGCGAGCCAGTCGCGGAGATCTTCGTGGGCCGGAGCCGGTTCGCTTAAAAAATTCACATGGGCCTCTTCACAGCGGCGGCAGAAAACGCATATCGAGAAATTGCGCCGCCTCTTTTTTCGCCCCCGTTTTCGGCGCCGAGGCGAGGATCAGATCGAGTTCTTCGGGACCGACCTTGAGCGAGGCCGGCGCGAAGCCGGAGCGCCAGCTCTTGTAGGTATAGTCGAGGAGCGCGGAATCGCTCGCCCGCGTCCAGTGGGCCAACGCCTTCTTCGCCAGCTCCGGCTCTTCCTTGGCGCGCTTCACGCCTTCCCAATAACAGGCAAGAAAATTCCTCACCAAAGCGGGCTTCTCCTCGAGAAATTTGCTGTTGGCGCCGAAGACGATGTTGACGTAAGGGAGATTGAGCGCGGCGAAATCGACGATCACCGGATAATCCTTTTCGATCGCGATTTTTTCTTCCGGCACGAGCAGCATGACCGCGTCGATGCCGCCGCTGAAGAGCGCTCCCAGCCGCGCGGTCGGATCGCCGGTTTGAAGAATCGTCGCCTCTTTTTGCGAGTCGATGCCGCTCTTCGCGAGCACGTGGCGCAGAAGAAAATCCGGCGCGCCGCCGAAGCGGTTGACGCCGATCTTTTTGCCTTTGAGATCGGCGATCGACCGGATCGATTTAGCGGCGACGAGTTTATAGGGCGGCGGTCCCATCACTTTGGCGACGATCGCGACGGGCCCGCGCTGCAGCGCGGCGTTGACGACCGACGAGGCCGAGACGTGGATAAATTGAACGTAGCCGCCCAAGATCGCGCTGACGGTCGGGGCCGATCCGCCGCCCAGGACGAGCTCGAGCTCGATATCTCTGCCTCTGCAGAGATCCGCGTCCCTGGTCAAGAACAGGGCGGTGCCGGTGAAGGTCGCGTTGCTGTATAAAATCGTTATTTTTTCGGCCGCCGACGGTTCCGGCAGCGCCAGGACAAGGGCAACGACGCACCCGAGGAGGAATTTCATGACGCGTCTCAGGCGATCGCCGCCTAAGAGCCGATATAGAATACCGACGGCTCGAGACCTTTTTCCGCCAGCAGCGGCCGGGCCTTTTTATCCGCGACGAGATGAGCGACGCGGCTGTGCGGATCGTCGAGATCGCCGAAGACGCGGCATTCGGTCGGGCAGGTCTGCACGCACGCCGGGTCTAACCCCTGATCGACACGGTGCATGCAGAAGTTGCATTTCATGACCACGCCCTCGGGGATGCCGCCCTGCTTGGCGGCCTCGAAGCGCGTCGTGTGGCCTTTGAAATAAGCGCCGTCGCCTTCGTAGTAAGTCCGCGCGCCGTAAGGACATGCCTCGATGCACGAGCGGCAGCCGATGCAGAGATCGTGATCGACCCAGACCACGCCGTCCTCGCGCTTGGCGGTGGCGCCCGTCGGGCAGACGTCGCGGCAGGCGGGCTTGTCGCAGTGGTTGCACAGCACGGGAAGGAAGACGCGCCGGGCCGCGGGGAATTTCCCGATCTCCTTCTCCAGCACCTTGGCGTAGAAGACGCCCGCCGGCGTCGCGTGCTCGGCCTTGCAGGCCATCGTGCACGCGTTGCAGCCGATGCACATGTCGAGATCGATCACCATGCCGTAACGTGCCATGATTCACCTCGTTTCAGAGAAGCGGATCGTACATCCCGGCGCGAATCACCAGAAAACGAAACAGGTAATCGCCGAAGAGCCTGAGCAGAGCGAGGACCGCCGTCACCGCGAAAACCGCCTTGAGATCCGATCCGCCCGCGAGCGTGAAGAAGGCGAGCGGAACGATCAACCCCGCACCGACGACGCCGCCGAGAAAAAACGGCGCCCATCTTCCGTGCGTGAGGAGCCGGATCGATGCGCGCGCCGCCACCGCCGAGCCGGACATGATCGAGAGATGGCTCAAGAGCAGGATCAGGCAGGCGACCGCCAGATAACCCTGCGAGCGCTCGAGCCAGGCGATATCGAGCGCGGCGCCCGGGAGCAGCGGCGAGGAGAGAATCAGGATGTCGATCGCCGCGAGTAGCGAATAGACGAAGAAGACCATCGGGAAAAACGCTGAATTCCAGAAGGGGATCGCCGGCGACGGCGCGAGGACGAAGCCGGTATAGATCATCACGAGCAGCGCCGCCGCGCCCGCGATCGAGTCCATTACGACACTGACGGTCGCCGCCGGCGTGCCGGGCTCGGCCTCCAGCCCCATGATTCGGAGCGCCGTCTGCACGCCGCCGAAGACGACCACCGCCGCGATAAAGAAACAGCCGCGGCTGATCCAGGAAGTCCGCGGATGGAAGAAAGCGCGCCAGAAGCGCTCCGGCCGCCCGAGATCGACGAGCAGCAGCGCCGCCCCGGCGACCAGCAGCGCGATGCCCAGCGCTCCGGCCCAGCCGTGCCTGAGATACAGCGAGACGAGAAAGAGACCGGCCCCCGCGCCCCCCAAGAAAAGATAGGTGATGACGAGCCAGCCCCATTCGCGCTGCGGCTTAACGCCGATGAAAAATTCATCTATGCGGCTCATGGCAACCTCCGTGACTATGCCGGCGAGATCTTAACGCGAACGCAGGAGTCGACGCCGGTCGAGATCGGATCGATGCGCTCTCGCGAGAGCGGCAGCAGGCTGTTGAAATGGACCCCTTTGCCTTTGGCGACCGGCTTGCCGGCCGCCCAGCTGCCGAAGACGCCGGCGATGCCGACGACCTCGGGGTGGATGCACTCGGTGAGCTTCGCCTCCCCCTTGACCTTGCCCGCCTCGGACTCGACCCAGATCGTCGCGCCGTCTTCGATGCCTTTGCGTCTTCCCGTCTCGGCGTTGATGAGGATCTTGTAGGCGTACGGATTGTGCTCGGCCAGATCGTTCAGCCACGGATTTTGCGTGGTGATCGAGAGGCTGTGGAAAGGGATTTTGAAATTGACGACGAACAGATCGCGTCCTCCCTTGCCGTCGGTGTAGGCTTCACAGGCGCGCCAATCCGGCAGCGCTTGGTAGTCGGAGGTGTCCCAATCGATGTGCATCTCCTCGGCGACGCGCGCAACCGTGCTCTTCGCCTTGAGCATGTTCTCGAAATAGATCGGAAACCGCGGCTGGATGAACGGACCGGGATATTTCTCCTCCGGCGAGCGCGGGATTTTGTAATAGCCGTGCTCCTGGAACCAGGCGATGCCGAGCTCCGGGCCCAAGACCGATTTGATCCAGCGGTCGTAGATCTCCTCCATCGTGTAGCGCTTATCGGGATCGAGTTTGTACGGCTCCTTGAGGCCGAGCGTCACGTTCTGCAGCTTGTAGACGTCGCCTAAAAAACCCATACGGTCGGCGATTTCGTACATGACGTCGATCCAGCGCCGCGCCTGTCCCTCGGGCTCGATCACCGGCTGGCGCAGGCCCCAATAATAATATCCGGTCGCCGGGCTCATCGTGTGGCTCGGCCGGTTGGGAAACAGGTCGAAGCGCTCGAGATAATGCGCCTCTGGCATCACCAGATCGGCGAACTCCGCGACTTCGTCGAGATGCGTGCTGAAGGTCGCGATGAAAGGAATGTTCCTCAGCGCCTCGGCGCTCAACTCGGGATTGACGTTGTTCATCATCACGTTGCGCCGGCAGACGATCAGCACCTCCGGTTGGTAAGGGAGCTCGAAGCCTTTGGCGCCGCTCATGCCCATCTGGTACATCGGGCTGCGATTGGTCGTGATCGGGAACAGCTCGTGAAAGCCGAGATCGTCGGGCTTGCGCTCCTCGAAATTGTAATACTTGGCGCCGTGACCGACGGCCGACGGCGGCGTGATGAGCCCTTCGGCCGTCTTGCCCGGACCCCAGCGACCGGCGGGGCCGACGAGATTGGGGCCGCGGTGGCCGCCGGGCACGTAATAGGCGCCCATGATCATGTTGAGAATCTGCACCGCGAGCGCGGTATGCGTCCCGTGCTTGTGGGCGCCGGCGCCGCGGTAGATGTTGACCGCCACCGGCCGATAAGGCATGACCTTGCCGTCGATGACGATCGTCGAGCCGATGCGCGCCGCCGTGCCGAACTCCTTCGCGATGCGTCGGATCGCCTCGGCGGTAATGGTCGTCGTCTCGGCGACCTTCTCCGGCTGGTATTGCCGCACGTGCTCGCGCAGCGCCTGGAATGCCGTACGGCACTTCTTTCCGTCTACAGTGAAGGCTCCCTCGAGCGCGGGCGCGATTGCGTCGCGATCGAACGGCACCGCCGCGCCGCTCCTCGCGTCCCACACTAGCGGCTTGCCGTCCGCTTTGAGGTAGGCGCCGTTTTCGTCGATGAGGTAAGGACCGTTGGTTCTGCAAGCGAGGAAATCGCGGTCGTAGCAGCCGAGCTCGTTTAAGAGAACATGGATCAGACTCAAAATGAAGGCGCCGTCGGTGCCGGGACGGATCGGGACCCATTCGTCGGCTTTCGCCGCGGCGTTGGTGCCGACCGGATCGACGACCACGACGCGCATGCCGCGCCGGCGCGCGTCGGCCATCTTGCGCGCGGTCACGGTGGCGTTGAGGCCCGCCATGAAACCCTGCTGATTGCCGAGCAGGATGGCGTAGTTGCAATAGTCGAGATCGAAGTCCGAGTGAAACGAGCCGTTGGTGAGATACATCGATGCGTGCAGATAGTTGCCGCAGTAATAGCCGACCCAGTCCGCGTTCGGCGTCCCGAACGCCGGCGCCCACACCGGGCGGATGAAGTACGACAAAGCGATCTGATCGAAGCTCGAGATGACGAGACCGCGCGGATCTTTCTCGCGCACCTTGGTCAGCTTGCTGATGAGGAGCTCCAGCGCGGCATCCCAAGATATTTCCTGCCATTTGGGATCGACGCCGATGCCTTTGTGCGGATTGGTCCTGATCAGCGGTGTTTTCACGCGCGAGGGATCGTAAACGCCGATGAGCCCCGCTTGCCCCTTTGCGCAGATGTGGCCGCCGCTTGCGGGACAGTCCGGGTCGCCCTCGATCTTGACGAGCACGCCGTCGACGCGATGCGCCACGATGCCGCAGGCGGCAAAGCACATGTCGCAGGAGCTGTGAACCCAGACATCTTCTTTTGCGGCTCCCATCGTTAGCCTCCTTCCGGCGGATAAACGCCGACGACGACGCTCAGTTCTTGTCCATCACCGAGCGGGGTTGCGAATCCCTCGAGCTGATCGATATCGCGGTCGTTGACGCAGACGAGCGCCGTCGAGCGAAGCTCGTCGCGCGAGCGGAAAACGCTCGCCCGGAACGGCTCGCCGTGGCGCTCGATTAAATGGCGCAGCAGCTCGCCGACGGTGATGCCCGAGACCACTTCGATCCGCTCCTCACGGCAGCCGATGACGTTGCGCACCAAACCAAGATAGGAAATTTTGATGAACTTTGAAGACTCCATAAACCAGCGGCTATGAGTATCGACGCATAAAACATGCCACGGACGTGCCGAGCTTAAGATCGCTTTTTCTCTATGAAGGGGTCGCCGAGAACGTTATCGCGCCCGAATGCTCTTTCGCTTTTCGAGAAAAAACCCTCCTCTTTTTCCCACTTACTGGAAAACAAACTGTTCCGTGACGATGACATTGAGAGGGATTGCCTGCATTTTTCTTTGGCATCCATGTTGCTCCGCAATGGACTCAGTTGGTCCTTTGACTCGTGGAAAAATATGAGAATCGGTCGTGAAAGTGCTTACGCCATTGAAGGGCTCTTAGCCCTGGCGGGAGAGCCTACAGGGGCAGTCATGCTGCTGCGGGACATCGCCGCCGCTCGCGAACTGCCGCAAAGCTTTCTCGCCAAGATCTTCCAAAAGCTCGCTCGACACGGCATCGTCGCCTCCTCCAGAGGAGCCGTGCGTGGCTACGCGCTGGCACGCCCTTCCATGGACATTAAGGTCAGAGAAATACTCATCGCGGTCGAAGGCGCCGATTTTCTCGAGCGCTGCATCCTCTGGAGCGACGGCTGCGCGAAAGGCAAAATCTGCGCTTTACACAGCCGCTGGAAGCGCGCCGAGCGTATCGTCGGCGATCTCATGGACCGTACGACGCTCGCGGACCTGGCGCGGGAGGAAATCTCGGAGACAGGGTCGGAACATGCGTTCCTTTGACGAGTTGCTGGAACAGTCCGCGACGATTCACGGCCATCTCTGCGCCGGGCAGGTGCTCGGCGTGCGCATGGCGATGGTCGGATGCCGGGAGATCGGCATCGACGAGCCCAAGGGTTGCAAGAAGCTCATCGTTTACGTCGAGATCGACCGCTGCGCCACCGACGCGATCCAGGCCGTGACCGGATGCTCGCTGGGAAAGCGGAGCCTCAAATTTCTAGACTACGGCAAGATGGCGGCGACGTTCGTCAACACCGAGACCGGCAAAGCCGTGCGCGTGCTCGCGCGCGACGATGCGCGCGGACTCGCGGCGGCCTATGTCAACGGCGCCGCCAACCGCCACGAAGCCGAGCGGCAGGCGTACGTCGTCATGTCCGAGGCGAGCTTGTTCTCTCTTTCCACCGTCGAAATCGAAATCGCGCCGACCGAGCGGCCGGGAAGCCGCAGCGGCCGGGTAACGTGCGCCCAGTGCGGCGAAGGCATCAATTTCAAGCGCGAGGTGATTCGCGAAGGAAAAGCTCTGTGCGTCCCGTGCGCCCGGGGAGCTTACCTGCCGCGCCGAGAAGCCTCACGCGACGAGCGGCCGCGGTGGTTCTTTATCGGCGGGCCGTCGAACAGCGGGAAGACCACGCTGATCGAAAACCTCATCCCCGGACTTGCGGCGCGCGGTTACCGCGTCGGCACCGTCAAGCATCATCACAACGGCGCGCCCCTCGCGTTCGACGCCGAGGGCAAGGATTCCCGGCGCCACCGCGACGCCGGCGCTGAAGCGGTGTCTCTCGTGTCCTCGCGCGAGGCGGTATTATTTCGCTCTCTCCAAGGGGCCGCGCCGATCGCGGCGATCCGCGACGACTTCCAGGACTTCGATATCGTGCTCGTCGAAGGCTTCCATTCCGAGCCGGGCGCGCGCATCGAGGTCCGCGACGCGCATGGACGGGAGAGAACCGATGCACCGTCCGATCTTCCCCCGCTCGCCGTCGTCAGCCCGCGAGATGTCGATGGACGTCTCGGCTACGAAGCCGGCGACGTCGCCCGGCTGGTCGATTTGATCGTAGAAAAGATTCTAAGCTGAGCTTCGGCGGCTAACGCAAAGAACTCCTCTTCTCAATGCGAAAGCATCGGAAAGAGGAGTTCTTTACGTTTGATCAATGGTGGAGCCGAAGGGAATCGAACCCTCGACCTCTTGAATGCCATTCAAGCGCTCTCCCAACTGAGCTACGGCCCCACAACGAAGAGAGAAAGATCGGACTATGACAAAAGTAAGAGAGCGCGGCGAAAAAGTCAAACCGAGCCGAGCAAACCGGCTCTTCTCGATGGCGGAATCTGAAAAACCAGGCAATTACCTTAAGAGTGTAAAAAAGCGCGAGCGCGGGTTGTATGCGCGACGTCAGATGTTAGCCTGAACTATTCTCAGTTTTACGGGAGGAGATTTTTACCGATGAAATTGCAACCCCTCGCTGCATACTTGCTGCTGCTCGTCGCCGCGACCGCCGGCGCGCAGACGACGCCGAACACAACGGGTACGACGACGATGACCACGCCGAATACCACGGCCACAAAGACGTTGACGCTGCCGAATACCACCACGACGACGACCAATACGAATACGACGACGAATACCAACAAATCGAAATCCAAGGCGGCGGCGGGCGCGCAGCGCACCGATTTCGCGCTGTTCGACGGCACCGACCCCAGCTCCAACGAGATCGGCGCGCAATGCGGCGCCGTGCTCGGCTCGTCGAAGAACAGCGTCGGCTTCACCTTTCACGTGACGGTTTCGAACTGGAGTGATGAACTGAAAGTTTTGCAGGTTCTTTACGCCGATGGGGAAGAGATGGCGCGCTATCAGATACCCGCGCACACCTCGTTCAGCTTCTCCCAGGCCGGCGGCGGAACGGCGGGGGTGGATGATTGGATCAGGGTCTTCGGCGAAGGTGCGGCGCCGTCGGGTCTGGCGGGCTCGATGAGCATTCTGGCTCCGGCCGCGGCGAAGCCGAATCCGAACGTCGGGCAGGATTTCTGCACGACGCTGACGACTCAGTCGGCACTGACGAATACGATTTCGCCGAATACGAATACAAATACGACTTCGACGACGACTCCGACTTCAAAGCCGGCTTTGCGCTAACGGCGCTATTCCCGGCGGGCCTTCACCATCTCTTCGGCGTGGCGCATCGCCCGGTCGGTCACCTTGACGCCGGCGAGCATGCGCGCGACCTCGGCGATGCGCTCGCGCTCGCCGAGACGCTTGACGCGCGTAAATGTGCGGCCGCGCGCCACCTCTTTCTCGACGGCGAAATGGCCGTCGGCGAGCGCGGCAATCTGCGGCAGGTGCGTGACGCAGATCACCTGATGCGCGGCGGCGACCTTCTTTAATTTTTGGCCGACGATCTCCGCCACGCGCCCGCCGATGCCCGCGTCGACTTCGTCGAAGAGCAGCGTCGGAATCTCGCCGCGCGCGAGCGCGAGCGATTTGATCGCGAGCATCAGACGCGAGAGCTCGCCGCCGGAGGCGATCTTCGCGAGCGGCTTCACCGGCTCGCCGGGGTTGGGCGAGAAATAGAACTCGACCTGATCGATTCCGCGCTCGGTCAATTTTTTTCCGCCGGCGGCGAATGGCGATTCGTCCGGGACCTCGGCCGCCGGCGCGAAGCGCGCCTCGAAGCTCGTCCCCGCCATGCCGAGCGCGGCAATCTCTTTCTCCATCTCTTTCTTGAAGCGGCCCGCCGCCTTCTGCCGCTCGCGCGAGAGCGCCTCCGCCGCGTCCCACGCCGACCGCCGCGCCGCCTCGACCGCACTTTGGAGCGCCGGGATCTCTTCGGCGCCATGCTCGAGCGCTTTCAAGCTTTCGGCGATCTCCTCGCCGCGCCGGATGATCTCTTCGATCGAGCCGGAATATTTCCGCTTCAAGCGGCCGATCTCGGCGAGCCGCGCTTCGAGCTCTTCCTGCGCCGCGGGATCGAATCGGACGTGGCCCGTGTGGCGGCGGAGCAGAGCCGCGGTCTCCTGAAGCTGCGCGAGCGCGGCGTCGAGGAGCTCGACCGCGGGGCTGAGGGCGCCGTCGATGCGCGCCAATTCCTTTAGCCGCACGGCGTAGCGCCCGAGCCGGCCGGCGATCGCCTCGTCGCTCTCGTAGAGTAGCTCCTCGCCCTCCTTGCACCCCTGGAAGAGCTTTTCCGCGTGCATGAGAATATTTCTTTGCTCCTTGAGCTTCTCCTCTTCGCCGGGCTGCAGGGCCGCGCGCGCAATCTCTTCGGCTTGGGCGCGGAGCCACTCCTCCTCGCGCCGCGTCTTATCGAGTCGCTCGCGCGCCGCGGTGAGGGCGCTCCAGGCGGCGGAGAGGGCAGCATATTTGCGCCCGGCATCCGACGCCTTTTCCTCCAATCCCGCGTAGCTGTCGAGCAGTTCGAGGTGGCTCTCCGGCTTGAGCAGCGTCTGGTGCTCGTGCTGGCCGTAGATATGGATTAACGCCGGACCGATCTCGGATAAAACGGCGAGCGGACAGAGGCCGCCGTTTATGTACACGCGGTTTTTTCCCGAGCGGCTGACGACGCGCTTGACGACGAGCTCGTCGCCGGCCTCGTGCCCCGCCTCTTTGAGCTTTTCCGCGAGCGCTTTCGGAAACGATTCGAAGAGTGCCTCGACGCTCGCCTCGTCCTCGCCGTGGCGGATGAGATCGGCCGAGGCGCGCGCCCCCGCGGCGATGCCGAGCGCGCCGAGCACGATCGTCTTCCCCGCGCCGGTTTCGCCGGTGAGCGCGACGAGCCCCGGCCCGAGCTCCAGCGCCGCCTCGTCGATGACCGCGAAGTTTTTAATTCTCAACTCGCGCAGCACGGAAGCCCGAGCTTACCGCTCGCCCCACTTGAGCTTGTTGCGCAGAATTTCGAAGTAGCCGCGCGACGGCATGCGAATGAGCGAGACCGGCACGCCGTAGTCGCTCACCTCGATGACGTCTCCGTCCTGAAGCTGCATCCCCTGCTGGCCGTCGGGGCTGAGGAACACCGTGTCGCCGGCGGAGCGGAGCGTGACGCGGATCGTCGATTTGCTCGAGACGACGATCGGTCGGTTCGTGAGCGTGTGCGGGCAGATGGGACAGAGCAGTATCGCGCCGAGCGACGGGTAAAGAATCGGCCCGCCGGCCGCGAGCGAATAAGCAGTCGAGCCCGTCGGCGTCGAGATGATGAGCCCGTCGGCGCGATAGGTGCAGAGATATTCGCGCCCGACATGGGTTTCGAGATCGATGATGCGCGATCGCGCGCCTTTCGTGATCACCGCGTCGTTGAGGACGCGAAATTTTTTCGGCTTGACTCGTCTCCGCCGCAGCTCGACGGCGAGCGTCATGCGCTTCTCGACCGCGTAATGTCCACGAAGCGTCTCTTCCAAAACGGTCTCGAGCTCGTCGACGGCCACTTCGGTGATGAAGCCGAGCCCGCCGAGATTGACACCGAGGATCGGTACTTTAGGCCGCTCGACGAGCCGCGCGACGCTTAGCAGCGTGCCGTCGCCGCCGAGCACGACGATGAGATCGGCCTTTCTGGCCATCTCCTGCTTACTGCACGAGCGGGCGCCGTTCTTATAAAGCCCGGTCTCGACCAATACGCGGCGCTTTTTCTCCTTGAGCCACGGCACCAGCCAACGGACCATGTCCGCGGCCTTGGGCTCTTCGTATTTGGCAACCAGACCGACGGTGCGAATCAATGGCAGGAACCTCGTCCCGACATTATCACAGCGCCGAAATTAAAGTCTATGAGAAGAGCGAAGGAAACGCAGCGGGAGATATCGAACGTAACCGGCGGTGCGGCCCCTTTGATCAAGCAATCTTCAGAACAAATCTTGCCGCGTTAGCAAACCTGCGAAAAGTAGCGCGGACAACTGGCATTGCTGCGAAGACACCGCCAGAAACGTCAGCCTTTCGGTGGGACCGCTTGGCACAACTAATGCTCGGTCAACAAAAGTGTAGGGGATCAATATGAAAACAATTATTAACTTTGGATTGATCGTGCCTTGGCGGCGATCTTTTGGATGAAGTGAGTTGTTTGTAGGAGGCTTTGTGAAAAAGATTAAAATTGCGATCATTGTGCTGGGTTTAATAACGCTTGTTGCCGGTGCCGTCCACGCGCAGTTCTACGGATATGCTAACGGCTACGGCGGCTATCCGCCGGTGGATCCCTATGCTGCTTTCGATCCCTATTATGAGTTGCACGTCATGCACTACCAGCTTTATCTAGGACAGTATGGTTATTATTCTTATTCTTATCCCTACGTTGTTCCTTCCGCGCCGGTGATCATCACACCGTCGGCTGTCGCGGCGCCTGCGCGGCGGACGCCGAGAGCGACTGCACCGACAGCGCGACGACGATAGCAACTTCCAGGCTATGGAATTTCCGCGCGCGTAAAGCCGCTGGTGGGTATAGAGCCTATGCCGCCGGCTTTTGCGCCTTCAGCGCGAAGTAGATCTTCTCGGCCGTGACCGGAAGATCGAAAATCCGCACTCCGGCTGCCGCATCGAGCGCGTTGGCGACAGCGGCGGCGGTGGCGACGATGCCGTTTTCGCCGATCTGCTTCGCGGCGAAGGGTCCGGGACCGTTCGCATCTTCGATCAGCACGGTCTCGAGCGCCGGGATGTCGGCGATCGCCGGGATGCGATAGTCGCCGAAATTGGCGGTGAGCACTTTCCCGTTCTCCGTCACGACCTCTTCCATGACAGCGTAGCCGAGCCCTTGAACCAGGCCGCCTTCGATCTGCCCCTGATGCGTCAGCGGATTGATCACCGTGCCGACGTCGTGCGCCGTGATCATTTTTTTCACCCGCATGCGGCCGGTCTCGCGGTCGACTTCGACCTCGGCGATCTGAGCGACGAACGCCGCGACCGGCGAACGTCCCTTCACTTCGTAGCTCTTGCGGATACGCAGGAGTCCATCACCGCCCACAGCGCGGCGGCAGACCTCGGCGAAGCGGAGGGAATTTTTTTTGCCGTATGAAAATCTGCCCTGCGCCAATTTCACCTCCGCGGGCTGACAGCCGAGCATCGCCGCCGCCGTTGTCGTCAATTGCTCCCGCAGCGCTTCGGCGGCGAGTAAAACCGCGTGCCCGCTCATGTTGGTGATCTTGCTGCCACCCGGCGCGGCGTCGTTCTCGAATGTCTCCGTATCGCCGATTTCGGCACGGATATCGGCGGCCGGGATGGTCAGCACTTCGGCCGCGATTTGGCCGAGCAGCGTGTGCGTGCCGGTGCCGATGTCCGGCACAGCCGTCAGGATCGTAACCTTTCCGTCCGGCAAAGCCGTGATCTCAGCGTTGGCGAGTCCGGAGCCGCCCACGTGGCGGAACGACACGCCGATGCCGAGGCCGGCGCCTGCGCCGCGCCGTTTGCCCCAGCCGGCCTTTTTCGCCGCCGCCAGCAGCGTCTCGCGGCAGCGCACTTTGTCGACGCCCCTGCCGCCGGGGAGCTTGTCGCCGTCGCGAATGAGATTCTTCAAGCGAAAATCGAGCGCGTCCAGGCCGAGCGCCTTGGCGAGAAGATCGGTGTGCGACTCCGCCGCGAAGACCGTCTGCGGCTGGCCCGGCGCGCGGTAGTAGCCGCATGGCACGCCGTTCGTATAAACGCCGTAGGAGCGGATCGCGTAATTGGGGATGCGATAGACGCCGGTCGCGTGCGTGCCGCCGCCGAGATTCGGCACCTCGCCGGGTTTGAACGAGGCGTAGGCGCCGCTGTTGAAGATCACGTCGGCAGTGCGCGCGACGATCGTGCCGTCTTTTTTGACCCCGCTTTTGATGCGGATCATCGAAGCATGACGCGGATCGCCCGCGATCAGCTCTTCGTGATACGTCATGATCATCTTGACCGGGCGCTTCGCCGTCTTCGCGAGCTCGTAGCAGATCGGAATGTCCATGAGCGCGCCCTTGCCGCCGAAATCGCCGCCGACGGCGACGACGTGGACGCGGATGCGCTCTTTCGGAATCTCCAGCTGGCGCGAGAGGTGCGATTTGACGCGGAACGGCGCCTTGCACGAGGCCCAGATATCGACGGAGCCCGCACCGTTGACTGCGACCACGACGGAATGCGGCTCGATATAGGCTTGATGGGCAAGGCCGGTCGTGAACGTATGCTCGAGAACGAGGTCGGCCCGTTTGAAGCCGGCCTCGACGTCGCCCGCCGTCCAGTTCTGAATCGCGAAGACATTGGGCAGAGCCTCCGGCGGCGCGTGGAATCCTTTGTAGGAAGGCAGCTCCTCATGCACAAGCGGCGCGCCGGCCGCCATCGCCTTGACGACGTCGAAGATCGCGGGCAGCTCCTCGTAGCTCACTTCGATAAGCGAGAGCGCCTCATCGGCCGCATCGAGGCTCTCCGCGGCGACGGCGGCGACCTTCTCGCCCATGAAGCGGACCTTCCCCTGCGCGAGCACCGGCGTGTCCTGAAGGCTCAACCCCACGCGGTGCGGCGGCAGATCATTGCCTGTCAGCACGGCGAAGACGCCTTTGACCTTCTTCGCTTTATCCGCGTTGATGCCGAGGATCCGGGCGTGCGCGTACGGACTCCGAAGGCAGCGGCCCCAAAGCATGCCCGGCAGATTCACGTCTGCGGTGTAAACAGTCGTGCCGCCGACTTTCTCCGCGCCTTCGATGCGCGGTGCGGGCGCGCCGACCACTTTTAAATTCATTTTTCTTCCTTTCGTCAGAAAAATCGGTTTCAAGTGTCTGGCTCAAATTTCAGGGCAATCTCGATCCAACCTGAAACGTGAAACCTGAAACTATTTATACGACCCATTCTCTGAGCCGCGAGCTCGCGTAATCGACCATCATCACGAGCACGATCAGGACGACAACGATCGCCGCGGCCTCTTGGTATTGAAACGTGCGGAAGCTCGTATTCATGAGATAACCGATGCCGCCGGCGCCGATCAAGCCGAGCACCGACGCCGAGCGGATGTTGGTCTCGAAGCGATAGAGCGTAAAGGAGATCAAGTCGGGTAGGATCTGCGGCACCACGGCGAAAGCCAAGACCTGCGAGTAGCCGGCGCCGGTTGCGCGGATCGCCTCCACCACGCCTTCGTCTATATTCTCGACCGATTCGGACAGGAGCTTGCCTAAGACCGTCGCGGTGTGAATGAAGAGCGCGAGCGTGCCGGCGAACGCGCCGAGGCCGACCGCCGCGACGAAGAGAAGCCCGAGCGCGAGATCGGGAATCGTGCGGATGAAATTCAGCATGCCGCGCACGATCGAATAGACGAGCGGGTGCGGCGTCGTATTGCGCGCGGCGAGAAAAGCCAGGGGAAAGGCGACCACGAGCGCGAGAAATGTCCCGGCGAGGGCCATCTGGATGGTTTCGAGCGTCGCGCCGACGATGGTCTGCGGAAAGGTGCTGTCCCACCAGCGGCGCTTGATTCTCTGTTCTTCGGCCGAAAGCGGCAGCGGCAGCAGCAGCTTTGAAAGCGTAAGCCCTTCGGGAAGAAAATAGCTATGGGCATCGGTCACCTTGGAAAAATCGGGTGGCAGCATGCGCCGGACGGTGTCGAAGATCTGTGGGATGCCGCGAAAGAGCTCGCCGGGCCTGATTTTCGCGCCTTGAAACGACCACACCAGGAGAAACAACAAGACCGCGAGCCAGAGAAAAAAGCGCGGCCCGCGCACCGGCTCCGGCGGCGCTTCGGAAAAAATGTCGGTTTCGCTATGAACGGCGGGCTCTGCCACAGGTCCTCCGCGTGAATACGACCGCGGTCTTAATTTCGCTGTTCTCTTATCCTGCCCTCTTCTTTGGCCGTCACGGAGCCGCTTTCCAGCGTCTTGATAAAGAGATCGCGCAGCATCGTCTGGTGCTCGACTCGGCCGGCCGCCTTCGGAAACATCGCGTAACCATCGCCCCCCTCGGCCATGAATCGATTGACGACGACCTTGTATTCGCGGCTGCGATCCAGCGGAGCGCCGTGTACGCGAACCTCTTTCACCCGCGATCCGACCGGCGCGCCAAGATCGAAGCGAAACTCCAGGCCGGCGACCTGGAGAAAACGGCCGGAATCGGGAATGCGGCTGACGCCGTTCTCGAGCGCTTTCCAAACCTCGGCGCCGTTCAATTTGACCGATACGAGCGAATCGTCATACGGCAGCGTGCGAAGAACTTCTCTCAGCGTGACCGGCCCCGCCGGGATCGTGCCGCGGATCGCCCCCGCGTTGATGAGCGCGATCTCCGCTCCCTCCTGCCGGAGCGCCAGATCGGCGAGCAGATTGCCGAAATTAGTCTCCCGCGCCCGTACTGCTGCGGTGTCGCCTTGAAGATCGACGGCCGCGCTGCCGATGACGCGATTAGTCTCCGTTTCGAGGCGCCGCGCGTAATCGGCGACGACCGCGGCGACCTTCGGCTCTTCGGGCACGGCCGCGTCGAGGGGAATATTCTGGGCCTCGGCGCTGCGGATGGTCTTGTCGATCACGAGGTCGAGGCGTCCAAGCGTCCGCGCCTGCTGATGGCTTTTCACGAAGATGGGCCCGTGCGGCACCCGCGCGACGCGTCCCCGGATCGGCTTATCGGAGCCGGCAACGATGAGCCCGTCGAAGCCCGGCGTATGACCGCCGATGATCACGTCGATCTCAGGCACGGCCCGGGCGAGGGCAATATCCTCATCGGTTTCTTCGTGCGTCACCGCAACGATCAAATCGACGCGCCCCTTGAGGGCTGCGACCGCGCTCCGTGCCGCTTCGAGCGGATCCCGAACCTCCAACTGTTTCGCCACATTCGGATCAAAGGAATCGGGAAAGGTGCGGCGTCCGAGGAGGCCGAGCAGCCCGATTCTCAAGCCGCCGACTTTTTTGATGACGAAAGGCTCGCAGAGACCGCTCTGTTTCGGCCGGACGCTGGCGCAGAGAAAAGGGAATCGCGCCTGGTTCTTGAGCTCGCGCAAATGGTCGAGGCCGAAATCGAAATCGTGGTTGCCGAGCGCCTGCGCGTCATAGCCCATGAGCCTCATCGCCGCGATGTCCGGCGCGCCGCGAAAAACCGAGGACATCGCAGTGCCGACGACGAGATCGCCGCTATCGACCAGGAGGACGTTCGGAACCTGTTTTCGTATCTGCTCGATCAGCGCCGCGCGGCGCGCGACGCCTCCGAGGCCTTTATTGGGACCTTCCTCGATCGGCTGAAGCGTTCCGTGGTGCTCGCTCGTATGCAGGATTGTGAGCTCCGCCGCCCGTGAGTTGTCGAGATAAAATAAGGCGCAGAAAAGCGCGAGCAGCAAGCGTAACTTCATGGCTTCTCGAAGAAAAATGCATACTCCAACACGCCGCTAATGTCCATCCGAAAGGACGGCGGATGGCGTTGACAGAAATCTTAATCCTGGGCTACTCTCGCTAGGGTACGCGTTTCCCGATGAAAAATATCGCTTTATCGATCGCCGCGGCGCTGCTGTCGTTCACCGCACCTGGCATCGCCGCAAATGGAGCGCCGCGCCCGTGGAAGATCGCCATCTTGCTGGCGCAGTCGGGACCGTCGGAGGATCAGACGACCCGAGGCCTGCGCGACGGGCTGAAAGAGCTCGGCTATGCCGAGCGCAAGAACGTGGTCATCGAGATCGACGACCTGAAAGGCAAAACCGGGGGCCTCGACGCCGCCGCCGCCGAGCTCGCGCGCAAAGGCGTGGATCTGATTTTCGCGAGCGGCACGCGCGGCACGCGCGCCGCCATGGCGGCGACCCAGACGATCCCCATCGTCTTCCGCCATCCCGCCGATCCGGTCGCGATGGGATTCGTCAAATCGCTGGAGCGGCCCGGCGGCAACGTCACCGGAGTTTCGGCTTTTTCCGGCCGCACGGTGACAAAGCGCTTCGAGATTCTGAAGGAGTTCGCGCCGCGCGTGCGCCGCGCGCACATCTTCTACGATTCCAACAACCCGTTCGCCCGCGAGAATGTCGCCGCGGCGAAGAAAGCCGGCGAGGCCTATGGCATCGAAGTGATCGACCACTCGATCAAGACGCCTGACGAGCTCAAGAGCGCGCTCGGCGCGCTCCAAAAAACCGACGAGGAGGCGATTTTTGAGGTCTCGGACGATCTCGTCGAGAGTCAGGCCGAGCTCCTCTTTGACGCCGCCCGCCAGAACGGGATGCCGTCGATCTTCGAGGGGGCCGACTGGGCGGTGAAAGGCAGTCTCCTGAGCTACGGCGCGAACTATTATCAGATGGGCCGGCAGGCGGCGCGCCTAGTCAATCGGATCTTCCGCGGCGAGAAACCCGGCAATATCTCGGCGGAGCCCGCGAAGAAATACGATCTCATGGTGAATCTCCGCATGGCGAGAGCGATCGGCCTTTCGATTCCGCCCGAGACTTTAAAGAAGGCCGACAAGGTGATCCGCTAGCCATGGCCGATCTCGCCGATACCATACAAAAAATTTCCATTTTCTCGTCCCTCACGCGTGAGGATATCGCCAAGGTTTTGGGCAAGCTCGAAGAAATCTCCTACCCGGCCGGCACAACGATTATCAAGCAGGGCGATATAGGCGATGCGTTTTATATCGTCCATGAAGGCGCTGTCGAGGTCGTGCTCGAAGGCGCCGGCGGACGTAGAGAGACGCTCGCCGTGCTGGGATCGCAGGAGGCGTTCGGCGAGATGGCACTTTTCTCCGGAGATCCGCGCTCGGCGACAATCATTGCGGCTAAGGATACGACGGTGTGGCGTCTATCGCGCGAGGCGTGGACCGATTTGATCGAAAAGCACCCTGCCTGGCCGCTGCATTTCTGCGCGGTCTTGAGCAAACGCCTCTCCCACGTCGAGCATGCGTACTCCACCGGCCGCGACGCCTTCAATTCGCTCGCCGAGGAGTTCTACAGCTCGCGCCCGCCCGAGGAACAGCGCTTTTTTCGACATGCCGCCCTCCTTGACGGGATCGACCCCGAAACCATGGAATTCATCCTCGACATGGAGGGCTCGAAAAGCTTCCTGGCCCACGTCGAGGCGTCGCACGCGCCTTTGATCCACTCGGAGAACGGCGGCCGGCGCAAACTGCACGCCTTCTTCCGCGATCTCCTGATCGAAAAATTGGTCGCTCAAGAAGGCGAGCCGGCCAAATGCGAGATCCATGCCCAAATCGCGACGCGCTTTGAAATATTGCAGGACTGGGGCGCCGCACTCCTTCACCGCGTCGCGGCGGAGGAATGGGCGGCGGCCGCGAATACGATCGCGGCGCACAAAGAAGATCTGCTGAACGATTCGGCGCCGCTGCTCAAGCAGGCGCTGGAAAAAATGCCGCCGGATATTTTTTACCGCGATTCGCGGCTCGTCCACATCAAGGCCGAGACGTTAGCCCGCCTGGGCGATTTCCCCGCCGCGGTGCGCACTTATAAAGAGGTCCTCTCGCAGCGAAGCGCCACCGGCGGCGCGGCAGCCGTCGCGCGCTATCAGCACATGGCGAACGCCTTCGTGGATAAAAAAAATTATCCGCAGGCGCTCAACTATCTGCGCGGCGCGCTCAACCTGCTGGAAAAAGGCGATGTCTCACTGCCGGGAGACATGAGGGAGCTGCTTCACGACCTGCCGAAGCTCCAGCCTGTCGTCGTCGCTCCCGCAGCTTCCGGCGAACGGTCCGGCTGGATGCGCGCCTACGGCGCGCTCGCGAGGCTCTATAGGCAGCCTACTCTGGGCCGTTGGGTGGGGGGCGTTCTCGGCGTCGCCGCCTGGGTTTATCTGTGGTTCGGGCAGCCCGACATCGGCCTCGACCCGGACGCCACCAAGGTGGCCGGGCTGCTCGCGTTGACGCTTATCTTCTGGGCGTTCTGGGTTTTTCCCGATTACGGCGTCGCGTTGATTTTTGTCCTGGGGCTGATCCTCGCGGGCTTGAGCTCGCCGGAAGAGGCGCTCGGCGGCTTCGCGAGCACGACCTGGTTCATGACGCTCGGCGTGCTCGGACTGGGCGCGGCGATTACGAGCTCGGGGTTGTTCTATCGCCTGTCGCTCGGTCTCGTGCGCTTCTTTCCCCTGACCTATTATTGGCAGATCGGCGCGCTCGGCTTCATGGGCGTCGTCATCACCGCGCTGATTCCGCAGCAGACCGCGCGCACGGCGATCAGCAGCCAGATGCTGCTGAATTTATCCGAGAGTCTCGGCTATAAAACGCCCTCGAGGGCCTCGACCGGTCTATTCGCCGCGACGTTTCTCGGCCTTGGCCAGCTGGGGTTTTTATATCTCACCGGCTCGACCTCGAACCTGCTCGCCTGGGGCCTTTTGCCTAAGGACGTGCGCGCCCAGTTCACCTGGGGCTACTGGTTTCTGGCCGCGCTACCCCCCACGCTCGTGGTCATCGCGATCGTCCTCGTGGCGATCATTTTTCTTTACCGGCCGGAAACGAAGTCGCAGATATCCTATAAGATGGTCGAGAATCAGCTCGAGATTCTCGGGCCGGTCTCGCGGCACGAATGGATAACGCTCGCGATACTCGTCTTCATGGTCGGCGGCTGGCTCACGTTTTCGTACCACAAAATCGACAGCGCCTGGATTTCGCTGATCGGCCTATGCGTGCTGATCAATACCGGCGTGCTCGGCTGGGGCATGGTGAAGAAGGGCATCGACTGGGAGATGCTGATTTATCTCGGCGCGACGTTAAGCATCCCGGCGGTGCTGACGAAGGCGAAGATCGACCAGTGGCTCGTGGGTTTCATCGCGCCGGTGATCATGCCGTACATCGACCGCCCCGCAATCGCCTTTCTCATCATCGCGGTGTTTATCTACGTGCTGAAGCTCATCTTCACGAGCGGTCTCGCGGTCATCACGCTGTCGATTGTGCTGATCCCGCTCGCGGTGGAAATGCAGATCAGCCCCTGGATCATCATCATGCTGATCCTGATCGCGACCGAGGTGTGGTTTTTCCCCTTCCAGGTCGACTGGCACACGCTCGCCAGCGCGACGACTGAAGGCAAAGGCTTTTCCTACGGCCTCATGTCGCGCATCAATCCGATCTATGCGCTCGCCTATCTGCTCGCGATCATCGCGGCGATTCCCTACTGGAGATATCTCGGGCTGATCGGCTGACAAAGGCCGCGCGCCAGCGATTTTTTTTATTCTTCAGGCCTGCGCACGTTGATAGATGTCCTCGATCACCGAGTCCGTCAGTCCCTTCACCGGTCCGTCGAAAAAGATCCGTCCCTGCTTCAACCCGATGACGCGATCGGCATATTCGCGCGTCAAGTCGAGCGTGTGGAGGCTCACGAGAGCGGTAATGCCGTCTTCGCGGCAAACGCGTTTTAGTATGTCGAGGACCACGCGCGAGAGCTTGGGGTCGAGGCTTGAGACCGGCTCGTCGGCGAGAATCAGCGCCGGGCTCTGCATCAGCGTGCGGGCGATCGCCACGCGCTGCTGCTCGCCGCCGGAAAGCTGATCCGCGCGCTTGTACGCGTGCGGCAGAAGCCCGACGCGCTTGAGATTGACCAGCGCGCGGCGGCGCTGCTCGCGTGTAAAAAGCCTGAGGCAGCTCTTGACGCTCGATTGGTAGCCGAGCGCGCCGGAGAGGACGTTTTCGAGAACAGTGAGCCGCTTGACGATGTTGTAGTGCTGGAAAATCATGCCGATTTTGCGGCGCAACAAACGCGTCTCGGCGCGGCCGAGCCTCAAGACATCGATCTTTGCGCCATCCGAGTCCGCGGAAAAGACCGCGCGGGGCATGTAGATCGCCCCGCCCGTCGGCTCGATGAGGCGATTCACGCAGCGGAGCAGCGTGGACTTCCCCGAACCGGAAAGACCGATGACGCCGACGAACTCGCCTTGCTCGACGGTGAGATCGATGCCCGAGAGCACGGGCGTCGAACCGTAGCTCTTGCGCAGGTCTTTCATTTCCAGGATCGTCATGCCCCGCGCTCCGTCATCGATTATTTCTTTTTAAGCGCTTCTTTGAGATTGATGCCGGCGGTTTTGAACGCCGCGCGCACCGAGTCGTAGTCCTGGTCGGTGGCCGGCACGAAGCCGTCGATCTGGTATAAGTCGCGAAGCATCTTCTGTCCCGCCGGATCGCGGCCGAGCGCGAGAAAGGTCTCGGTGATCTTCTGTGCTACGGCGGGATCGAGATCGCCGCGGTAGACGAGATTGTCGGCGGGGATCGGGTCGGAATAGGCGATCGCCCGGATCTGCTTCTGCTCCTCGGGATTCTTCAGGTATTGCATCCAGGCGGCGTCCTTGCCGTCGGTGAAGTTCGCGAACGTCGCCCCCGCATCGACTTTGCGGTTGAGCACCGCGAGCACCGTGGCGTCGTGCCCGCCCGAATAGATGACATGGCTGAAGTCCTTGCCGGGGTCGATGCCGTTTTCGAGAAACATCTTCCGCGGGATGATGTGGCCGGTGGTCGAAAGAGGATCGCCGAAGGCGAAGCTTTTATTCTTTAAATCCTTCAGCGTTTTGATGTCGCTGTCCGAGCGCGTGATGATCGCCGCGTAGTAGGCGGCGGAGCCTTTGCGATGGGATTTGAGCGCGACTTGAATGTTCGCTTCGTTCTTGGCCAGCACGTAGGATGCGGGGCTCAAGAACGCGATGTCGAGCTTCTTCGCGCGCAGCGCCTCGACCACGCCTGTGTAGTCGGTAGCCACGAACGGTTCCACCTCCATGTCCAGCTCTTTGCGCAGAATGTCCACGATCGGCTGCGCGTTTTGAGCCACCTGCTGGACATTTTCCGACGGCACAAAACCGACCCGCAGGGTCCCCTTCGAGGACTTGGCGCCGCCGCACCCGGCGACAAGCAAAACCGCGGCGATGATTAATGATAAAATCGATCGCCGGCGAGCCATAGCAGCCATAGATACTCGATGCTTTCCACGCGCGCAACCGCGCATTGGCATTCAGCGCGAATCGGTCTAGAAAAATAGTATGTGGCAACGAATCCTTCTCGTCTCGGTGCTCGGCGCGGCCGTCGGTTGCGGCGGCATTCGCGATGTCGAGAAAAAGCAGCTCGAGACTGCGGCGCCCGCCGCGGCGGTAAGATTTTTTTATAACACCGAGGGCGGCAAGGCGGAGGCGTTTCTCGTCCGCCCCGAAGGCGCCGGGCCGTTCCCGCTGGTCGTTCTGGTG
Source organism: Verrucomicrobiia bacterium (assembly GCA_035495775.1). Taxonomy (GTDB): domain Bacteria; phylum Desulfobacterota; class Binatia; order UBA9968; family UBA9968; genus JAJPJQ01. The sequence continues at coordinate 26,330 of DATJFG010000090.1, read as the reverse complement.
CACGGCCACAACCGAAACGGCTCGGGCGCCGGGGTTTTGACGCCCGTCGCCGAGCTCCTCGCCAAGAATATGTGCTACGGCGCGCTCGCCGTCTCGCTCCCGGGCTACGGCGCCACGGAGGTTGCGAACGGCGGCGAACGCGAGGTCGTAACCGGCGTTCTGGCGGACGGCGTGGCCGATGTATCGAAACTTTCCTGGATCGATCCGAAGCGCGTCCTGCTCTACGGCTTTTCGCGCGGCGCCGTCTTCGGCGCATCGGCGATTACGCGCCTGCCGCACTTGCAGGCCGTCGTGCTGCATTCGGGCGCCTACGATCTCGGCCGGCTCTACCGCGACACCTCGGCCTCTTGGGTGCGGCAGGTTTTGAATCCCAGCGGCGACGCCGATCCGAAGCTCTTTAATCTTCTTCCCGAAGTCGCGAAGTGGCGTGCGCCTACGCTCGTCCTTCACGGCGCGAAAGACACGCTGCTGCCCGTCAATCAAGCTGAAATGCTCGATCACGAGCTTGCCGCCGCCAAAGTGCCGCACCGGACAGTGATCTTTCCTGACGCGGGCCACCGGCTGCCGCTCAGCGGCGTCAGCCAGGCGGTTTTCACTTTCCTCCAGGAATATGTCGGAAGCGCCTGCCGGCCTAGCGGTCGCTGATGTCTTTGAGGAGCTTCTCGGCCTCTTTTTTGTGATTGGCGTCGTCGGAGAACTTGATCGGCTGGGCAAGCGATGTTTTCAGCGAGGCTCGCGCAAGGTCATACTTGCCGAGCGAGATGTAGGTTTTGGCGAGTTCCAGATGATGAGCTACGACCTTGGGATTGAGCGCGATCGCTTTTTTGAAATATTCGACGGAGGTATTCAGATCGCCCTTCGGAACCGAACGCCACAGAAAAGTCGAAGCGAGCATCCGACTGGTGTGACCGACCTCCGCCATCTTGCGATGCCAGATGCCATAGACGTGATAGGCGAAGCCGTTCTGCGGGTCGTCCTCGAGCGATTTTTCGATCTCGGCGCGGATCTCGCCAGCGAGATCGATCTGCTTCGACACCGACGAGAGCGAGGCGATTTTTCCTAGCGACGCCGCGACGTAGAAGTGCCCCCAGGTATTCTGGGGATCGAGCTTGACTGCTTTGCGCGCGTATTCTTCCGCCGTGCGATATTCTTTGAGCTTTTGCTCGCGGGTGGCGGGATCGGTTTCGGGGATCATATCGCCGAGGTCGATGTAACCCCGGGATGACTTGGCGGTGGCCTCGAAGTTCTCGGGATCGAGCTGGAGCACGCGGCTAAGCGCCTGGAGCGCTTCGCGTGTCCGGAAAGCCGCGTAAAGCGAGTCGGCCTGCTGCAATAAATTGGATATCTCCGACCCGTCGTTCACGCACTGGGGACAGCCGACGCGGCCGATGGAATGCTGCGCCTCGGCGATGCCGCCGGCGAAAAGGATGGAAATAATAAGCGCGAGTGAGCCCGTCCGCATCATTCACCGTATCGAATCTGTCTTGCCGTTCCCATCGATTGCCACATAGACCACCTCCGCCTCCGTCACGCGGACTCGCTTGCCGGGTTCGGTAAACCGCTCCGCCTCGACCTCGACCCGCACGGTGAGCGAAGTCCGGCCTTCTTTCACCACCGCCGTATAAAAGCTTACCACATCTCCGACATAAACTGGAGCGATAAAGCCCACTTCATGCATCGCGCGGGTGACGAAATCTTTGTCGGCATATTGGCGGGCGGCAACGGCGCCGGCGAGGTCGATATGGCTCAAAATGATGCCCCCGAAGATCGTGCCGCGCGCATTGGTGTCTTTGGGCAGCATGGTGACCCTGAGCGCCAGCTTTCTGTCTACCATGCAGCCCTCCTCGCGGGCTCCTCGACTCGCAACAATAGAACTAATCCGACGATAAATAGCAAGCCGATTGTAAGCATTGCAAGCCGCTGGCTGCCCGAGAGATGCGAGGTCAGGCCGAACAGAAGCGGCCCGACGGCCGATGAGAACTTGCCGCTGATGCCGTAAAAACCGAAGATCTCGGCCTGCTGCGCCGGATGCACCATCAGGGACAGCATCGAGCGGCTCACCGCGCCGACCGAGGCGAGGCAGAGCGCGCCCAGCGATGAGACGAGCCAAAAAACCGCTTTGCTCGTCGCCGCCGCGGCGCCGACGCCGACCAGCGTCCACAGGATCAGGAGCACGACCAGCGTGCGGCGGGGTCCGATGCGGTCGGTAACATAGCCGAAACCGATCGCCCCGGCGACGCCGATGGTTTGCAGCACCAGATAAAAGCGCACCAGCTCCGGCATCGTGAAGCCGAGCGTATCCTGGGCATAGATGCTGGCGTAATAGCTGATCGTCGAAACCCCTTCCATATAGATAAAGTACGCCAGGAGAAAACGCGCCAGCATGCGGTATTCGCCGATGCGTCCGAGCGTCTGCTTGACTTGCTTGAGTCCGGCGGCGAAGAGTTTCGATGCTCTATCCGCCGATCGGCGCGCGGCGCGGGGCAACATCAAAAATGCCGGCACCGCGAAACCGAGGTAAAACAACGCGGTCAGTAAAAAAACCTGCCGCGCGCCCTCCGGTGCGCCGCTTTGTAGCAGCGGGATGGATAACAAGAGCGCCGCGATGCCTCCGAGGTAGGCCGCCGCCCAGCCCAGCCCCGAGAGCCGGCCGATTTCCTCCGGAGCCGCTAAATCAGGGAGGAAGGCATTGTAAAAAACCTGCCCGGTTTGATAGGCGATGTTGGCCGCGATGAAAATCGCCATCGCCGCTAACACCATCCCGCTTTGAATCCATGCGAGCTGAGCCGTGAAGATGATGCAGAGAAGCGCCGCCGCGATCAGAAAACCCTTGCGCTTGCCGGAAAGGTCCGCCGCGGCGCCGAGCACCGGCGACAGCAGCGCGACCGCAACCAGCGAGATCGAACCCGCGGCGCCCCACAAAAGATCGCCGAAATTTCCCAGGCCGACGCAGACCACTCCCTTGAAATAAACCGGAAACACGAAGGTGATGATCATGACGGAAAAGGAATTGTTGGCGAAATCGTAGAGCAGCCAGCCGAGGCGGGCGCGTCTGGCGGGAGTCACAGAGATGATCGCGCTGTGAAGTCGTCTTCGGCCGGCATCAAACGTAAGTCAGCCAGCGGGAGTACTTCTTATCTTTTCCCTTGATGATGTCGAAGAAAGCCTTCTGCAATTCCTGCGTCACGGGCCCCGGGCGCCCCTCACCGACCTTGCGGTTGTCCACCTCGCGAATCGGCGTCAGCTCGGCGGCCGTGCCGGTGAAAAAAGCCTCGTCGGCGGTATAGAGTTCATCGCGTGTGAACCGCTCTTCGATCACCTCATAGCCGCGGTCGCGCGCGATCTCGAGCACCGAATCGCGCGTGATGCCGGGCAGGATCGAAGTCAGCGGGGTCGTCTTGATGCGCCGGCCCCGGGCGATGAAGATATTCTCGCCGCTCGCCTCGGCGACGTAGCCCTCTGGGTCGAGCATGATCGCCTCGTCGTAACCGGCGTTCTTGACCTCGGCCTTGGCCAGCACCGAGTTGATATAGTTGCCGGACACTTTGCTCTTCGTCATCATGACGTTCACATGATGGCGCGTGTAGGACGAAACCTTCGCGCGGATGCCGTTCTTGAGCCCCTCGTCGCCGAGATAGGCGCCCCACGACCAGGCCGCGATCGCGACGTGAATCGGGTTCTCCGGCGCGTAAAGCCCCATTTCGCCCAAGCCGACGAAGGCGAGCGGTCGGATATAGCATTCTTTCAAGCCGTTGGCGCGCACGACGTCGACGATCGCCTTTTTGATGTCCTCGAAACCGCGCGGCAGCGGAAAGCCCAGGATTTTTCCGGAATCGAACAGCCGCCGCACGTGTTCGTCGAGCCGGAACACGGCCGAGCGGCCGTCTTCCAGCGCATAGCAGCGGATGCCTTCGAAGTATCCGGTGCCGTAATGCAGTGCGTGGGTAAGGACATGCACTTTCGCCTTGTCCCAATCCACCATCTCACCGTCGAGCCAGATTTTTTTCCCTGTTAATGCCATAAGATACCCAAACAGCCGATTCTCGTTGCGCTATTGTATTGGCCCGCGCGTTCTCGATCAAGCCCAAATACAAAGGGCCGCCACAGCGGTGTGGCGGCCCCGAAGCTGATACCCCGGAAGCTTACAAGCCGCGCTTTAGGTCCGGCGACGGTTTAAAACCTACCGTGCGGCTTGCGCGAATCGCGATTTCATCGCCCGTCTGCGGATTCCGCCCCTTTCGCGCCTTGCGCGAGCGGACCGTGAATGTGCCGAAGCCGGGCACCTGAAATCGTTTATCTTTTTTGATCGCGCGCGCGAGGCTGTCGAAGATCGCATCCACCGCCTCGCCCGCCGTCGACTTGTTGAGCCCCGCCGCTTTCGCTACCGCGCTGACGAGATCTCCTTTGGTCATGGCGCTCCTCCCTTGCGTCTGTTCTGAAGTTTTAATTTTTTTTCCGTGATTTGAAAAACAGGCGCCATAATTTCGAATTCAATAGAAAATGTCAACAAAAAAAATAGGGAAAAAATTTCCGCGGCGACGTCGCCGGCGCCGCGCTTGAAAATGTCCGCGCGCTTTTATTTTATTATCGGCTGACGGCCGCTGCCCGACCGGCGCATCGCTATCTTTTCGTACAGCAGTCCGTAGCGAATGCCCTGGTCGCTCACGATGACCTCTTCGATGCCGAACAGCGCCAAGATTCTCTCGATCAATATCGCGCCGGCGAGCATCACGTCGGCGCGCTTGGGCTCGAGACCTGCGATCCACCTGCGTTCGGCGAGGGTTCGCGAGCGATAGAGCTCGATCTGGCGCTCGACTTCGCCGTGGGTCAAACGGCTGCCGTGAACTTCGCTGTGCGAATAATGCCGGAGCCCCTTTTCGACCGCGGACATCGTCGTAAAAGTGCCGGCGATGCCGACCATGACCGGCGCGGATAGCTTCCCGCTCCAGTCCGCGCGGAGCTTGCCGAGTGATTGATCGACCGCGGTAACCACGCGCGCGCATTCTTCCTGCGTGGGAGGATCGCTGCGGAGATGTCGCTCGGTAAGTCTAACCGAGCCGATATCCAGGCTCGCCCAGCCCTGCAGCTTGCCGTCTTTCGCCCAAATAAATTCCGTGCTGCCGCCGCCCACATCGACGACCAGGACCTGCGATGCCGTCAGCTGGAGCCCCTTTCTCACCGAGAGGTAAGAATAGGCCGCCTCTTCCGCGCCCGACAATACCCTCAAGTCGAGATTCAGCTCGCGCTTCAGCCGCTGGATGAAGCTCTTCGCGTTGAGCGCGTCGCGGAGCGCGCTGGTTCCGACGACCGCGATCTCCTCGACGCCGAAGCTGTGGCACATCCGCTTATAATCTCTCAAAATGACGAGCGCGCGCTCGATCCCGGCGGTGGAAAGCGAGCGCGTCCGGTCTACGCCTTCACCGAGGCGCGCGATTTCCGCGCGCTCGGTCACGACGGAGAATGTGCCGTCGCCGGTGAACTCGGCGACGAGCAGGAGAAGTGTATTGGTCCCGAGGTCGATGGCGGCGAACCGCGGCATGGCAGGAATAGTTTCGGGTTTCGGTTCTACTCTTTCAAGTAGGAAAATCCCTAGTACGTTTGAACGCGTGCCCGGGAAACCGAAACTTCTTTTTCGCCGATTTCCGCCGCCCAGCGATCGATATCGGCGAGCGCCCGCTCGGCCATACGCTCCTTTTTCAGTTTCTTGGGCACGGACGGCGCCAGCGGCGGCATCAGGCCGAAGTTGGCGTTCATCGGCTGGAAATCTTTGCGCAAAGGATCCGTGATGTAGGCGAGCACAGAACCGAGCGCGGTGGTCGGCGGCGGCGCCACCGGTGCCGCACCGCGAACTATGCGCGCCGCGTTGAGGCCCGCCAAGAGTCCGGCAGCGGCCGATTCGATGTAGCCTTCCACGCCGGTGATCTGGCCGGCGAAGAACAGATCGCTTCGGCCGCGCCATTGAAGCGTCGGCAACAGCTGGCGCGGCGCATCGATGAACGTGTTGCGATGGAGGCTGCCGAACCGAACGAACTCCGCGTGCGCGAGGCCGGGCACGAGCGCAAAGACCCGCTTCTGCTCGGGATAGGTCATCTTGGTCTGAAAGCCGACCATATTATAGAGCGTGCGATCGCGGTTCTCCTGGCGCAGCTGCACGACCGCGTAAGGCCGCTTTCCGGAGCGCGGATCGGTCAAACCGGTCGGGCGCATCGGGCCGAAAGCCAGCGTCTCGCGGCCGCGGCGCGCCATCTCCTCGATCGGGAGGCACCCCTCGAAGTAACGCAGGTCCTCGAAATCATGCGCCGGCACCTTCTCCGCCGCTAGAAGCGCGTCGATGAACGCCTCATACTCCTCGCGCGTAAAAGGCAGATTGACATAGTCGTCGCCGCCGCGATCGTAGCGCGAGGCGGAAAAGGCGACGGTCCGATCGATCGAGTCCGCCGTCACGATCGGGGAAATCGCATCATAATAATACAGCTGGCGCGCGCCGAGGAGCGCTTCGAGCGCGCGCGAGAGAGCCTGGGAAGTCAAAGGTCCCGAAGCAATGATGGTAATTCCGGACGGCACTTCCTCGATTTCTTCGCGAACGATTTTGATGCCTGGCAGCGCGGCGACCTCGGAGGTGACGGCGGCGGCGAAGCGCTCGCGGTCGACGGCGAGCGCGCTGCCGGCGGGCACGCGGCACGCCTCGGCGGTGCGTATGATGAGCGAATCGAGGCGGCGCATCTCCTCCTTGAGCAATCCGGCCGCGTTGGTGAGCGCCGCGGAGCGGAGCGAGTTGCTGCACACGAGCTCGGCCAGATGGGAGGTGGCGTGCGCCTCCGTCGCGCGCTGCGGCCGCATCTCATAGAGCTCGACCGCGACACCGCGGCGCGCCAGCTGCCAGGCAGCCTCCGAGCCCGCGAGGCCTCCGCCGATGATCGTGACGGTGGGAGTCATGAGAAAATCCGAGAGGCAGTGAAGTAAAAAAAAGGTAAAAAGCAAAAATCGGGTTTTTTACTTTTTACTTTTAACTTTTTACTTCGGCTTGCGCGCCTTCGAGCGGCGCGTCTTCGATCTTATGCTTGTAGCCGCAGTCCTTCTTGTGGCATTGGCGCACGCGGCCGGCTCGTTTGGTGATCTTTTCCACCGTGATCGGAAAGGCGCATTTCGGGCAGGCCTCCGCCACCGGCTTATCCCAGACGGCGAATTTGCAGTCGGGGTAGCGCTCGCAGCTGTAAAATAATTTTCCCCGGCGCGATTTTCGCTGCTGCAGGCTTCCCTGCTTGCATTCCGGGCACTGGACGCCGGTATCGATCGGCTTTTCGAGGCCGCGGATGTTCTTGCATTCCGGATAGCCGCTGCAGCCTAAGAAGCGGCCGTACTTGCCCCAGCGGAGCATCATCGGCCGGCCGCACTGCTCGCAGGTCTCGTTGATCTCCTCTTCCTTGGCAGCCTCGATCTCGCCGTTCTCGCCGCGGGTGAAATTCTTGGTGTTCTTGCATTCGGGATATTGCGGGCAGGCGAGGAATTCCCCGTTGCGTCCCCATTTGATCACCATCATCGAGCCGCACTTTTCGCACGGCACGTCGGTCGGCACTTCCTGGCGCTTGACGTCGCGCATCTCCTTATCGGCTTTTTTCAAGTCGCGCGCGAACGGCGTGTAAAACTTCTTCATCGCCTTCTGCCAGTCTTGCTTCCCTTCCTCGACCTCGTCGAGGACGTCCTCCATGCCGGCGGTGAATTTGACGTTCAAGATGTCCGGGAACGCGTCGACCAACAGATCGGTCACAAGAAAGCCGAGCTCGGTCGGGGCGAGCGTGCGGCGCTCGTCGAGCGTCACGTATTCGCGGTTCAGGATATTCGACACGATGCTCGCGTACGTCGAGGGCCGGCCGATGCCGTCCTCTTCCAGCTCTTTGATGAGCGTCGCCTGGGTAAAGCGCGGCGGCGGCTGGGTGAAATGCTGTCGCGGCTCGAGGCCGAGGAGCTTCAGCGCGTCGCCCTGCCGAAGGTCCGGCAGCGTCGCCTCCTGGTCGTCGTCCTCATCGTCGCGGCCTTCGGTGTAGACGCGTATGAAGCCGTCGAACTTGAGCTGCTGCCCGGTGGCGCGGAAAAGCGCGTCGCCGACCTGAATGTCGAAGCCGGTCTGGTCGTAGACCGCGGGCCCCATTTGGCTCGCGACGAAGCGCGCCCATATAAGCGAATAGAGCGCGAAGTCCTCGCGACGGAGAAAGCGGCGCACGCGCTCCGGCGGATAGTCCATCGAAGTCGGGCGGATCGCCTCGTGGGCGTCCTGCGCGCTTTTCTTCGAGCGATAGACGTTCGGCTTCTCCGGCAGATACGATTTTCCGTACTGCTTCTCGACGAAGCCGCGCACATCGTTGATCGCGTCGTTGGAGATGCGCGTCGAATCCGTGCGCATGTAAGTGATGAGGCCGACCGAGCCCTCGTCGCCGAGCTCGATCCCTTCATAGAGGCGCTGCGCGATCTGCATCGTGCGCTGCGGCTGGAAGCCCAATTTGCGCGACGCCTCCTGCTGCAGTTTGCTGGTGACGAACGGCGGCGTCGGGAAGCGGCGCCGCTCCTTTTTCTCGACCTCGGCGACGGTCCACGACCCGCCGTCGAGTGACGCGGTGATCTCGCGCATGCGCGCTTCGTTCTCGATGCGGTTGTCCTTGTTGTCGATCTTCTCGCCGCGCCACTGCGCGAGGCGCGCGGAGAACGGCGGCGGCACGCGTCCTTCGAGATTTGCCGTGAGCGACCAGTATTCGACCGGCGTGAAGCCCTTGATCTCGCGCTCGCGCTCGCACACGAGCCGGACAGCGACCGATTGCACTCGCCCGGCGCTCAGGCCGCGGCGGACTTTCTTCCACAGGATCGGGCTGATCTGGTAGCCGACGAGCCGGTCGAGAATGCGCCGCGCGATCTGCGCGTCGAACTTCTGCCGGTCGAGTTTCTGCGGATTCGCGATCGCGTCCTGCACGGCCTTGCGCGTGATCTCGTTGATCAGCACGCGGTGGATGCGGAAATGGTCCTTGCCGAGCTGGTCGGCGATGTGCCATGCGATCGCCTCGCCCTCGCGGTCGGGGTCGGACGCGAGATAGATGTTGTCTTTGCCCTTGGCCGCGCTCTTGAGCTCGTCGACGACCTTTTTCTTTCCCTGGATGACATGGAAATCGGGCTTGAAATCTTTTTTGATGTCGACGCCGAGCTTGCTTTTCGGCAGATCGACGATGTGGCCGACGGAGGCCTTCACTTGAAAGTCGCGCCCGAGATATTTCCCGAGCGTTTTCGCCTTGGCGGGCGACTCGACGATGACTAGATTCTTGGCTGCCATAAAGTTCGATCAAAGAGCGAGGTGCGATGGTTCGCGGCCCGCCCGTTACCTTACCTGAAATTGTTTTCCCGGCAATTGCTTGAGCAATCCCCGGATCTCGAGATCGAGCAGGACCTCGGAGACTTTTCCCGGACTCATGCCGCTCTGCTCGATCACTTCATCGATATGCCGCGGCGCATCGGCCACGAGCGTAAAAATGTTCTTCGCCTCCGCGCTCAAGTCGGCGGGCAAGACCGCCGGAACTTTCTCCGGCGCCGCCGCGCGCGCGGCGAGCTGCGGCGCGATCTCCTCGATCACGTCTTCGACGCGCTCGACGAGCTTGGCGCCCTGGCGGATGAGCCGGTGCGGGCCGCGGCTCCGGCTCGAGCCCGCCGCGCCCGGCACGGCAAACACCTCGCGCCCCTGCTCGAGCGCCTGCGCCGCGGTGATGAGCGAGCCGCTTTTCTCCGTCGCCTCGACCACGACGACGCCCATCGCCAGGCCGCTGATGATGCGATTGCGCGCCGGAAAGTTATAGGCCAGCGGCGCCGCTCCCAGCGGCAGCTCGCTCACGACCGCTCCCTGTTGCGAGATGCGCTGATAGAGCTTTTCGTGCTCGGGCGGATAAATCACATCGATGCCCGAACCCAATACGGCGATCGTTCGGCCGCCGGCTTCGAGCGCCGCTTCGTGCGCGGCCGCGTCGATGCCGCGCGCCATGCCGCTGACGATCGTAAAGCCGAGAGCGGCGAGGCCGCGGCCGAGCTCGCGCGTGAGTCCGAGACCGTAGTCGCTCGCGGCGCGCGTGCCGACGATCGCGACCGCGCGCTCATCGCTCGTTGCGAGCTCGCCTTTGACATAGAGAAACGGCGGCGGATCGACGATCGCCTTAAGCCGCGCGGGATACAACGGGCTCGCGTAAGGCACGATCGTCGCGCCGGCCGCTTCAGTTCGCTCGATCTCCTTTTGGACTTCGCTCCACGCGGAGAAGCCGAGCAACCGTTCGGCGACCGGCCGGTCGAGGCCGGGCACGACCGCCAATTTCTCGGCGGAAGCAGACAACGCGAGCGTCGGATCGCCGAAAAAATCCGCGAGCTTCTTGAACGTCGCCGGTCCTAAACCGCGAACCAGCGACAGCGCGATCCATGGCGCCGCTTCACTTTCATATGGCGCGGAGCGCGCCGCGATGCTGGCCCTTGTCTCCATGTTAGAGTGACTTTAGTGTACCGGCCATGGCCGGCGCAGAGCACAGTCTTATGATGTTATGCGAAAAATGCGCCAAATTCCAGTCAAAGTGGTTTGAGCGGCGATTGCGTCTAGGTGTGACTACGGGGAAATAGAGGATAAGTCAAGGTTTCCATAGAGATTTAAACAATTTTTCACATCAGCTCCGGCGCGCCGGCCGCCCACGCGCTTTACCTTTTTCCCTTCGCATCGTTTTCAATTTTGGTCTGCCGCCTTTCACGTTCGTGCGCTCTTCGCGCCGGCCGCGGATCACAAGTCGCACCGGCGAGCCTTGCAATCCCAGCGCTTCGCGCACCTGATGCGTCAGGTAGCGCTGGTAGGTTGCGCCGATCCCCGCGCTGAAATTCACAAACAGCGCGAACGTCGGCGGGGCGACGGCGACCTGCGTGCCGTAGAAGAATTTGACCGCCTTGCCCCGCGCGAGCGGCGGGGGGTTTTTCGCGAAGATCGCCCGCAGCGCCTGGTTGAGTGGCGAAGTGGAAATCTTGAGGCGATAGACCGCCGCGACGCTTTTCACCGCCGCCATCATCTTGCCGACGCCCTGACCGGTCGCCGCCGAGATGAATTTCACCGGCGCATAATCGACGAATGCGAGCCTGTAATAGACCTCTTCGCGGTAGGCGCGCGGCTCCTTTTTCTCCGCCGCGACGGCGTCCCACTTGTTGACGGCGAGGACGAGCGCCTTGCCGCGCTCCGCGGCGTAGGCCAGGATCTGCGCGTCCTGGCTCGTCACGCCTTCGGCCGCGTCGATCAGATAGATGATGATGTCGCCGCGATCGATCGAGCTCAGTGAGCGCACGACACTGTAGCGCTCGACGCGGTCGGCGATGCGCGCCTTGCGCCGGATGCCCGCGGTGTCGATCAACGTGTACGTTCGACCGGCGAAAACGAGCGGCGTATCGAGCGCGTCGCGCGTCGTCCCCGGCGCGGCGTCGACGACCGAGCGCTCGTAGCCGAGCAGGCGGTTCACCAGAGTCGATTTGCCGACGTTGGGCCGGCCGACGACGGCGAGCGCGAGCGGCCGCGCCTCGAGATCGGCTTCAGTCTCGGACTCCGATTCCGCCGGAAAGGCTTTGACGACGCGATCCAGAATCTCTCCGACGCCGAGACCGTGCTCGGCGGAAACCGGCAGGATCTCGTCGACGCCGAGCGCGAAGAATTCATACACTCCGCTCTCGCGCGCGGGGCTGTCGATCTTGTTGGCGACGAAGAAGACGGGCTTCTTAACCTTGCGCAGCTCGTCGACTGCGTCGCGATCGAGCGGGTGAAGGCCGGCCTTGCCATCGAAGAGAAAAACGATCGCGTCGGCCTCCTCGATCGCGAGCCGCGTCTGCTCCTGCACCTGCCGTTTCAGCGCGCTCACGGCTTCGGGCTCGAAGCCGCCGGTATCGATCACGAGGAATTTTCTGCCCGACCATTCCGCCGTGCCGTAGTTGCGGTCGCGCGTCACGCCGGGCAAGTCGTGCACGATCGCCTTGCGCCGGCCGGTGATGCGGTTGAAGAGCGTCGATTTTCCGACGTTGGGCCGGCCGACGAGCGCGAGCACCGGCAAGCGCCGGGGCGACGAGAGGCGCTCGGGAAGATTTTCCAGCGATTCGGCCATCACAACCCCATCTCGCTCAGCGCGTTCGGGTCCTGCGTCCATCCCGGATCGACGCGAACGAAAAGTTCGAGAAATATTTTGCAGCCCAAAATCTTCTCCAGCTCCTCGCGCGCCTCGGTGCCGATCTCCTTCAGCATCGCGCCGCGCCTGCCGATGAGGATCGGCTTGTGGGTCTCGCGCTCGACGTGGATCGTCGCCTTGATGACGATCAGGTTCTTATCCTCTTTTTCCGTGAACTCGTCGATCGTCACCGCCGTGCCGTAGGGGATCTCCTCTCGCGTGCGGAGAAAGACTTTCTCGCGGATGATTTCCGCGGCGAGAAAGCGCTCGGTCTGGTCGGTGACCTCGCCTTCGCTGTAGTAGCGCGGCCCCTCGGGCAGGAGCTTCTCGATGCGGTCGAGCACGAGCTCGACGCCGTCGCTCTTGAGCGCGCTCACCGGGATGATCTCGCGGCCCGGCAGCAGCTCGGCCGAGCGCTGGATCAGCGGCAAAAGCTTTCCCTTGGCGATGGCATCGATCTTGTTCAACAGCACCATGACGGTCGCGCGGAGCGGCTTCAGCCGCTCGGCGATTTCCTCGTCGTCCCTGCGGAGCCCCTCGCGCGCGTCGACGAGCCACAAGATGCCGTCGACTTCGCCGAGGGTATTGAGGGCGACGTCCACCATGCGCCGGTTGATGAGCGAGCGCGCGCGGTGAATGCCGGGGGTATCGAGAAAAATCGTCTGGGAACTCTCCGTCGTCCGAATCCCGGCGATGCGGTTGCGCGTGGTTTGCGGCTTGGGGCTGACGATGGCGATCTTCTGCCCCAGGAGCTGATTCAACAGCGTCGACTTCCCCACGTTCGGCCGCCCGACGATGGCGATGTAGCCGGAGCGATGGCCGGGCGGAGTTGGCTTGGGATTTTCCATCGTGATTACGCGCGAAAAATAAAGTAGGCCGCGCCGACGACGCAAAGCGCGGCCCAGAGATAATCGAGCTTGATCGGCTGCTGCATGTACAAGACGGCGAACGGCGCGAAGACCGAGAGCGCGATCACTTCCTGCAGGATCTTCAGGCGCGCGAGGCTCAATTCGGTGTAGCCGATGCGGTTCGCCGGCACCTGCAGCATGTATTCGAAAAGCGCGACGCCCCAGCTCAACAGCGCCGCCACGTACCATTTTTTATCGTTCAAGTTCCTGAGATGGGCATACCAGGCGAAAGTCATGAAGACATTCGAGCAGACCAGTAGAATGGATGTTTGAAGGATCGTCGGCATGGACTCCTCTTACTTTTTAAATGCGTCGAGATTGACGCCGAGATTGTGGCCGAGCCAGAGCGAGCGGTCCACATGATCGCCGCGCCCCTCGCCGGTCTCGGGATGGACGAGGACATCGAGGCCTTCGCGATTGAGCATCAGCCACGGCACGACTTTCGGGAACTCCTCCGGCGCGAACAGCGCCTGGTACATCGGCTTCAGATGCGGGCCGACGAGCTCGTCGTGCCAGCTGCCGAGCCTGACGTTGAATTGGGCGAGGCCGACGCGCACGCGCGCCGCCACCGCTTTCGTTTCCGGCGTATAATAAATGTGCGCGTGGTAACCTCGGATTTCCGAAATCGGCCGCGGCATTGGCGCCTCCGCTCGTCAGAAGTATGCTAGGTTCGATTCGCTCAAGAAGCAAGGTCTATATTTGCTCGCGCCGAAAGCAGCCGACCAGATGATCGTTGACCATGCCGGTCGCCTGCATGTGCGCGTAACAGATCGTCGAGCCGACGAAGGTAAAGCCGCGACGCTTGAGCTCGCGGCTCATCGCGTCGGACTCAGGCGTGCGCGCCGGAATATCCTTTAGCTTGCGAAAGCGGTTGCGCCTGGACTTGCCGCCGGTGAACTGCCAGATGAAGCGATCGAAGCTGCCGAATTCCTTTTGTACGGCGAGAAACGCGCGCGCGTTCTTGATCGCCGACTCGATCTTCAAGCGGTTGCGGATGATGCCGGGATCGGCGAGCAGCTTTTTTATTTTCGCCGCGTCGTAGCGCGCGATCTTGGCCGCGTCGAGATTGTCGAACGCGCGCCGATAATTCTCGCGCTTGCGGAGCACCGTCTCCCAGCTGAGCCCCGCCTGCGCGCCTTCGAGGATCAAAAACTCGAACAGCCCGCGGTCGTCGTGGAGCGGGACGCCCCATTCTTGATCGTGATAAGCGATCAGAAGATCGGACTTCGCCCACGGGCAGCGCCGCGCCGGCGCGTTCGGCTTCAAAGCGCGGGGCCTTGGCGCAGCAAGACGACCCAGCGGACAAGCGCTTCGAGCAGCGTCTTGATGCGCGCGCGGAGCTTTTCGTCCGTGAGATTTCCCTCCGCGTCAAAGCTCTTCGCCGCGTGAGGAACATAAATATCCGGCTTCGGCAGCACCAGCGTTTCGGTAAAAACGAACGATTGCCTGAGCGCGAGCTGCGCCCGCGCCGTGCCCATTTGTCCGCCGGAAGCGCCCATCAAGGCGGCCGGCTTTTTCTGCAGCGGCGACTCATTCGCCGGGCGCGACGCCCAATCGATCGCGTTCTTCAACACGCCCGGGACGGAATAGTTGTATTCCGGCGTCACGATCAAAAGCGCGTCGGCGGCGCGGATTTTTTCTTTGAACTGCGCCACCGCCGGCGGCAGGCCTTTCTCCTCCACGTCGGCGTTGTAGAGCGGAATCGGCGTGAGGTCGAACGTCTCGATCGCGACGCCCGCCGGCGCGGCCTCGACCGCCGCGCGGAGGAGCCCGCGGTTGTACGATTGACGCCGCAGGCTGCCGGCGAACCCGAGCACGCGTAAGTTTTCACCCGCCATCGATCTGCCCCCGTTGAATAGTTTTCAGGCGCGCTTATAGAGCGGCCGGCCGCCGCCGCAGCTCCAGCACTCGCTGAACTCGCCTTCGACCTCGATGCCGCACTTCCGGCACATCCAGGGATCGGCCACCGCGCGGAGCGGCGCCAGCGTTCGTTCGAGCAGCCGCCGCGCTTCGGCATAGCGCTGATCGTCGAGAATCCAGAGCTCCGGCCAGCACTCGATCGGCGGCAGCTCGCCGATCGCTCCCGCGAGATATAAATTCTTGATCGTGCAGCGGATGCCGCCGCTCTCGAGCAGGTTCTTTAAATGGCCGACGACGAGAGGGTTCTGCGCCGTGTAGAGTTTTTTCATGATCGCAGCGCCTGCTTGGCCCAATGGAGGATCGTTTCTTTATCCAACGCCGATAGCTTCGCGTCGGGATGAAGCACGATGTAGTACCACTGCGGCATCTTATCCTGCTCGACCTGCTCGACGATTTCCTTGAATTTTCTCGCCCGCCGCGCGCCGCTGAACTGGTTCCAAACGGAAAAGTTGAGCTCGCGGCGCCCCTCGCGCACGTCGCGCGCAATGAGCCACGAGATCGGCGCGACGCGCGCGTACCAGGGCCAGAACGTCTCGTTGGAATGACAATCGTAACACGAGCGTTTGAGAATGGTTTTGACCTCGGCCGGCGCCGGGATGTCGCTGTCTAAAGGAGGATTCATGCGATCGATCGGGACCAATTGAATCGCCAATAATACGATCGCTAAAATCAGAACCCCTTTGACGATCCGATTTTTCATATGCTTCCAACATGATCCTGCTTGATGCTCGACATCTATTGATTTTATGCGATCGAGACGGTTTCTGCAAAGCTCTCCCGCGACCGCACGGTTCTCCGCGGCCAGCGGCGCGCGGCGAGATCGGCGAGAAACAGCAGCAGGCCGAGGCCGGCGAGCGGCTGCCAAAGCGCCCGGGCGGCGGTCGCTTTCGCCGGATCGGGCGTGAAGAGACGCTTGACCCCTTGCTCCGGTTGATCGGGCCGCAGCAACTCGCCGCCGGTCTCCTCCGCGATGCGGCTGAGAAGCGCGAGATTGGGCGTCAGCTCGCGGTACTCGCGCGGATAAGGCACGACAAACGGCACGGTCGCGAGCACCGACGGCGCCGCGCCTTTCTTCTCCTCGTGCAGCGTGAGGAGATAGGCGCCGCTCTGGCCCGCGCTGAGCCGCGCTTCGTATCGGCCCGGCGCGATCTGTTGAAATGACGCCACTGAAGTCGGCCGGCCGGCGGCGGTCAAATTTCCCTTGAGAGTCAGCCGATCGGCAAAACCTCCGTCTTGATTCAAGAGATCGACCACGGCGGCGACTTCGTCGCCCTGCTGGCGGAATTCGGCCTGCAGGCGGTGCTCGACGGGGGAGCGCCGCGCGCTCCGCGCGAGCTGCCCGGCCCATTGAGGAAAATCGCGCCATGCGATCCATTCCCTCCCCCAGCGGCCGGTCAAATCGGAGGTGAAGGCAGCGACCTTGCCGAGGCCGTAGCGCCAGGAGACGAGCAGCGGGTCGTCGCCCGCCTGCATGAGCAGCTCCGACTCGGCTTTCGCATGCGTCAGCACGTAGCCCAACAGCGGCGGCAGCCGCTCGGGCGCGAAGCCCTTGAGCGCGCCGAGCGCGGCGTTCATCTTCGGCCGGACCGTTTTCTCGACCAGCAGATCGCGCGAGATCAAAAGCGTTTCGCTGGTGAAAATCTGCGGCACGGTTTGCGGATCGAGCGCGACGTAGCCGCGCCCCTTGCCGTTGCGCGCGATCGCCGCCATGAGGCCGAGATCGGCGTCGTCTCCGATCGCGACCGTCGAGACGGTGACGCCCGCGCGCGTCATTTTCGCGACCAGCGCCTCGAAATCCGCCTTGTCGGTGAGGCCGTCGGAGAGAATCAACAGATGCTTGATCGACGCCTGCTTCACGGCGAGCGCGCGCTCCGCCTCGACCATCGCCTTGTAGAGATCGGTGCCGCCGTCCGATTGCACCTCCGCGAGCCGCTCGGAGATCCATTCTCCCTTGCCGACGGCGCGGAACGGCAGCAGCCAATTCCAGGCCGCGTCGAAGGTGAGAATGCCCACCTGGTCCTGCGGATTGAGCAGGTCGGCGGCGGCGAGCGCGGCCGACTTCGCGAGATCGAGCTTGGTCGATCCTTCGGGGCCCGCAGCCATGCTGCCGGACTTATCCAGCACGAAGAGCAACGCGACGTGCGGCAGCTCGAGGCGCGACGGCGGCCGCATCTCGAGCGGCAGAATGCGCTCGAGCGGCGTCCGATAATATCCGCCCGCGCCGTAGCTCTGCGGGCCGCCGACCACGATGAGCCCGCCGCCGAGATCGCGCACGTAGCGCTCGATCGTTTCCATCTTCGCCTGCGTCAAGCGGTAAGCCGGTACGTTATCGAGGACGACGAGATCGTACGAGGCGAGGTCGCCGAGGGTGAGCGGGCTCCGCTCGGGGGTCGCTTCGATGACCGCGTAGCCTTGCGTCTTCAGCGCGGCGGCGAACGCGCGCCGCCCGTCGGCGGAAGAATATAGATAGAGCGCCCGCGGCGGCCCTCTCACCTCGACGATGCCCTGCAGGCGATTGTTCTCGGGCAGCGTATCGGCGTCCGACTCGACCCAAAGCTCGTAGGTGTGGCTCCCCGGCTCGGCGAGCGTCTGTTTGAAGGCGATCCAGTTCGCGCCGGCGCGGAGCGCGAGCGGCTCTTCCCGGCGGATGACGCCGTCGCGGACGAGCTTGACGCGCGCCTCGGCGGCAGCGCGGCTCTCGATCGCGCCCTTGATCTCGAAGGTCGCGCCGCTCTCGGCCTGCTGCGGCACCAGCAGCTCGCTGACGTACACCTCGTTCTTCGCGCCCGAGAGGCTCACCGGCAAAACCGAGACGGCGATGCCGTGCGAGCGCAAAAACGGCAGCGCGCGCGCGACCTCGCCCCGCGTCTGGTTGCCGTCGGAAATCAGCAGGATCTTTCCTTCGCGGCCCGCGCCGATCTGCGCCGCGGGGGCCTCGAGCGCCGCTTCGATGTCGGTCTCTTCGCGGCCGACGTCGGGAGAAAAATCGGCGAGCGGCGGATCGGCGCGCGGGAAGAACTCCCACGACGGACGCCGGCCGAAAAAAAGCAGCCCCGCGCGCGCGTCGCCCGTCTTTAGGCGGCGCGCCTCCTCCAATATCTCCAACGCTTTGGCTTTTCCCTCTTGCCCGACGCTGCGCGAGGCGTCCACCGCGAGAATCACATCGAGGGCCTTCGCGGCGTGAAAAATTTTCGGATTCCACAGCGCGAACAAAACGGCGGCGGCGGCTAAGCCGCGGAGCATCAGCGGGTAAAACGCCGCGCCCTCGCTGAAGATGAGCCACGCCTCGGCCAGCAGCGCGGCGGCGGCGAGCAGCAATAGCATCGGCCACAAGGAGAAACCCGCGTCGGTCGCTTCCGCCCTCCCCTCGGTCCTCCGCGCGCCGCTGGCCGCGGCCGGTGGGACGCGCGAGTGGATGTCCGATTCTGTTTCGCTCAGAAGATTGACCGCGAACTGCCCCGTGCCGCTGGAGCTCTTGTAACTGTAAAATCCCGCTTCGAGCGTCTCGGTGAACGGTAGCGGATTCGCGAAGGCGCGAAGCGTCTCGCGCGCGCCCGACGGCGTCGTCACCTGGACCTCGCCATCGTCGGCGGCGAGTCGAATGGCGTACGGCTTTCCGGCCTCGACGCGCGCGCCGGGGAATTCGCCGCCGCGCGGCCGGAACCATTCGAAGACGTTGTTGAACAGAACGGGAAAGGCGACGCGCCACGGCAGGTCCGAAGCCGCGAGATCGAAGCCGATCACCAGGCCCTTGAGCCGCGGCTGCTCGACGACGAAGACGAGCGGCCCGTCGCGCGAGCCGAGGACGACCGACGCGCCGCCCGGCGCCGTCAGCCGCAGCGCCTCTCGCACCGAGAGATCGTCGAAGCTCGCGCCCTCGCTCACGGGATGGCGCGCCGCCGACGGCAGGAGCCGCGGATGGGAGATCCTTCCGCGCGCCTCGATCGGCTTCGCCGCCGCGTTGATGAGAACGAAATCGCCTTCGGTCAGCGCCGGCGGCGCGACGCCGTCGAAAACGACCGCGTCGTAGAGCCGGAAGTCGACCGCTGCTAGACCACCGGCGCGCGTCACCTGAAGCCATGGCATAGAGTAAAACAAATGGTCTAAATAGCGATTGCCGGGGCCGACGTACAGGACGCGCAGCGGGGCGGCGCTGCGCACGGCGAGATAGGCCCGGTTGTCGGTGGGAAAATCGTCGGCGACGTCGAGCCGCGCTTCGAGCCGCTCCGGCAGGGCTCCGCCGTGCGGATAGATCAGCACGCGGCTCTCGCCCGGCGCGATGTCGAGAGTCTCGCGCGCCCAGTTCTCTTCCCCGGCCGATAAAGTGAGCGGCGCCGCGAGCTGGCGCGAGGTAAAGTTCTTGACCGTCACCATCGCCTCGTGCCGGTCGGCCTGATCCGGCAGCCGGCGCAGCTCGAAGCCGGTGATGCCGACGTTTTCTCCGCCGGCGCCGACCTTGACGAACGCGAGATGGGCAGAGCTCCACGGCAGCTCTTCGGCGCCGTCGAACGCGCCGTCGCTCACGACGACGACACCCTCGCCGCCGCCGCGCTTGAGAAACGAATAGGCGAAAAGCACCGCGTCCTTCACCGAAACCGCGGCGTCCGTCGCCCGCACCGAGCGCGCCACGGCTCTCAGCCGCGCGCGGTCGTCGGTCCACGTGGAAAGGATCTCAGGCCGCGGGCCGGCGCCGACGATCATCATCCTGCCGCCCGAAGGCAGCGCGTCGATGAGTCTCAAGACCTCCGCGCGGGCGTCGTCGAAGCGGCTGCCGCCGCGCCCCTTCGCCTTCATGCTGGCGCTCTGGTCGATGACGACGATGGTGTCCCCCGCCGCGCCGCCGAGCCACAGGATGCGGGGATCGGCCAGGGCCGCGATCAACGCGACGGCGGCGAGGAGCTGGAGCAGCAGCGAGAGATTTTTCTTGAGCAGCCGGCCGAGCCACTGCCCCATTTGCCGCTCCTTCAGCACGCGCTCCCAGAGAAACAGCGTGGTGGTGCCGACGCGGCGGCCCCGCGGCCGCAGGCTGTGGAGGATGACGATCGCCGGCAGGGCGGCGAACAGAAGCAGCAGCGCGGATGGCAGCCCCCAGGTCATATTAAAAGATCGTTTCGCATACTTCCCAACCCCTCCTTACGAAGGAGGGGCTAGGGGGAGGTTCTGGAGTCTACTTTCGCGTCTCAAATTCATTTCACGGTGCGCCCTTCGCGCAGCGTACGGAGCACGAAGTCCTCGAACGGCACCGAGGTGCTCGCGCGCAGATAATCGATGCCGCGGCTGCGGCAAAAAGACTCGATCTCGCCGCAATAGCCGTCGAGCTCCGCCTGAAACCTCTGAAGCAGCGCGCCGTCGAGATAGAGTCTGCGCTCGCGCCGGCTCTCGACGTCGAAGAGCGACAAGTCGCCGCGCGCCGCCGGGTTGAATTCGCTCTCGTCGAGGATGTGGATCACGAGGACATCGTGCCGCTGCTTGACGAGCTCTTCGAGACCGGCGCGCCAGCCGCGCGGATCGAAGAGGTCGCTTAACACGACCGCGAGTCCGCTGCGGGGAAAAAGCGTCGAGAAAGAGCGCATCGAGGCGCCGAGGCGCGTCTCGCCGCCGGAGGGGAGCGCGGAGAGAAAATTGAACAGCGAAAGGATCTGCTTTTTCCCGCGGCCGAGCGAGAGCGGCGCCGTGAGATTTTCGGAAAACCCCCCGCCACCGACTTTGTCGAGATTCTTGAGCCCGATGTAGCCGAGCGCGGCGGCGATCTGCTTGGCGTAGTCGAGCTTCGCCGGCTCACCTTCGGCCATCGAACGGCTTGCGTCGACGAGGAGATAGATGTTCATCTCCTCCTCGGCGGTAAAGAGCTTGAGCCACAGCCGTTCGAGCCGGCTGTAGACGTTCCAGTCCACATAGCGGAGATCGTCGCCGCTCTGGTATTTTCTGTAGTCGGAAAATTCCAGGCTGAAGCCGCGGCGCAGCGAGGGATGCTCGCCTTTGGCCGCCGACCAGGCGAGACGCTTGGCGACGAGCCTCAGCCGCTCGAGCTTTTTTAGAAATTCCGGCTGTAAAAAAATGGGCGCGTGTTCGCTCATAATCGGAAGCTCATTTATTTTTTGCATTCATGCCCGCGAAAGCAGGAGTGCAGGATTCGATTCCCGATCATAAAAAAGGACTGGATTCCCGCTTCCGCGGGAATGACAGACTGAAGGCGCTGTCTTTGGTCGAGGGGAACATTAACTTCACTCGATCTCCGGCACGTGCGCGACGACTTCGGCGACGATTTTTTCCGCCGTCATGCCCTCGGCTTCGCCTTCGAGATTGAGGATGACGCGATGGCGGAGACTCTGCGGCGCGACCGCGCGGATATCGTCGAACGAGACGTTCGGCCGCTCGGAGAGAATCGCGCGCGCCTTGGCGGCAAGGACGAGGCTCTGCAGCCCGCGCGGGCTCGCGCCGTAAAGCACGTATTTCTCCGCGGAGGGAAGCCGGCCGTTCATCCGCGGGTGGGTCGCGAGAATGAGCCTGACCGCGTAGTCCTTGACGGCCTCCGCGATCGGCACCTCGCGCACCCAGGCGCGGATCTTGAGAATCGTCTCGGCGTCGAGCACGCGGTCGAGCGCCGACGGCGGCGGGCTCGTCGTCAGATCGGCGATGCGGGCGAGCTCCCCGCGGCTGGGATATTCGAGCAGGAGCTTGAAGAAAAATCGGTCCACCTGCGCTTCCGGCAGCGGATAAGTCCCTTCCATCTCGATCGGGTTCTGCGTCGCCAGGACCATGAACGGGCTCTCGAGGCGATGCCCCTTGCCGGCCACCGTGACGCTCTGCTCCTGCATCGCTTCGAGCAGCGCCGACTGCGTCTTCGGCGTGGCGCGGTTGATCTCGTCGGCGAGCACGATGTGGGCGAAGATCGGCCCGCGCTGAAAGTCGAATACTTTTTTCCCGGCGGGATCTTCCGTGAGCATCTGCGTGCCGGTGATGTCCGCGGGCATGAGGTCGGGCGTGAACTGGATGCGCGAGAAGGAAAGGTTGAGCGCCGCGGCGAGGCTCCGCACCATCAAGGTCTTGCCCAACCCGGGCACGCCTTCGAGCAGGCAATGGCCGCCGCAAACGAGCGCGATGAAGACCTGCTCGATCAGAGCCTCGTGGCCGACGACGACGCGGCCGAGCTCCGCTTTGACCGACTCGAACGAGCGGCGGGCGATCGCCATCCGCTCGGGCACTTGCGCTGATGCTTCCATTCAAGCCTCCTCTACTGGCGCTTGTTTTTATCGTCGAGCGAGAGGAAATATTTTTTGACCGTCTCCTTGAGCGCCGGCGGAATTTTTTCCGCGGCCAGCTCCTCTTCCATCTGCCGGCGGTACGACGCGGGCGCTTCCTCTTCCGGAACCTTGCTCGCGCCGGCTTTCGCCTCCGCCCTCCACGTGACGCCGCTGCCCGCGCCTTCGCCCACAACGCCCGGAATCCGCGCGGCGGCCCCCGCGCTCGGCGCCGGCGGCTGTCCCCCCTGCAGCTTCACGCCCGGCTGGTCCCCCGGAAGCTTCCCCTTCCCGGCGCTCCTGTCCTGGTCGCGCGCGCCGTCCTGCCGGCCGTGTCCCTCGATCTCAGCCTGTGAAGACGCGTCGCCGCTGTCGCGTCCGCCGAGGATAAGAGAGAGAAACTGCCGCACGTCGGCGAGCGAGCGGCGCTCGAGCTCGCCGGCGATTTGCTGCTCGAGGCGGTCGAGCCATCGCTCGAGCTCGCCTGGACCCATGTTCTCCATCGCCCCGCCGCTACGCTGGATCGCCTCGCTCAAGCGCGGCAGCGACTCGAGGCGGAGGTCTTTCTCGCCGCCGCCGGGAGCGGAACGCAACCGGCTTTTCGCCGCCTCCAATTCCGCTTTCAATGCCGCCGCCTCCTCCCGCGTGTAGCCGCCGAAATCGAAATCACCCGCCGGCGCGGGCGGCAGCGCGTCGATCCGCTTTTCCATTCCCGCGAGGTTTTGTTGGAACTTTTCCTCGCTCGCTTTGCCGCTGAGACGCTCATCGGCCAGGGCTTTGAGCGCGCGAGCGGTCTTGAGACTCTCCTTAAGACTCTGCGCCTCGGCCTTCTCTTCGAGCTCGCGCGAATAGTCCTTGACCTTCTCGGCCAGGCCGCCCTTGCTTCCGGCGGCGCCGAAATCGGCGCCCACCCCGAGCCAGAGGAGAGCGAGCCAAAGCACGATCAGCGCCGGCGCGGACAACGCCTGCCAGGACCATCGGCGCTTGAAGAGCGATCTGACATCGGCGGCTTTGAGCTTTTCGCCGGCCTCATGAAGAACGTAGAGCTCGACCGGCGACGGCGCGCCCCGATGGATGATCTCCGCCGCCGTCAGCGCCCGCTCATCGAGCCCGAGCGCGCGGTCGAGCGCGGCGAGGGCCGTCAGGGAATCTTTGGCGCGCCACCGTCGCCGCCAAAAATGGGCGGCGGCCAGGACGGCGAAGAAAAAGATTGGCGCGGACAACGGGCTCACCCCCGCGGGCAAAAATCTCCGCGCGGGCAAAAACACCAGCGCGACGATAAACGCGTACGCGAGCGCCGCGAGGAGAATATTTTCCCTTCTCTTGCTCCGCTCCCATGCGATCAGGTCGGAAAATTTCGCGCGCAGCAACGCCGTCTCGTCGTTCAAGAAAAGATCTCCCTCCTGAGCGCCCGGTAATAGGCCGCGAGGCCCGCGCCGAGCAGAAAAAAATGGAATAAAAAGTGCGCCGCTCCCGGCGCCCAGCGCCGCCCCAAGAGGAGAAGCGGCGCCGTCTGCTTGTCGCCGAGATAAGATAAGAGAAACGCCACCGGGTTCAGCGGCAGATACCAAACCGCGGTGAAGATCATCGCCGAGATGAAAAAGGCGCGGATGAAAACCTGGCGGACTTCGAGCTTGCGTCCCCACGACGCCGCCGCCGCCAGACCCCACACGCCGTAGGCGAGCGCATAGAAGAACAGCAGCACGAACACCGCCAGTATTTTAACGGCCGGGACGCGCGCGATCGCCCCCGCCCAGACGAGCAGCGGCGCGGCGAGGAGAATAAACACCGCGATCTGGAGACCGAGCAGGCACAGCTGACCGAGCGCCACCTCGACGGCGCTTATATGTTCCTCCACCAGCCGGCGCCTGAGCGGGACGAAGCGCCACGGCGCGAACTCCTGATTCGCCACCCGCAAAGTGAAGAAAGCGATGAGGATCATCGCCGCGACCGACGAGACATTGAAGAACGCCCCCGGCGCGATCCACACCTGGGCGTCGAGAGCGGGAAGAAAAAGCGCCAGGAAGACGATCGGCACGAACAGGATTAAGAGATAAAAATAGGCGGCGAAGCCGTGCCCTTCGGCGATGTGGATCTCGACGCCTTCGTCGAAGAGGGCTCCGGGCCTCATTCCTCGTCCTCTCCCAGCGGCAAGGCGGTGCGGAAAAACGCGTAATCGCGCGTGAGGATCTTTTCATCCGCGACCGACACGCCGCGCGGCGCGGCCTGGACCCAGCCGAAAAAGATCGCTCCGCTCCACGCCGCGTTCTGCTCTTGAGGGAAATAGGAATAGCGCAGCAACAGCTCGCGAATCGGATCGCTGAAATGGATATCGCGCGGCGCGGCGCGAGGCGCGCGGCCCGCTATGGCGGCGGCATCCGTCATGGCTAAAGGCAGCTCGCGCTCGCGGCTCGCTCCGGCGGGAATGTCGCCGATCGCCGAGGCCTGGCCGGAAATAACGACCCAGCAGTCGGTGAGATTCTGCGCGCTGCCGTTCACCACTCGCAGCCGTCGGCGGTTGGGCTCGGTGTCGAGCTGGACGCGGATCGGCAGGCGCGCCACCGACCGTAGCCGAAACAGCCGATAGTCCCACGCCTTCAGCGGCAGGCGGAGCCGCGGGCGGCTGCCCTCCTCCTCGATGATGATGCTGTTTTCCTCCGCCGGGGCGGAGCGGCGCGCCAGCGGCTCGAAATCGGTCCAGCCTTTCTCCACCACCACATCGTAGTCGCGCCGGAGCGTAGAGAAAAGAGCCGCGTTCGAGCTCGCCTCCACCTCACCGTCCGCCAGCGACTCCAGAACTGTCGAGGTCACGAGCACCCCGTCGGGGATGCGGCCGCTGCGGATGAAATACCAGTAGCCGCCGAACGACGCCGACACCACCAGCGTAAGAAACGCGGCGCCGAGCGAGCGCGGCACGAGCCGCCTTCGGTCCCAAAGCCAGGTCAATAGACCGAGCCCGACGAGGTAGGCGACGATGCATCCCGCGAAAGCGCCGACGGGGAGGTAAATCGAAGCGACGGCGCGATTGTAGAGCAGCTGCGAGAAGACCGCGTCGTCCCATGCGGCCGGCGCGGCGGCGGCGGTTTCGGCGGGCGCGGCCGCGAGATCCTGCAGCAGGCGACCGACTCCGTCCCAGCCGGAGAGCGGCGGCCGGCCGACATCCAGAGCGAGGTAAAGAATTTTTCCCCTGCCGCGGTCCGCGCCTACCAGGATCGGAGTCCCATGTTCCTCGATCAGGCTTTTGCCATCCGTCAGCGCCGCCGCCTGCGCCGGGAAGCCGCCGGCCGGCAGCGCGCCGTAGCGCTTTTCGAGCTCGGGGAGCGAGGCGAGAGTCTTTACGCCCGAGACCCTGACCGGCAGGAGACGGCTGATCAAAGGCTCCTGGTAAAGCGCGTAGCGCATGCTCCCGAGCGCCACGATTCTTCCCCCCGCCGCGAGCCAGGTTTCGAGTGCGCCGGCCTGCGCGCCGGAAAGCTCGCGCAGCGAAGGCTCGTAGAGCATGACGGTCGCGATGCCCGCATAGGCGCCGGGATCGGAGGGAAGCTCTTCGGGGGAAACGGCGACGAATGGGTTGGCGGCGCGGGAGAGTCCCGGCAAAAGAGAAAAATCGCTTTCGGTGATAAGGAGAACGAGCGGGGCGGGAACGAAATGGCGTCTTAAATCGACTTCCTCTGTGACCGTCTCGCGCGGGCCGTGAAAACTGACGATGAGCGGCCGGCTGACTGACCCCGGGTCGATCGTGAAAGAGGCGCTCTTTCGCGCCGCGGCGCCGACCAAGAGCGTTCTGCGGTGATAAATCGGAAAGGCGCTGCTTCCCTTCGTGCCGCCGCCTTTCCACACCGTGGCCTCGACGGTCCCTTCGACCGGCGGCCCGTGATTCGAGACTTCGATTTTGATCGGACAAGGCCGGCCGAGCTGGAAAACGCCATGGTAGCCGACTTCGACGTCGAGCGTTATTTCGGCGGCATAGATGAGACGCGGCGCGGACGATAGAACAATGGAAAGTCCAAGGAAGAGAGCAGCGGTGGTATGCCGAAGCGACATGCTGCCTCGAGTCG
>DATJFG010000089.1:0-3954 GCA_035495775.1 Verrucomicrobiia bacterium | reverse complement strand
CGGCGTCGAGCTCGATTCGCTCGCAGACCTCGTATCGTTTGGCCTAGCGCCTGCCGTGCTCGTTTATTATTGGGCGCTCGTGCCATGGGGCACCTGGGGTTGGCTCGCCGCTTGTCTGTATGCCGTCTGCGGCGCGCTGCGACTCGCGCGGTTCAATGTTCAGGTCAAGAACGTCGAAAAGAGCCATTTCGTCGGCCTGCCCATTCCCGCCGCTGCGGAGATGATCGTGGCGACGATTATTATGTATTATTTTCTCGGCGGCGAGGGTGCCGCCCACAAGCAAATCATTCTTCTGCTGGTCATTTACGCGCTTGCCGCTCTGATGGTCAGCAACATTCGTTACTTCAGTTTCAAGCAGGTGGTGCTCAAGAAAAAACATCCCGATTGGCTGTTGGTGCCGGCGATTCTTTTCATCATCGTCTGCATCGCGGTGCCGGAGATCATGTTTTTTTCCAGCTTTCTCTTGTATACTCTCTCCGGCCCTCTCTTGTGGCTCCTAACGACTTATAAACGGCGGCGGGAGAAGAGAGGGGAACTGGCGCAGGCATTGCCGTAGTTCCCTTCTTCGAAGCGTTCAAGCTCCCGTCGGCAGACCGCCGCGGGAGCTTTTTTTATTTTTGATTAAGGAGTGAGCCATGGCAGACAAGGGAATCGTTCAGATTTTCGATACGACGTTAAGGGACGGCGAGCAGTCGCCGGGCGCGAGCATGAACGCGGGCGAAAAGCTCGTCATCGCCCGCCAGCTAGAAAAGCTCGGCGTGGACGTCATCGAGGCGGGCTTTGCCGCTTCGTCGGAAGGGGATTTTGAATCGGTCGACCGCATTGCGCAAGAAGTCGAGCGGCCGATCGTCCTGAGCCTCGCGCGCGCGCAGGAGGGCGACATCAAGCGCGCGCTCAAGGCCGTCGAAAAGGCGAAACATCCGGGCATCCACATCTTCATCGCGACCTCCGACATTCATCTCAAGCACAAGCTCCGCATGTCGCGTGACGAAGTGCTGGACGCGGCGGTCGCCGCGGTGAGCTTCGCAAAGAAGCACATCGACTACATCGAGTTCTCGGCCGAGGACGCCTCGCGCAGCGAGGGAGAGTTTCTCGCGCAGGTTTTCGGCGAGGTGATCCGCGCCGGTGCGAAGACGCTGAATGTCCCCGACACGACCGGCTATGCGATCCCATCGGAGTTCGGCGCGCTCGTGCGCTACCTCGTCGAAAACACCGAAGGCGGTGACAAGGTCACTTGGAGTGCGCATTGCCACAACGACCTCGGCCTTGCGACCGCCAACTCGCTCGCGGCCGTTGCCAACGGCGCCCGGCAGATCGAATGCACCGTGAACGGAATCGGGGAGCGCGCCGGCAACACCTCGCTCGAAGAGGTCGTCATGGCGCTGAAGACGCGAAACAATTATCTCGATCTCGACACGCGCATCGTGACGGAGCAAATCTATCCGACGTCGCGGCTGCTATCGCAGATCACCGGCATTCCGATCCCGATCAATAAGCCGATCGTCGGCGACAATGCTTTCGCGCATGAGGCCGGCATCCATCAGGACGGCGTGCTGAAGCAGAAGCTGACCTATGAGATCATGACGCCGGAGTCGATCGGCATACCCGGCAACCGCCTGGTGCTGGGCAAGCATTCGGGGCGGCACGCGTTCGACGAGCGGCTGAAGGCGCTGGGGTTCAATCTCACGAAGGAGGACATGAACCGCGCTTTTCTCAAATTCAAAGAGCTCGCCGACAAGAAGAAGGACGTCTACGACGAGGACATCGAGGCGATCATCGCCGAAGACATCCACCGACTGCCGGGAAAGCCCGACCGCTTCGAGCTGGTGTATCTCAATATCAACTCGAGCTCGAACGCGATCCCGTCGGCGACGGTGAAGATGCGCGTCGACAATCAGGAGCTCACGGATCTCGAGACCGGCGACGGCGTCGTGGACGCCTGCTACAAGGCGATCGCGAAGATCGCCGGCTCGCGCGCGCGCCTGCTGCGTTATACCGTCAAGGCGATCACCGGCGGCGCCGACGCGCAGGGCGAGGTGTCGTGCATGCTCGAAGAGAACGGCGCCACCGTCTCGGGGCAAGGGTCGCATACCGACATCATCATGGCGAGCGCGCTCGCGTATATCAGCGCGCTGAACAAGCTCGAATATCGCAGGCACTACCGCCAGATGGTCGAACGACAAGGACCGTAAGAAATCAGAGGAGGCGTAGTTGAATTATAAAATCGCCGTGTTTCCCGGCGACGGGATCGGGCCGGAGGTGGTGCGCGAGGGCACCGAGCTTTTGACCCGCGTCGCGAAGCTTTACGACTTCAACGTTGAATACGAGCAGGGGCTCGTCGGCGGCGCGTCCATCGACGCGCACGGTAAGCCGCTCACCGATCCGGTGTTGAAGCTCGCGAAGCAGAGCGACGCGGTGCTCTTGGGCGCGATGGGCGGGCCCAAATGGGACAGCCTCGATTATTCGATCCGTCCGGAGCGGGCTTTGCTCGCGCTGCGTCAGGAGCTCGGGCTGTTCGCCAATCTGCGCCCGGTGAAATTGTTTTCGGCGCTCGCCTCGGCTTCGACGTTGAAGCGCGAGGTCGTCGAAGGAACCGACCTTCTCGTCGTGCGCGAGCTGACCGGCGGGATTTACTTCGGCCAGCCGAAGGGCGTGACGAAGCTGCCTGACGGCACCGAGCGCGGCGTCAATACGGAAGTCTATACGACGCCGGAGATAGAGCGCATCGCCAAAGTCGGCTTTGACGCCGCGCGCAAGCGCCGGAAGAAGATTACTTCCGTCGACAAGGCGAATGTCCTAGAAGCCACCGAACTCTGGCGCAAAGTCGTTACCCGCGTGCATAAAAATAGTGACTACGGAGACGTAAAGCTCGATCACATGCTCGTCGACAACTGTGCGATGCAGCTCATTCGCGATCCGAAGCAGTTCGACGTCATCGTCACGACTAATATGTTCGGCGATATTTTGAGCGATGAGGCGGCGATGCTCACCGGCTCAATTGGCATGCTGCCGTCCGCGAGTTTGGGCGGCAAGGTCGGCATGTACGAGCCGGTGCACGGCACCGCGCCCGACATCGTCGGCAAGGACATGGCGAATCCGCTGGCGACGATTCTCACCGTCGCGCTCATGCTGCGCCATTCGCTCGATCAGGGAAAGGCCGCTGACCGCATCGAAAAGGCGGTCGAGGACGTGCTCGACGAAGGCTACCGCACGGCCGACATCAAAGACCCCGGGTGCAAGCTGATCGGATGCAAGGAGATGGGAAAACGGGTCCGCGATAAAATAGGCTAGGCCGATGAAAAAGGAAAAATATAATGTCGCCGTCGTCGGTGCTACCGGCGCGGTCGGCGAGCAGATGCGCGAGATTCTCGATGAGCGGCTTTTTCCGGTCGACGAGCTGAGGCTTCTCGCCTCCGAGCGCTCCGCGGGACAATATTTGGAATTTCAACAGAAGCAGCATCGCGTCGATGTTCTGGACGAGAATTCCTTCGCTGACATCGACATCGCGCTTTTTTCGGCCGGAGGATCGGTGAGCGATAAATTCGCGCCGATCGCCGTCCGCTCCGGCAGCGTCGTCGTCGACAATACCGCGCGTTTCCGCATGGAGCCCGACGTGCCGCTGGTCGTGCCGGAAGTGAATGCCAAGGCGATGCCGGAATATAAAAAGCGCGGCATCATCGCCAATCCCAACTGCTCGACGATCCAGATGGTCGTCGCGCTGAAGCCGATTCACGACGCCGCCCGGATCAAGCGTGTCGTCGTCTCGACCTATCAATCCACTTCGGGCGCGGGGCGCAAGGCGATGGAGGAGCTGAGCCGGCAGACCACGGCGCTATTTAGCGGCAACGACGTCGTCAAAGAGAAATTTCCGCATCAGATCGCGTTCAACTGCATCCCGCACATCGACGTCTTCCTTCCCGGCGGCTACACCAAGGAAGAGAAGAAGATGATCGA
>DATJFG010000088.1:0-2553 GCA_035495775.1 Verrucomicrobiia bacterium | reverse complement strand
GGAGCAGGAGCTTCACGGACTCGCGACGCTGCAGGAACGAGAGCGCATCGCCCAAGAGCTGCACGACACGCTGGCGCAGGAGCTCGCCTTGCTGCAAATCAAATTGAACGAAGCGGAAGCGGATGTTCCGACCGCCGGCGCGGCGTCGATGCGCCGCACTCTAAAGGATATGCGCAAGATCGTCGACCGGGCCTACGAGGAGGTCCGGCAGGCGATTTTCGGCCTGCACGTCATGGTTTCGAGGAGCCTCGGGCTCATTCCCACGCTCACCGAGTATCTTCACGACTACAGCGAGATGACGAAGATCCCCGTGGCGCTGAAAGTCTCCACGCCCGAGGCGACTCGCTTCGCCCCGCACGTCGAAGTCCAATTGATTCGCATCGTGCACGAGGCGCTGACGAATATGTTCAAGCACGCCGCGGCGCACAAGGCGGCCGTGAGCTTCGAAATCAACGACGGCTACGGCGAGATCGTCGTCGAAGACGACGGCCGCGGGTTTCTCGTGCAGCCGCCGGCCGACAACGCGCTGCACTTCGGCCTCCGCACCATGCAGGAGCGCGCCGAGGGGGTGGGCGGAAAAGTCAAGATCGACAGCACGCCGGGAAGGGGTACCAGAGTGGTCGTTTATCTCCCGCTCGAGAAGGAGGCGGCATGAAGCCTATCCGTGTTCTATTGGTTGACGATCACTCGCTGTTCCGTCAGGGGTTGTGCTCTCTGCTGTCGAAAGAGCCGGGATTCGACGTCGTGGGCGAGGCGCAGGACGGACTCGACGCGATCGCGAAAGCGAAAGAGCTGAAGCCGGACCTTGTGCTCATGGATGTATCGATGCCGCGCTGCGACGGCGTCGAAGCGGCGCGACGCCTGCGCCAGTCCTTTCCGGGTATGAAGATCGTCATGTTGACCATCCTCGAAAGCGATAAAAAGCTGTTTGAGGCAATCAAAGCGGGAGCCCACGGCTACATGCAGAAGAACGTAAAACCGGAGCTGCTGTTCCGCACGCTCCGCGGCGTTTTCTCCGGCGAGGCGGCGATCTCGCGCGCCACCGCCGCCAAGATCATGAACGAGTTTGCCGACCAGGCGCGCCACGGCGGCTCGGCGGCTCGCGAGGAGCTCACGGAGCGAGAACTCGGCGTGCTTCAGCTTTTGACGCACGGCATGACCAACAAAGAAATCGGCCAGAAGCTCCATCTCGCCGAGAACACGATCAAGAACCACCTCAAGAATATTCTCGATAAACTCCAGGTGGAAAACCGCGTGCAGGCCGCCGCGCTCGCCCTCAGAGAAGGCCTCGCGCACGATCCGACCGAATAGCTCCGCCGTTTCTGCTCTCCAGTTCGTCTAGCCCCAAAGGGCTATTTCTCCATAGCTCTTAATAGTCTCCAAAAGGGCCCCTTCGCGGCTTACGCCGCGGCGCAAAGAGTTTTACCATCGCGCAGGTGAAAACATGCAAAGTGCATTCATTCTGTACGAGAACGTTCTCTTCGCGCGCGGCCTCGAGCGATTGTTACAGGAAAAGGGAGTCAGCGTGGTAGCCGCTGCGATGCACAAGAAACACACGCTAGAACGAATCAAACAGGCGGCGCCGGATTTCATCATCGCGGAGGTCGAACGCAATGCGCCGAAGACCGGATTGCTCGTCGACCGGCTGCTTCGGGAATTGCCCACCGCGACCGTGGTCCGGGTGAGCCTCGACGACAACAGCGCGACGCTCTATTCGGGCCACCGCTGGACGGCCAATACGGCGGACGATTTGGTGGCGGAGATTTTGAGCTCGGCCTCGGCGATGAGGGAATTGGCCGCGCACGCGACGGTGAGTCGATAACGATGAAGACAATTCGATTTAAAAAGTCTGACGAAACAGCGCTCGGCGCGAAGCTGGTCCGTAGAAGCCGATGGCTGGAGGGAGGAAAGAAAATGCGTACATCAAGACTGCTTTGCCTGGCGGCCTTAGCCTTTGCTCTAGGCACGGTGCTCGCGCAAAATGTTTGGGCGGGTTACGCGAACGACGGTGCCGTGCAAGACGGAGTGACCGGCGGATGGGTCATTCCCAACGATCTGGTCTGCGTCGTCGGCGTCCACGCCGACGGAACTCTCGACCTTGGGTCGCATGCCGACGGTACGCCGATCACAAATGCAAGAGAGTGTATCTACCTCAATCAAGGAACGATGAACGGCGGAACTCCCTTCGACTTGAGGTCACTCGATCCGACGGCATCGGGCGCAGCCGCTCAAGTAGCTTGCTTGAGCGCCGGCGGCGCGGGCAACGACGGCGCGAAACACTCCGTTGCGACTTCGATCTGCGTCGACGCCAACGGCGTCGGCATCCCGCTGACGGATCTCGATCGGACCTACTCGATGTGCGCAGCCAAAGGCGGAACATGGAAACAGACATCCGCTACGCCGCCCTATCCCGGAGCTCCGGGTACCTTTCCGACTCCGAACTATTACGGCAGCTGCGTCGCCTACGGCAGACAGTTTAAAGGACAGGACTCCAACGGCACGCCGCTGGCCTTCGGCGCCAAGGGCACGAGCACCGCGGACGCGGGATTCTGC
>DATJFG010000087.1:0-18515 GCA_035495775.1 Verrucomicrobiia bacterium | reverse complement strand
AAGCCCTTGTTCCAGGACAACGGCTCCGGCATGCACACCCACCAGAGCCTCTGGAAAGGCGGCAAGAACGTCTTCTTCGACAAGAAGGGTTACGGCGGCATCTCAGAGACCGCCCGGCACTACATCGGCGGCCTCATCAAGCACGCCCACGCGCTCTGCGCCTTCATCGCGCCGACGACCAACTCCTACAGGCGCTTGGTCCCCGGCTACGAAGCCCCCATCAATTTGGTCTACTCCGCCCGAAACAGAAGCGCCTGCGTGCGTATTCCCATGTACTCCCAGAGCGAGAAGGCCAAACGTCTGGAGTTTAGAACCCCCGACCCATCCTGCAACCCCTACTTCGCCTTCCCGGCCATGCTCATGGCTGGCTTGGACGGAGTCAAGAACAAGATCGAGCCGCCCAAGCCGATCGACAAAGACCTCTACGAGCTCGAGCCCGCCGAGGCGGCCAAGGTGAAATCGATGCCGGGGTCCTTGGATCAGGCGCTCGACGCTTTGGAGAAAGACCACGACTTCCTGCTGAAGGGGGATGTGTTCACCAAGGACGTGATCGAGGTGTGGCTAGAGTACAAGCGGAAGAAAGAGGTGGACGCGATCCGGCTCCGTCCGCACCCGTACGAGTTCGCGCTCTATTTCGATATCTAACCATCGCTCGCCCGTTGCCCTCTCCCCGATCGGGGAGAGGGCGAAGCGGCGCGGCAGGAGAGTCTATGAAAAAAATCGAAGCGATCATCAAGCCCTTCAAACTCGATGAAGTGAAGCAGAAGCTCACCTCGATCGGCATCTCCGGCATGACGATCACCGAGGTAAAAGGATTCGGCCGGCAAAAAGGCCACACCGAGCTCTATCGCGGCGCGGAATACAGCGTCGATTTTCTCCCCAAGGTGAAGATCGAGATCCTCGCGCCGGCGGAGCTCACGGTGAAGATCGTCGAGACGATCCGCGACTCGGCGCAGACCGGCAAGATCGGCGACGGCAAGATCTTCGTCACCGACGTCGAAGAGGTGATCCGCATCCGCACGAACGAGAGAGGCGAGGACGCGATCCGATAGCTGGGCCGGATAGTTTTTTGTAAGTCCTGCCGTTTTTCGCCGATACAATCTAATCGCGTCGCGCGAGCTTATAAACCGATCGCCTGAAGATCAATCCGTCCGCTTTTCATCGGCGGGCACCAAAAATACGCGCCTGAAACGGGTCGGGTAAAGCCGAAGAGCGCGTCTGCAACGCCGTCCTCCGCGCCGACCATTCGTTTCAGCTGGGCCTCGAAGGCATCGAGCGACCTGCCGAAGGCGACAAAAACTAATCCCGCCCGCTCGTCTTCGGCCCAGGGCATCGAGCGCCGCAGCACAAAAGCCGGCGGCGAGAAGGTCTCCTGCGCCGTGCGTTTCACGTGCGATGAAGCGGGCGCGTCCGTGAGTTCTTCATTATCGCTCTTGCGTCGGCCCACTGAATTGTCCTGCTCGCCGGTGGACAGCGCGTTGAAGCGGTCGAAATCGTGAACCCACTGTTGAACCGCAACGAAGCTCGATCCATCCATGCCCTCGCCGAGCCCTTGGACTATTGCCGCTTCCGCAGCTTTTTTGCCCTTTGGGTTTTCAGTTCCGTCCTGATAGCCGGTCAGATCCCGGCTGTCGGCGTATTGAAATGCGTCTATCAACGTCTCGGTGCGAAACGCCTGCGATAACGCTCGGACGATCCTTTCCGATCGGAGGAACAGTTCTCCGCGATCATCCCCGCGGAGCCAAAACCACAAGTCCGCCGGTGTTGATGGCACGGCGAACCCGCGACCGGAGTAAGCGGGCAGCGTCTTTAGTCCATGGATACGACGGCCGGTGGCGAGCACCAACGACTCGCCCAGACCCGCTACGGTCCGGTCGCCGTCGGCGATATCCGCGATCGACCGCAAAGCGCTGTTTACCGCTGACGGCTGTGCGAGAGAAAGGGTCAGATAGCGAGCCAGTCTCGGTACATCGCCAAGAATACCCGGTTGTGCTTCACTCATGTCATTCCCCATTAACTTACTTCTGAGGCGGTTTTATTCCAATCTCCGACGCCGCGCAACTCAGTCGAAATTGGATTTGCCTACTCCCGCGCCCCGCTTCTGATGGTTCCCCGCACCAGCGACGTGACGATCCCCATGGCGCAGATCGCGCCGAGAATCTCCAGCGCGATCTTCATGCCGGCCATGAACGACGCGACGGGGACGCGCGCCGCGGCGGCGGTCGAGACGGCGACGCCGCCGAGATGCGCCGACAAAATGGAGGTCGCGACCGCGATGCTCACCGCCTGGCCCGTGAAGCGCATGGTCGAGAGGATCGCCGCGGCGACGCCGTAGTGCCTTTTGTCGACCGAGCTCACGGTCGCGTTGACGTTGGGCGTGCTGAAGAACGCGTGGCCCGCGCCGAGGACGACGAGGCGCGCGACGATCGACGACGAGCCGGAATCGGCGGCGAGCCGCGAGAGCGAAAAGATCGCCGCGGTGACGACCGCCATGCCGATCGACGATAAGACCCTGGGCTGGATGCGGTCCGACAGCCGGCCGGAGAGCGGCGAGAGCGCGGCCATCACGACCGGCTGTGCCAGCAGGATGAATCCCGCATGCTCGGGCCGCAAGCCCAGGACGAGCTGCAGGTAGAGCGACATGATGAACGAGACGCCGAAGACCGCGCTGTAGTTGAGCAGCGCGGTTGTCGTCGAGAAGGCGAAGGAGATATTTTTGAAAAGCCTGACATCGAGAAGCGGCCACTCGACGCGCATCTCATAAAATAAAAACACCGCCAGCAGCGCCGCCCCCGCTCCGACCGAGGTGCGGAAAAACGGCGCGCCGCGCATCTCCGAGAGCGTCACGCCCAGGAGAATCATCGTGAGCGCAAGCCCCCACATCACGATGCCGAGCGGATCGAGCTTCTCGCCGGTCCGCTCCGCCGCGTCGCGCGGCACTCTCGTCAGCGCCAGCGCGATGACGCCCGCGCCGATCGGCACATTGACATAAAAAACCGAGCGCCATCCCAGACTCTCGACCAGGAATCCGCCGATGGACGGGCCGAGGGAAAGTCCGATGTAAACGGCGGCGGTGTGAATGCCCAATGCCCTGCCGCGCTCCCGCGGCGGAAAAATGGTCGTAAGGAGCGCGATCGAGTTGCCCGCCATCATCGCCGCGGCGACGCCCTGGACGAAGCGCGCGGCGATCAAGGTCGCGAGCGAAAAGGCGAGACCGCAAGCCGCCGACGCCGTCGTGAACAGCGCGACCCCGATGACGTAGATGAGCCGCCGGCCGCGGATGTCCGCGAGACGGCCGAACGGGATCACGCAGATCGTCAGCCCGAGGACGTAAGCGGTCGCGACCCAGCCGAGCGCGACGACGTTGCTGCCGAACTCGCGTCCGATCGAGGGCAGCGCGAGGTTCACGACGCTGCCGTCGAACGGCGTCATGAAGGCGCCGAAGGTCGCGACCGCGAGGGCCGCGCGCTTCGATGCGGTGGTGAACGACTCCCTTTCTCCGGGCATGCGGGCGATGATAGCAGGAAGAGACGGGAGCAGCGAAGCGAGAAAGCTATCGGCGATTACAATTTCTTAGTTAGGCCTGCGGCCAACTGCCGAACGAAGTTCTGGCGGCTCAAGCTCCAGAGCCACACGCTCAAGCCGCCGAAGACGAAAAAGGCGATCGCGCTCGGCCAGAGCGGCAGCGCGTGACCGCCCACGATCACACGGCCGCCGACGACGAAGCGCGCGAGCTGCGCGAGCGAGATCAAGCCGAAGATCACGCTCGCCACGCGGAGACCGACGATTTGTGAGCGCATGATGTATCCCCTCCCGTGCTAGAGAGCGAAACGGGCCTTATTTTTTTCCCTTGTCTTCGCCCGGCTGCTTGCCGGGCTCGAAGCCGCCGACCTCGTGATAGACGACCTTGCTCTCCTGCTCGAAGGCGCGCACCGCCGGCGCTTCGCCGGGCAGTCCCAATTTCTTCCACATCCCGGCGACTTGATCGTAGACCTCTTTACGGAGCGCGGTGCGCTTGGAGAAGACCGGCAGGTAGCGGTGCTCCTTGCAGGCGTTGATCAGCGCCTTGGAGCCGTAGGGACGCTCTTCCGGCGGGTTCTGCGTCGGGTCGAGCCAGGTCGACCAGGTGTTGCGCAGGATGTCGATGTCCTCGATCGGGTTGCAGCGGCTGCTCATCGCCCAGATGACCTGATTCATATCGGTCGGATCGACGTCCTCGTCGACGGCGATGATCCACTTGGTGTAATAGGCGCCGCCGGGGACCTGCGCCGCCAGCGCGAGCGCCTGAGCCGCGTGGCCGGCGTAGCGCTGCTCCAGGCTCAATACGGTCATGCCGAAGCCGCCCGCGCCCGCCGGATGGCAGTAAACGCCCTGGATGCCCGGGATGCCGAGCTTGTCGAAGTCGTCCCAGATGCGCGCCGAGCGGATGATCGAGAAAAAGCCGCTCTGCTCGTTGGACGGATAGTCCGCCATCAGCGCATTGGTGAGAATCGGCTGGCTGCGATAATGCACCGCGGTCACTTCGACCAGCGGGCAGCCCGCCTCGGGCCGGCCGTAATAGCCGGGGAACTCGCCGAACGGCCCTTCGGTCTTCACCGAGTTTGGCTTGATGACGCCTTCGATGACGAGCTCGGCGTTGGCTGGAATTAAAAGATCGGTCGTGGTGCCGCGCACGACGGGAATCGGCTGGCCTTTGATGCCGCCGGCATATTCGTATTCGGAGACGTTCTTGGCGAAGGTCTGCGAGCCGATCACCATGAACAGCGGATCGATGCCCCAGCAGGCGGCGACCTGGATCGGCTCGCCCTTCTGCCACGCGCGCGTGATATGGAGCCGCGCGTCCTTGCCCGGCGAGAGATAAAGCCCCGCCTCCCTTTTCCCCTGCAGCATCATGCGATAGGTGCCGATGTTGAGATAACCGCTGTCGGGATCGCGCGTGATCACCGCGTCGGCGGTGCCGGCGTAACGGCCGCCGTCGAGCGGCCAGTGCTTGGCGATGGGCAGAGCCTCGAGATCGACATCCGCCCCGGTCTTCGTGTTCTCGTAAAAGCGCGCCGCGCTCTTCTCCACTTCCTTCGGCGGAATGCGCCGCTTGAGTTTGTCTTTGACGCGCCGGATGAGCTCGAGCGTCGGCGTGTCGGGCGGCTCTTCGAGCGTGAGCGCGATGCGCCGGAAGCTCGGCCCCAGGATATTCCATAAATGGCGCGCGCCGATCGGGCTCTTTTCGTACCCCTTGGTCTTTTCCATCAGAATCGCCGGCGACGGATTTTGCTTGGCGACGAGGTAGCCGATCGCGCTCATCTGCTCGACCGCGTCGAGCGGCTCCTTGATGCGGATCAATTCGCCCAATTCGTCTACCCGCTCGAGCCAATCGCGCAGGTCCTGGATCGGTTCGTGGGGCGGCTCTTTAATCGAGGTCGCCTGCGGCGAGCGTTTCTCGGCTTTGGCCATGAGATTCCTCCGAAAATTTGGCTGTGAGAATCGGTCCGGGAGCCCTTCGACAAGTTCAGGGCGAACGGATTAAGAATATTATAATTTAGTTTTTCCGTTCGTGCTGAGCCTTCGACAAGCTCAGGACACGCCCTGTCGAAGCACTCTTCACCTTGCTTGAAAACACTATGAGATTCAAGCGATCGTCACCGGTTCGGCAGCAGCGAATTGAAATAGGCGAACGCGTCATAAGCGCGATAGATCATGTTCTCTCTCATCACGTCGATGTCTTTTTGCGGCATCTTAACCGGCTTGCCGACCGAGCTCGCCACCCACTGCATGTAAGCCGTGCGCTCGAGGTAGATCGCGTGCACCGTGGCATATTCCAGGCTGTCGCCCACCATGATGATGCCGTGGCCCTGGAGCAGCATCGCCATGCGGTCGCCGAGGGTTTGCGCCACCTCGGTCCCGTCCTGCACGGTGCAGATCAGCCTCGGGCTCGGAAAGATCGGCGTCTCGGGCGCGAACGGCGCCGCCTGGTTGTAGATCGGCAGCAGCGGCACGCCGGCGACGGAAAAGGCGGTCGCGAGCGGCTGGTGCGTGTGGACGACGGAGTTGACGTCCGGGCGCGCTTCATAGATCGATGCGTGGAGCATCGTCTCGCGCGGCGGCGCCTTCACTTTGGTCACCTGGCGCTTGCCGGCGACTTTCGCGGCGTTCTGCTCGCAGACGGCCTTGTACTCGTCGATATCCACCGTAATGATGTCTTTCGCCGTGATGCGTCCGAGCGGCGCCAGCACCGGCTTGATGAGAAACTTCCTCGTGCCGGGGATGCGCGCGCTCTGGTGGCCATGGAAGTCGGCAAGCCCCTGATGGAACAGGATGCGGTTTCCCAGCGCGACCTTTTTCTTGAGCTCTTCGATCTCTCTTGCTTTCACCTCGTCTCCTCCTCCTGGTTGATGCATTGTTCGCTCGATCGCCGCGGGGGCGTGTGATATTCGGCGTTCTCCGGCGCCTGCCATTGGATGCTCATCCAGTTCCACTGTTCCGGGTGGGCCGACACGGTCGTCTCCAGCCAGCGCGTCATCCTTTTCGTGTTTTCCGCCACGTCTTCTTTCACGTCCCCGGAGCGGCGAAGCTCGATCTCAGGCTCGATGACGAGACGCAGACCGCCGCTCTTTTCCCGTAAAAGGTAAGCGGGAACGACCGCCGCGCCGGTTCGGAGCGCGAGCGTCGCCGGCCCGCGCCGCGCCGTCACGGTGCGGCCGAAAAACGGCACGGTCACGCCGCTGCCCGAACGGAATTCGTCCGCGATAACGATCGCGACGGCGTTGTCCCTCAACACCTCGGACAACTCCCGGAACGCTTGCTTGCGCGGATGCGAATGGATCGTCCACTGGCCGACTTTCAGTCGATATTGATCCGCCAGGTCGCCGGTTTTGCCGCCGCGAGGATGGTTGATCAGCGTGTAAACCGCCAGCCCCTCGGCCGCCAGCCGGCTCCCGAGAAGGAGGAAATTCCCGAAGTGCGCGCTCAAGACGATCGCGCCGTTCCCCTTCGCCAGCGCCGCACGGAGATGCTCCAAGCCTGTCGCGGGAACCTCCCGGCGCATGCGCTCGAGGCCGCCGTCCACCGCGAGCGCCGCCTCGGCGAAGCTTTGGAAGAAGTTTCTCAACGAGTCGCGCACGATCGGCGTCAAATCGACCCGGCCGCGGAGCGCAACCGCGAGATTTTCCTCCGAGCGCTCGCGAAACCGCCTGAAGAGCCGGAGACCGATGTTGGCGACGCCGCGAAAGCTCGCGAGGACGAGTTTTCGGGGCAGCAGCCAGAGCAAGATTCGGGCGGTCCATATCCCCGTAAACAGGGCGATATATCCAAGGGTCGCGCGTATTTTGGGCATTGCGTTGCCTGGAACCGGAGCTTTTCCACCGGCGCGGCAGCCCCCGGCTTGTATGGCTCTACCATAACCGCCATAGCTTTGACAAACCGAGGACCGATGTAAGTAAAAAGCAAGTCAAATCAATGGGTTATGCGATAGTCGCCGGAAGGTTTTTCAGCCGCGGCGTTGTCTTCAGCGGCTTTTAATGCTACTAAATTTGCGTTTCGATGAGCGGAGAAGAGCACTATGCGGATGATCATGCCGCCGTTACGACAGCGACGTTCGGTGGACAAATATCTGAGCCGCTACTTTCAGGAGTACCACCCGTCTGACTTTAACCGGGCGATCGCGGAGCTCTGCCGTTACTATCATCTGAGACTCCCTAAAATCGAATGGTACGAGTACATCGACTGGGGCAAGACGGCCGGGAAGACCTATGAGAACGGCCAGATCTATCTCGTCCATCCCGAAAACTGGAAGCGCGGCCGGAAATATAAATCCGAGCGCAAGTGGATCAACACCGTCTACCACGAGCTCGGCCACTACATCTTCTGGGCCGACGCCGAGAACAAGGCGGACAATTTCGCCTTCCGGATGGTGCGCGGGCTCAACGGTAACCATCGAAACGGCCAGCACGGAAACGGCTATCACCGAAACGGTCATAGGTAGGGTCGCTTCTGTTTGCGCCGTGTGGTAAATTTTTTCCTTCCCGTCTTCGATCATGGACTACAAAGAGACGCTCAATCTGCCGAAAACCAGTTTTCCCATGCGCGCGAACCTGCCGCAGAACGAGCCGGCGCAGGTCGAGAAATGGGAGCGCGACGGCACCTATTTTAAAGTCCTCGAAGCGAACCGCGGCGAGAAGAAATATATCCTCCACGACGGCCCGCCGTACGCCAACGGCAACATCCACATCGGCCATGCGCTCAACAAGATCCTCAAAGACATCATCGTCAAATCGAAAGGCATGAGGGGCTTATATTCCCCTTACGTACCCGGCTGGGACTGCCACGGTCTCCCGATCGAGCTCCAGGTCGAGAAGAACCTCGGCGGCCGTGCGAAGAAGGCCGCGCTCGGCAAGGCGGAGATCCGCCGCCTGTGCAAGGAATACGCGGAGAAATACATCTCGATCCAGCGCGAGGAGTTCAAGCGGCTGGGCGTGCTGGGCGACTGGCGGAACCCCTATCGCACGATCGATCCCAGGTACGAAGCCGTCGAGGTGCGCGAGCTGGGGAAGATGATCGCCGCGGGTTTGCTCTACCGGCAGAAAAAGCCGGTCTACTGGTGCGCCTCATGCGTGACCGCGCTGGCGGAGGCGGAGGTCGAATACGAAGACCACACCTCGGCGTCGATTTATGTAAAGTTCGCCGTCAAGGACGGCAAGGGCAAGCTCGCCGGCGATAATCTCTACTTCGTCATCTGGACCACGACGCCATGGACGCTGCCGGCGAACCAGGCGATCGCGCTCCATCCGAGCTTCGTCTACCGGCGCGTCAGTACGCCCGCGGGCGACTTGATGCTCAATCAGGAGCTGATCGAGAAAGTCATGGCCGCCGCCGGCTTCGGGGCAAAAGATTTCAAGATTCTTGACGGCGCCTGGACCGGCGCCGAGCTCGAAGGGATCGTCTGCCGCCACCCGTGGATCGATCGCGACGTGAAAGTGATCCTCGGCGACTTCGTGACGCAGGATCAGGGCACCGGCGCGGTCCACATCGCGCCCGGCCACGGCATGGAGGACTATGTCGCCGGCCAGCGCTACAATCTGCCGGTGCTGGCGCCGGTCGACGACGAGGGGCGGTTTACCGCCGAGGCGGGCGATCTCGCGGGCGAGAGCGTCTTCAAGGCGGACGCCTCGATCTTCAGAAAACTCAACGACGCGCAAGCGCTGCTCAAAGAGGACAAGCTCGCGCACAGCTATCCGCACTGCTGGCGCTGCAAGCGGCCGGTGATTTTCCGCGCGACCGAGCAGTGGTTCGTCTCGATGGAAAAGAACGAGCTCAGACGCCACTCGCTCGACGCAATCGATCAGGTCGCATGGGTTCCGCCGTGGGGGCGCGAGCGTATCCGCGGCATGCTCGAGAGCCGGCCCGACTGGTGCATCTCGCGCCAGCGCGCCTGGGGCGTGCCGATTCCGGTTTTCTATTGCAACAACTGTAAGCAGGCGACGCTCAGCCAGGCGATCTGCGACCATGTCGCGGCGATCTTCGAGCACGAAGGCTCCGACGCCTGGTTTATCCGCCCGGCCGCCGAGCTCGCGCCGCCGGGGCTCAAATGCGGCGGCTGCGGCGCGAGCGATTTCTCCAAGGAAGAAGACATTCTGGATGTCTGGTTCGACTCCGGCGTGAGCCATGCCGCCGTCGTCGAGGCCGACCCGCGCCTCGGCGGTCGCGCCGATATGTATCTCGAAGGCAGCGACCAGCACCGCGGCTGGTTCCATACGTCGCTGCTGACATCCGTTGCGACGCGGGGCCGCGCTCCCTACGCGAGCGCGCTGACGCACGGCTTTACCCTCGACGGCAAGGGGCGCAAGATGTCGAAGTCGCTCGGCAACGTGATCGCGCCCCAGGAGATCATGAAAAAGCACGGCGCCGAGATCGTGCGCCTGTGGGCCGCGGCGGAGGACTATCGCGAGGACGTGCGCATTTCCGATGAGATTCTAAACCGACTCGTCGAGGCGTACCGCAAGCTCCGCAACACCGCGCGGTTTTTGATCAGCAACCTCTACGACTTCGATCCCGATCAGGACGCCGTGGCATTGGGCGACCTTGACGAGCTCGACCGCTGGATCCTGGGGCGCACCCAGGCGCTCTCCGCCCGCTGCGTCGAGGCGTACGAGAAGTTCGAGTTCCACGCCGTCTATCACGCGCTCAATAATTTCTGCAGCGTGGATTTGAGCGCGCTTTATCTGGACATCGTCAAGGACCGGCTCTACTGCGAGGCGCCGCGCTCGAGCGAGCGGCGCTCGGCGCAGACGGCGCTCCACCGCATCCTGGACGTGCTCGTCCATCTCATGGCGCCGATCCTCTCGTTCACCGCGGCGGAGATCTGGCAGCACATGCCGAAGAAGCGAGGCGCGGCCGAGAGCATCTTCATGTCGCGCATGCCCGGCGACGCGCCGGTCGACGAAGGCTTAAGCGAGCGCTGGGAGCAAATTTTCAAGGAACGCGGCGAAGTATTGAAGGCGCTGGAGGAGGCCCGGAGCCGCAACATCATCGGCCATTCGCTCGACGCGCGCGTGCTCCTGCATACGCTCAACGGCAACGCGCTCCCTCGTCTCGGCGAGATGCTCCAGCAAGACGAGCAAAGGGCCGAGGACATCCTGATCGTCTCGCAGGGCGCGGTGGTGCGGGACAACGCCGACGCCGCGGTCACGACCGCGATGCAGCGCGCGAGCGAGGCGCTGGACGTCGACGGCCGCTTTTTGTACCAGAGCCAGCTGCTCAACTGCCTGATCGAGGTCGCCAAGGCGAGCGGACAAAAATGCGAGCGCTGCTGGAAGTATTCCGAAGAGGTCGGGCGCGACCCGGCTTATCCCATGGTCTGCGGCCGCTGCGCGCGCGTGCTCGCGGAGCTCAAAGCTTGAACGGCAAATTCAAGCTCGTTCTTATTCTCATCGTCGCCATCGTCCTGCTCGATCAGACGACCAAGGCGATCGTCGACCGGACGATGCCGCTCTACCAGTCGATCCCCGTCATCGAAAACGTCTTTAACCTAACCTATATCCGCAACACCGGCGCGGCGTTCGGCTTTCTCGCGCGGAGCGGCGAGTTTTTCCGCCGCTCGTTTCTGATCGGCTTTTCCATCGCGGCGATCGGCTTCATTATCGTCATGCTGCGCCGGCTGCCGCCGGAGGAAAAGCTCTTGACCGTCGCGCTGGGATTCATATTGAGCGGCGCCGTCGGCAACCTGATCGACCGGCTGCTCTACGGCGAGGTGATCGATTTCCTCGATTTTTACTGGTCGCACTACCACTGGCCGGCCTTCAACGTGGCCGACAGCTTCATCACGATCGGCGTCGTGGTGATTCTATTCCGCCTCGCCACCACCAAGGGCGAGGACCCGTTTGCCCCGCGCGAGAGAATCGGCTAGGAAAACGACTGGCGGTCGATCGAAGCGGCCGCGAAAGAAAAAGGGGGACTTATGCTGCGAGCTCAAGACATGAGAGGCG
The DNA here is from genome assembly GCA_035495775.1 of Verrucomicrobiia bacterium. Classification (GTDB taxonomy): domain Bacteria; phylum Desulfobacterota; class Binatia; order UBA9968; family UBA9968; genus JAJPJQ01. The sequence goes on along the minus strand of DATJFG010000087.1, from coordinate 7,038 downwards.
TGATGGGGATGATGCCGGCGTTCACGACGCCGGACGGCGATTCGCTGACGGCGACCGATACGATCAACACCGCGGAGCTTGCGCGCGCGGTCGATCGCATCATCAATGACGGCATCGACGTGATCGCGACCATGGGGAGCTTCGGCGAGTGCCACACGCTGCTCCTCGACGAGCAGAAAAAGCTCGCCGAGGCGACGATCGCCGCCGCGCGCAAGCGCGTCCCGGTGATCGTCGGCTGCACGAGCCTCAACACGCGCGAGACGTTGATGAAGATGAAGTTCGCCGCCGAGATGGGCGCCGACGGCGTGCTCTGCGGCGTGCCGTTTTACTTTCCCGCGACCGCCGACAACGCGGCGCAGTTCTATCTCGACATCGCCGACGCCTTCCCGCAGTTGGGCATCGTCATCTACCACAACCCGGCGCTCCATCACGTGAAGCTGCCGGTGTCGATCTTCGAAAAGCTCGTCACGCGTCCCAACATCGTCGCGATGAAGGACAGCCACCGCACGCCGCTCGAGTTCATGCAGCTCATGAATATCATCAAAGGGAAGATCAGCGTGCTGTGCAATCAGAGCCAGGCCTATCCGTTCGTCCAGATGGGCGCCGCCGGCTGCTGGTCGATCAACGTGTGGCTCGGCCCGTGGCCGGTGCTGCATCTCCGCGACGCGTGGCGCGCGGGCGATTGGGAAACGGTCAAGCAGATTTGTCTCGATCTCGAAGCCCACGGCAGAACCAAGACCGGAGGCGGTCTCAATTGGCGCGAGAACCACGCCAAGATCGCCATGAACTACGCCGGCTACTGCTCGCCGGGCCCCTTGCGCCCGCCGTTCCGCAACATCCCGCCCGAGGTAGTAGAGGACGCCAAGAAACTGGCCACGGGGTGGAAGAAATTGTGCGAGAAATATCCGCCGAAGAAGGCGGCGGCGTAGAACTTTATAATCCCAGATACGCCCGTCTTACTTCCGGGTCTTCCGCCAGCTCTTTGGCCTTGCCGGCGCGGACGATCCTGCCGGTCTCCAGCACGTAGCCGCGGTCGGCGATGGAAAACGCCGAGAAGACGTCCTGCTCGACGAGCAGCACGGTGACGCCTTCCTTTCTTATCTCCGCCAAGACTTCGAGCAGCATATCGACGACGACGGGCGCGAGGCCCAAGCTCATCTCATCGACCATCATGAGCTGCGGCGCCGCCATCAGGCCGCGCGCGATCGTGCACATCTGCTGCTCGCCGCCCGAGAGGCTGCCGGCCAACTGCTGCCGGCGCTCCTCCAGCCTGGGGAAAAGCTGGTAGACGCGCTTGAGGTCGGCCGCGATCTTTTGTTTGTCCTTCCGGCAATACGCGCCCATGAAAAGATTCTCCTCGACCGACATCTGATCGAAGAGCTGCCGCCCTTCCGGCACCTGAACTAATCCCAAGGCGAAGACCTGGTCGGCGGTCATCTTGTCGAGCGCACGCCCGGCGAACTCGATGCGCCCTTTGCTCGAGATGATGCGCGAGAGGGCGCGGAGCAGCGTGCTTTTCCCGGCGCCGTTGCTGCCCACGAGCGCCACGATCTCGCCGGGGTTGATCTCGAGCGCGATGTCGCGGAGCACCGGCACCTCGCCGTAGCCCGCCTGTAGCCCTTCGACCTTGAGGAGCGCTTCGCTCACGAGCGCCTCCGGCCGAGATAGGCCTCGACCACGCGCGCATCGGTCAGCACCTCTTGCGGCTTTCCCTCGGCGAGCATCTCGCCGTGGTGGATCACGATGAGGCGATCGGAAAGGCTCTGGATCGCCTTCATGACGTGCTCGATCACGAGGATGCTGATCCCCTCCGCGCGGACTTTTTTGATGACCGCGATCACCTCTTCGATCTCCACGTGGTTGAGTCCCGCCATCACCTCGTCGAGGAGCAAGAGCTTGGGACGCTGGGCGAGCGCCTTGGCGAGCTCGAGGCGCTTTCGGTCCGGCCCGCCGAGCGCGTCCGCGCGCTGGCCGGCGCGCTTGTCGAGGCCGACGAAGGCGAGCCAGCGGTGCGCCTGCGTCTCGGCTTCGGCGAGCTTGCGCGCGCCGCCGGCGGTGCCGAACAACGCGCCGACCGCGACGTTGTCGAGCACCGTCAAGCCGGGAAACGGCCGCATGATTTGAAAAGTCCGGCCGATGCCGAGTCGCGAGCGATGGTACGCGGGCACGCCGTTGATCGGAGTCCCTTCGAAGATGACGGTTCCGGCCGTCGGTGCCAGCGTCCCGCTCACGAGATTGATCAGCGTTGTCTTGCCCGCGCCGTTCGGGCCGATGAGCCCCAGAATCTCGCCCTTGTCGACGGAGAAGCTCACGTCGTTGATCGCGACGAGCCCGTGAAAACGTTTGGTGACTTTCTGCGCTTCGAGAATCGCGGCCATCTTTTATACGCCGTGCGCGCGGATATTTTCTTGAAAGTAGCGCCAGCCCGACTGGCGAAAGCGCCGGACGAGATCGGCGAAGCCGCGCGGCATGAAGATGACAGCGATGACGATCACGACGCCGAAGAAGATGCTGGCGAGACTCGTGACCTTGCTCGCGAGGACCTCGGAGATCGCCGACAAGACGAACGCGCCGAGAACCGGACCGAAGACCGTGCCGGGCCCGCCGAACACCGCCATGATGATCATCCTGACGTTGAGGCCGATGTCGAACGCGCTCTCGGGGTCGAGGAACGTAATCCAATAGGCGTGGATGCCGCCGGCGATCGCCGTAAAGACGCTGCAGAGCGCGAACGCGAGCACCTTGTTAAGCGTCGTGTTGACGCCCATGACCGCCGCCGCGCCCTCGTTTTCGCGGATCGCGATCAGGCCGAAGCCGAAGCGGCTGCGCGAGATCCAGGCCACGGCGAGGGTCGTCGCGGCGAGCAGCGCGAGCGAGCCTTCATAGAACCAGGTGTCGCCCTTGACCAGCGGCATGATGAGCCCGATGTTGCGTCCGGCGATCTCGAGGTTCGAGACGATCGCGGTCATCACGACGGCGAGACCGAGGGTCGCGATCGCGAAGTAATGGCCGCGGAGCCTGAGCACCGGCAGCCCGATGAGAAACGCGAAGGCGAGCGCGAGCGCGATGCCGAGCGCGAGACCGGCGGCGAACGGCCAGTGGAGCTGCACCATGCCGATCGCGACGCCGTAGCCGCCGAGTCCGTAAAAAACCGAATTGCCGAACGACGCATAGCCGGTGTATCCGCCGATAATGTTCCAGCTCTGGGCGAGCACGGCGAGGATGAGCGCGCTGGTGCCGAACTGAACGATCACCGCCGATCCCCAGGACGGGAGCGTGGCGAGCGCCGCGACGGCGACGGCCGCGATAGCTAATTGGTAGCCGAGCCTCACGCCGTCCTTCCTAACAGCCCGGTGGGACGAACGACCAGAACGAGTACAAGAATCCCGAAGCTCACCACGTCGGTATATGTCGGTCCGATGTAAAGCGCCGTCAGCGCTTCGACGATGCCGAGGAAGAGCCCGCCGACGACGACGTTGAGCGAATTATCGAGGCCGCCGATGATCGCGATCGCGAACGACTTCGCGGTGAGAGCCCCGCCGATGTAGGGGTTGATCTGCGACACCACACCGTAAAGCGTTCCCGCCGCGCCCGCGAGCGCGGAGCCGAGGCCGAATGTAAGCGCATAGACCCGGCGCGGGTTGACGCCGTAGAGGCGGGCCGCAACGAGATTTTGCGCCGTAGCGCGGATGCCGCGGCCGATGCGCGTGTGTTCGAGAAACAGCCACAGCACGAGCGTGAGCCCGAGGGCGAGCACGAAGGCGAGCATGCGCACGAACGGCACGGTCGCGCCGAGCAGTTCGAAGTTCGCCCCGGCATAGGGCGGATTGACCGTGCGGAAATCCGCGCTGAAGATCACCTGGGCGAGATAGGTGATGACGACTTCCAGACCGAAAGTGATGAGCAGCGTATTGAACATCGGCCCCCGGATCACGAGGTTCAGGATGCCGCGCTGGATCGCATAGCCGATGAGAAAGAGCACCAGCATCGAGATCGGCAGCGCCGCGAAAGGATCGATCCCGGCGGCGGTGAAGAGATAGTAGCCCGCGTAGGCGCCCAGCATGATGAGCGCGCCGTGGGCCAGGTTGACGATATTGAGGACGCCCCAGATGAGCACGAGGCCGAGCGCCATCAGCGCGTACAAGCCCCCGAGCAGGACGCCGTTGACGATGATTTGCCAGAGAAGCTGCAACTTAGCGCTGCCCCCAAGGCGGCATCGGGTAGAGCGGTTTTTCCATCATCCCCTTGGGGCCGAAGACGGCGACAAGTTTGCCCTTCTGAACCTGCACGACGGTCTGCGGCAGGTTGATCTGCCCCGCGGCGTTGAACTTGATGCGGCCGTAGAGGCTGTCGAAGTCGAGCTTCGAGATCGCGTCGCGGACCTTGTTGGCATCGAGCGAGCCGGCGGCCTCGATCGCCTTGACGAACGCCTCGACGTCGGCGGCGGCCGAGGCGGCGTGGTAGTCGGCGTCGTAGCCGAAGCGCTTCTTGTACTCGTTGGCGAACTGCTCGGCGTTGCCGAAGTAGTCGTCCTTGAACGTCGGCGAAGGCAGCCACGAGGTCATGCCGAAGGCGTACTCCGCGTCGTTGCCGAGAGCGTTGCGGAAGTCCGCGGTCGGCACGCCGACGGTGAAGGAATAAAACTTGGGTCTCACGTTCAGCGTCTTCGCCTGGCGGATGAAATTCAAGATCTCGGTCTCGTGGCCGGCGACCAGGATCGCCTCGACAGGCTGGCTCTTGATGAGCGAGAGGATCGAGTTGAAGTCCGACGCCTTGTCGCTGTAGCGCTGGTCGACGACGATCTTCATCCCCGCCTTGTTGAGCAAAGCGCGCGTGCCGTCGGCGACTGAGACGTCGAAGGCGTCGTCGGCGAAAATCAGCGCCACGTTCTTCGGCGCCGGGTTAAGCTTGGTCATGAGATCGACGGTGCTCGAGAAATATTCCGTCGCCGCCGGCAGCGTGCCGAAGATGTATTTATAGCCGCGGCTGAAGATCTGGTCGGAGGCGCCGCCGCCCTGGATCATCGGGATCGAATACTTTTCCGAGATCGCCGAATCCGCCAATGCAAAGTTGCTGCTGAACGGCCCGAGGAGGAAGTTGACCTTGTCCTGCGTCACGAGCTGGACGTACTGACGCACGCTCAAGTTCACGTCGGATTGGTTGTCGAGCATCTTGAGCGTCAGTTTCTCTTTGCTGTTGCCGATCTTGACGCCGCCGGCCGCGTTGATCTTGTCGATCGTCAGCTGATAGCCGTCGCCGTAGTACCGTCCGGTGTTGGCGTCCTTGCCGGTCAGCTGGACCGAGGCGCCGAGCTCGACGGGCGCGGCGGAGACGGGAGCGGCGGCGAAAAGCAGGGCAGCCGCGACCGAGAGGACTATGCGTGTCATAGTCAACCTCCTTATGGAAAGACTCGGGGTGATCGCGGAGCGCACCATAACGCGGAGCGGCCCCGAGGTCAAATGGCGCGACGGCTTATATTTTCCGCAGGACCGCCACGGTCGCGCCCCAGCCGCCGGCCTCCGCCGGGGCGTCCTTGAAAGATGCGACCCTCGGATGCTTGGCCAGGACCGACTGGATGATGCGCCGCTGCACGCCGACGCCGCGGCCGTGAATGATGCGGACCTCGAAAATGCCCGCCTGAAGGCACTGCTCGATGTACTCCGCGACCACATCGGGAATGTCCTTGGGCGCGAACGGATGGAGATCGATCGAATCCTCGATCGGGAGGACGACGGGATCTTGAAACGGCGAGTCGGGATCGTCGGGAGCTTTGTCGCGCGGCATAAAAACAAAGGGCGGGGATCGCTCCCCGCCCTTTAAAAGCAAATCGTGGGGTCAGTCCCAGCGCTTGTCGCCGGTCATGCGGCCCCCCGCCTTGGCGACGGCCGCCTGGATGATCGAGGCATCGATCAATTTATCATAGCTCGGCTTCTCTTCGGCCTTGATCGAGCCCAGTTCGACCTGCTTGTTGATCGTCCACTCGACCATGTCCTTCGGCAGACCGTCGTTCACCGGCCACGCGCCGACGTTGGCGAGGATATCGTAGGTTTGGCCGACGACGTCGGCATCCTGCTGGGTATATTTAGTCGCGATCTCGACGGTCTTCGCCTTGTCCTTGTAGATGAAGCGGTTCGCCTTGACGAGCGCGGTCATGATGTCGATGTAGAGCTGGCGGTTGGACGCGATCTCTTTCTCGGGCGCGATGTAGGCGGCGTAGAGCCACTTGGGAAGCGGCTCCCAAAGATTCACGAGGATCCTCAAATCCGGTTTTTTCTTTATCGCGACCAGAGCCTGATCGACGTGGAGAATCGCGGTGTCGATCTGACCCGTGAGCAGGCCGGCGACGCGTCCCTTCGTGCTGACGTTGACGTACTGCACGTCCTTGGGCGTAAGGCCGCACGAGGCGAGGACGGCGCGGCTCATCACCTCATTGAAGGCGCCGATCTCCTGGATGCCGATTTTCCGGCCCTTGAGATCCTTGCAGCTCTTGATGTCGCCCTGGACCGCCATCGATTGCGAGAGCTTGTGCGAATAGGTGCCGAGCACCTTGGTTCCCGCGCCGCGCGCGGCGGCGATGATCGCCGGGTCGGAGCTGGTCCCGGTGATGTCGAGGCCGCCGGCGACGCTGCCGCGGAGCGTCTGCGTGCCGCCCTCGAAGGTAACGAACTCAGGCTCGATGTTGCTCTCGGCGAAAAAGCCCATCTCCTTGGCGATGTAGGGCGGAATGTGGACGACGTTGGGCGGCGTGACCGGCACGCCGAATACCACTTTACGCTTGTTCTGCGCCCCGGCGGGATGCGCAGCCAGAGCCAATCCGAGACATGCCGCGATCAAAAAGAGAGTTTTTTTCATAGCGCCTCCTTGCGAGCTATTCCCTGTCGTCGAACCTCCGCCACGGGGCGATGCGCGTCTCGACCCATTTGGCGAGCCACATCAAGCCTACCCCCAATACCATAACCACTACAATCGGCACAAAGAGCTTGTCGGTCTCGAAGGCGTTGGCGTAGCGCACGATCATATACCCCAGGCCGGTGACCG
>DATJFG010000086.1:0-4245 GCA_035495775.1 Verrucomicrobiia bacterium | reverse complement strand
TCGCATCCTTCGCCTCGACCTTGTAACAAAGGTCCATCATACGGGCGTCAGGCGTCGTATGGACCATGCACTTGCCTTTGCCATCATCCGAACAGAGCACCGACCAGGGTCCTTCCCTGGACACCGCTAGATAGACGACGTACTGAGTCGCTTTATCCACGGGCCCCCACATCAAAGAGATGTAATTTCCATGATTCAGTCCGCCCAAGCTCTCGGCTTCATTGGTGGTCCAGGGCTCGGGAGGGACATATCTCGGAACACAGACCGGTTCGTAATCTCTTAGGAGTCGTCCGACGCTGTCGATCGCTTCCACTTTATAACAAAGCTCCCTCTCCTGAGCGTAGCTGGTGATATCCTGGACGCTGTTCGCGAAGTCACGTAGTTCTTTGTCGCTCGCCCGCATCCGCTCCACCCAACCGCCCTGATCCGATACAGATCGGTAAACAATGTAGGTCGCAGCGCCTTCCTGCAGCGATACAGACAAATAGATGAGGTCTCCCCAGTTTTGGGCCATCAAGTCGGCCGCCTCGTTGTGCTCCGTCGTCATTTCGACGAACTGCGCCCCGGCGATGCGCGCGTCAAACGAAAATAGCGAAGCCAGCACTATTCGGGCTAGGACTTTTCGCATGGCCATTCTTTGTACCGTTAGACGCCTCAGTTTCCAGCCTCATTCAGTGCCGCCTGGATCGCCGCTCTGAACTCGCTGTACGGCTGCGCACCCATGATGCGCTTCACGATTTTGATTTGATTGTTGCCGTCGCGGACACAAAAAAACGCGCTCCCCGCGCGGCGTCGGTTAGGTAAGGATTGGGAAAAAGGAGTGCAAAAACGAACGAACGAGTCCTAAAGCGGGTCTTGCCGCCACCTCCTGCGACTTTTTCTCGGCGGCGGCCCGTGACGGCGGAGGAATTCCCCCTACGCGAACTGTCTCGCGAGGCTCGCGACGGTGGCGCTCTTGCCGCGCCGGGCTTTTTCCTGGATCTCGGTGAACTTCTCCTGCAGCGTCGGCCGCGGGCTTTTGCGCAGCACGCCCAGGTGGATTTTCTCGTCGTGGCCGGCGAGCTTCAGCGCGGCGATCGGATCGCTCACGTCGTGGCCGTCGGGAACGTAGTCCATCGCGTGGAGGATGCGCGCGACGTTCATGTCGAGCGTGTTGAACGACGAGCAGCTCGTCAGAATCTCCACGAAGGAAAATCCCGGATGGCGGATCGCCTGCTCGATCAGATCCTTCAAGTGCTCCTTCTTCACCGAGAAGCCGCGCGCGACGAAGCTCGCGCCGTAGACGATCGCGAGCGCGCACGGGTTGAGCGCCTCGCCGGTGAGTCCGAACGGCGAGGTCTTGGTCGAGGCGAAAAGCTCGGTGGTCGGCGAGAACTGCCCTTTGGTCATGCCGTAGATCGCGTTGTTGAACATGATGTAGGTCATGTCGACGTTGTTGCGCGCGACGTGGGGAAAATGGCCGCCGCCGATCGCGAGCCCGTCGCCGTCGCCGCCGACCGCCACCACCGTGAGCTCGGGGTTGGCGGTCTTGACGCCCTGCGCGATCGGCAGCGCGCGGCCGTGGATGCTGTGAAAGCCGTAGGCCTTGACGAAATACGGCAGGCGGCTGGAGCAGCCGATGCCCGAGACCAGGGCGAGTTGTTCGGTCGGCAGCCGGAGTTCGGCGAACGCCTCCACCAGCGCGGACAAGATGCCGTAGTAGCCGCAGCCCGGGCACCAGACCGGGTTGACGCCGCTCAGATACTCGCAGAACTTATCCTGCTCTTCTGCCATGCTCCGCACTCCTTGTGCTCGCGAGGCCGGCCGCGGCCTCGGCGATCTTCGCGACGATCTCCGACGGGTCCATGGGAACGCCCTTCACCTTCGCGAGCCCGATGGTCGGCACGCGATAGACCGAGCGCAGCACCGAGGCCAGTTGCCCGGTGAAGTTGAGCTCGGGGACGATCACGCGCTTCACCTGCCGGAAGAAGCGCTCGAGCTCGGCGTGCGGCAGCGGGTTTAAAAGCCGCGGCACGAGCGCGCGGACGCTGAAGCCCGTCTCCGCCGCGATGCGCACCGCCTCTTCGACCGGTCCGGCGGTCGAGCCCCAGGTGACGATGCCGATCTCCGCCTTCTCGTCTCCGAACGCGAGGCATGAGTCGCGCATCTTCGGATCGGTACCGATTTCGGCGAGCTTCTGAAATCTTTTGACGGTCATCGCCGTGTGCGTCGCGTCGTCGCACGCGAAGTTGCCGAACTCGTCGTGCTCCATGCCCGTGACCATGTGCTCGCAGCCCGGCACGCCGGGCAGCGCCGTCGGCGAGATCGAGCCGTTCAGCCGATAGCGCGCGAAGCCGCCGTCGCCGTTCTCCGCCTTGAGGCGCGCGGCCTGCGGCAAATGATCGAGCAGCGCCGGGTCGACCGTCTCGACCCGCGCCGAGAGCGCCTGGTCGACGAGGACGATCACCGGCATCTGGTAAGTCTCGGACAGATAGAACGCGCGTCCGATGAGCGTGAGGCAATCCGCCACGGAAGTCGGCGCAAGCACGACGCGCGGCGCGTCGCCGTGCGAGCCGTAGAGCGCGAGCAGCAAATCGGACTGCTCGGTCTTGGTCGGAAGGCCGGTGCTCGGACCGCCGCGCTGCGAATCGACGATCACGGCGGGAATCTCCGCCATCGAGAGGAGCCCGAGCGCCTCGGACATGAGCGAGACGCCCGGCCCCGAGGTCGAGGTCATCGCCTTGGCGCCCGCCCACGAGGCGCCGGCGACCGCGCAGATCGCCGAGATCTCGTCTTCGGTCTGCATGACCTTTCCGCCCAACTTCGGCAGATGCGCGGCGAGCCATTCCATGATTTCCGAGGCCGGCGTGATCGGATAGCCGAAGAAGCACTGGAGTCCCGCGCCGGCGGCGCCGAGCGCGATCGCCTCGTTGCCGGTCATGAGCAGCTGGCGCTGGTGGCTGCCTTTCGGAAAGCCGAAGCCCTCGCGCTTGGCGACGTGCTCCTCGGCGAAATGAATCCCTTTTCCCAGCGCGAGCATGTTGTGGTCGAGGATCGCCTTGCTCTTCTTGGCGAATTTTTCGGCGAGAAAATCCTCGACGCTCTTCCGCGGAATGCCGAGGAGATGCGCGAGCACGCCGAGCACGACGATGTTTTTGCTGATGCGGCTGCCGATCTCGCGCACCGCGATGCGCTCGAACGGAATTTTATGAACGGCGAATGTCCCCTCCGGCGCGTCGCATTCCGCCTCGCAGAGCAGCACGCCGTTTGGGTTTAGATCGGCGACGTTGTCTTCGAGCGCGAACTGGTTCAGCACGACCAGACAGTCGACCTTCTCGCCGTGATAGGAGATCTTCCGGTCGCTCAAGCGCACCTGCATCATGCACGCGCCGCCCTTGATCTCGGCGGGAAAGGTGCGGAAGGTGACGAGTTGGAGCCCTTCGCGCGCGGCAATGCGCGCGATCGTCTCGGCGATCGTGATGACGCCCTCGCCCGATTCGCCGGCGACGCGCAGCGTGAAATCATGCATGGCCGGCCACCTCCTCCGCCCCGATGCCGTTGGCCTCGAGCACCGGCTTCCAGAAAGACCAGCGCGCGTCGATCCACTGCTGCTGGCGCTCGATCATCTCCGGAAACCGGCGCATGCCGGCAAAGCGCTCCTGGAGTTTCAAATATTCGATCACGGGAATCGTTTTCTCCGGCCGGTAGTTGAGCGTGAAGACGACCGCGTTCGACGCGCGCTCGCGCTCCGCCTCGTAGAGAATCCACGAGTGGCTCTGGAGCGCGAGCTCGGTGATCTCGTGAAAGACGTCGGTCTCGGACTTCCATCCCTCGGGGCAGATCGAAAACATCTCCACGACCGCCGGGCCGCGGATCGCCGCCGCCTTCTGCACCTTGAGCATCAAGTCGCGATGGTGTAACGGGCAGGCGGTCGCGACATAAGACGCGCCGGCGGCGAGCGCGAGATCGGGGAGCGACTGCGGCATGCGCTGGTTGCCGCGCACCGCCTTGCCGAACGGCGTCGTCGAGGTCGCGGTGCCGTACGGCGTCGCGCCCGAGCCCTGCACGCCGGTGTTCATGTAGGCCTGGTTGTTGAGACAGATGTAGACGCCGTCCTCGCCGCGCGCGATCCACGAGAGCATCGCCTGGAGGCCGATGTCGTAGGTGCCGCCGTCGCCGGCGATGCCGACGTTGACGAAATCCTCCGGCGCGACTTGGCCGGCGCGCGCGAGCGCGTTCAGCACCGCGATGTTGCCGGAGAGCGTC
>DATJFG010000085.1:0-16224 GCA_035495775.1 Verrucomicrobiia bacterium | reverse complement strand
GCTGCTGCAGTTGCTGGTTCTTCCTCTCTTGGTCTTGCTGTTGCTGCTTTTGCAGCCGGTCCTGCTCCTGCTGCTTGCGCTCGAGATCCTTCCGCTGCAGCTCCTGGTCTTTCCGCTGCTGGTCCTGCAGCTGCTTCTGATCTTTCTCCCGGTCGCGCTCCTGCTTTTTCTGCAGCTGATCCTGATCCTGCTGCTTGCGCTCCAGATCCTTGCGCTGCAGCTCCTGGTCCTTCCGCTGCTGGTCCTGGAGCTGCTTCCGATCTTTTTCCTGATCGCGCTCCTGCTTTTTCAGTAGCTGATCCTGATCGCGCTCTTGCTTCTTCTGTAAGCGGTCCTGCTCCTGCTGCTTGCGCTCGAGATCCTTCTGCTGCAGCTGCTGGTCCTTCCGCTGCTGCTGATCCTGGAGCTGCTTCTGGTCTTTCTGCAGCTCACGCTCCTGCTTTTTCTGCAGCTGGTCCTGATCACGCTCTTGCTTTTTCTGTTCCTGCTGCTGCTTCTGCAAGTCGCGCTCCTGTTGCTTCTGGTCTTTTTGCTGCTGTTGCTGAATTTGCCGCTCGTCCTTTTGCTGCTCGCGCTGCTGGCGGCGCGACACATCCGTGCTGACCGGATTATCCGGTGTTGCGAGACTCCGGCCCTTGAGCGGCGCCAGCGGCTGAGGCTGAACCGCTTGCCCGCCCTGGCCGCCGCGGGCGGTAAAGTTGCCCTTGCTCTCGCCAGCGGTGCGGATCTGGATGCGCCGGTTCGATTTGAAATCCTTCGCGCCCATATCGACGATCTCACGCGTGGTGAGCGGTTGGCCTTGCCGCTCCCGGATAACGCGCACCTTCTCATCGAAGCGCGGCGGAGGCGGCGTCGGCGCGTTGCGCACGACGACCTGACGGGAAATAATCGCCGCCGACGGACGCTCGACCTGGCGCCGCTCGGCGGTGACGCGGATCGATTCGCGCTGCGGCACCGGCAACCGCCGATCGAGGCGGACCGTCGTCGCCTCGCGAATGATCGTCTGATCGCGGATGATCGCTGTCGTCACTCTGCGACTCGACACGAACGTCCGCTCGTCGACGAGCACGATGCGCGTACGGTTTACGAAAGTCACGTTCTCAACAACACGCTCGCGGCGCCCCCACCACGGCACGAAGCGGTCGCGCGGGTGGAGCGGAAACCAGCCGATATTGCCCCGGACGGAGACGAATCCGACGATCGCCGGCGCGTAGCGCACGACCTCGACGCGGCGGCGCACAGGCACCCAGTACCAGCGCGAGCGGTAGAATGTCCACCGGCCATAGTGGGACGGCGCCCAGCCCCAGGGCTCTTCGCTGATCCAGCTCCAGCCCCACGGGTCCTGCCAGAACCAGTGGCCGACCGTGAACGGCTGCCAGCCGACGGCGACGACCGTTGGCGTCCAGGCGTAGCCGTAATCCGGAATCTCTTCCCAGCGGCCGTTATCAGCCAGGTCATCCATACCAACGATCTCCTCGTCGGCGTATTGATAGGCGTTACGATAGCGGGTGTCGAAGCGCGCCTGGCGCTCGTCGACCCAGCTGTCGAAAGTGTCCACCTGGCGGAGGCCAAGGATTTCATACTCCGTCGCGTCCAAACCATAGATGCGCATCTCGGCGCGCTCGACGGTCACCTGGCGTCCATTGGCGGCGACGAATGCGACCCCGCTGCGGACGATTACGCGCGTGTCGCCGTTCTCGTCCACTTCTACACGGTATCGGCCCGGCTGATCGACGGTGACCGCCACGCTCGGTGTGTCGATCTCGAAAATCTCGTCGGGTCCGAGACGCCGTACCGTGAACGTCGCGGCGCCGTTGCCGACATAAAACTGTTTCGTGTCATAGCTCAGCGTGAGCGCAGAGACATAACTGCGCCGACCGATGCGGACAAAGTTCCCGCCGGGGAGCGAGAGCTCCGCCCGGCCGTCGGCCGCAGAATACAGCCGGTCGCCGAGCGCGAATGGAACATTGACGGCGGCGGGATCCCATTCGTCGGGATCATCGCCGCGCGCGTACGATACCGGACCCTGGATGAAGGATATCCGCGCCACGACTTGATCGATATCATCACCCGTATCCGGATAATCTTGCGCACGCGCCGGCTGCGGCGTCATCGAGAAAACGAACAACAGAGCCATTACCGAGGTGAAGATTCGGCGGCCCTCTTTTATAAGTCTAAACGTCATAGCCCCTCCCCCTCTCCTAGAAATGTTAGTTTCCCCCAAACATCTTAGCATCCCCTCCCGAACGTTCGAGGGGGGTCGCGCTAGATACAGGCCGGCGGCCTTATCGAAAGACCCGCCGCCTTCTATTAGACGTTCGGCCGGCGAGAATGTTGACGAAATATTTCGTTACGGACGGCGGGTATTTGCCTTAATTGACAGATTCACGGCCGAAGCCAGAATAAAAACACCTGGGTTTGCGGGTTAGTACCGCGAAGATGAAGGGAGGGGATCCTATGAATTCAAGAGATTCGAGATACGGTTTGCAGGCCCTTTACGGCGCCCTCTTGGCTTTGGGTCTCGTCACTTTAATCGGCTGCAGCGCCGAGGTAGCGCGCCGGCCCACTCTGGCCGAGGCGCGCGCGGGACAGCGGCCGCAAGAAAGTGATACGACTCTGCGGACTGGCGAGGTCGCCGCGGAAGTCGCCGAAGTCGACCCGGCCCACAGAGAGATTCGTGTCATCTGGATGGAGGGCGGACGAAGAGACATCATCCCCTATGATCTCGCTTATACGCACGTTGTTTTTCACGGCTACAGTTATCCGGCCGACGCGCTCCAAGCCGGCGACATTATCGCCTTCGTGCCCGCGCCGCGTCCCGATCCCTATATCGACACCGTTCGCCTGCAGGTTCCAGTGCAAGCTCGCTCGGGCGTCTCGCCATACGCGCGCGCCACGGTTCCTGCGCCGCGGGCTCAAATGGTGGAGGGGACCGTCGAGCGCATCGATTATGACCACGGCGTGTTCGACCTCCGGCCGCGCAACGGCGGCAGACCTGTGACCGTCGCCCTGCCGTACAACGCGCGCGGCGCCGACGTCGATAATTTCCGCCGGCTCCGCAACGGCGACTACGTCCGCGTCGAAGGCGAGTTTGTCAATGCGGACAATGTCCAGCTGATGGCGTTCGTGCGGTAAGAGTCTTCCTGCGTAGAGGCGATTCGCGAGGTCTCTACGTTTTGCAGCCCGCTTGGGAACTTTCTCAGGCGGGCTGTTTTTTTATCTAAAGCCGGCCGACGTAGTCCGCCATCCGCTTGCGCATGGCGTCATCGGGAAGAGGCGCGAGGCCCGCGCGCATATTATCGCGCAGATGCTCGACCCTGCGCGTCGCGGGGATGACGCACGTCACGGCCGGATGGCCGAGAACGAATTTTAAGAAGAACTGAGCCCAGCTGGAAACGCCGATTTCCCCCGCCCACGACGGCAGCGGCCTGCCCCGGACTTTATCGAAAAGCATCCCTTGTCCCAGGGGGCGATTGACGAGCACGGCCAGCCTGCGTTCGGCGGCGAGCGGCAACATGCGGCGCTCCGCCGCGCGCTCGGCGATCGAGTAATTGAGCTGCACGAAATCGAGGTCTTCTTTTCTTATGACGCGCTCGAGCTCCGCATACGCGCTTTCGGTGTAGTGGGTCACGCCGATGTAGCGAATCTTTCCTTCGGATTTCCAATTGCGGAGCGTTTGGAGTTGTGTTTGATAATCGACGAGATTGTGCACCTGCATGAGATCGATACGCTCCGTGCGGAGGCGACGCATCGATTCTTCCATCTGTCGGATGCCCGGGTCGCGCCCGGTGGTCCAGACCTTGGTCGCGATGAAGAGCTGCTTTTGGATGCCGAGCTCGGTGGCGAGATCGCCGGCGACGCTCTCGGCGCGTCCGTACATCGGCGACGAATCGATGACGCGTCCGCCGAGGCGGGAAAATTCCGCTAACACCTCATGGAGCGGCGCCCGGGCCGATTCGTTCGCCGCGTCGAAGGTCTGCCAAGTGCCGAGGCCGACGACGGGCAGGGATTCGCCGCTTTTCGGAATCTTCCGAGCGAGCATAGCTTCTGCCGCCAATGAGAAGCTTGACCATATCGGCGCGGCGGCGGCGAGCGCGAGCTTGAGGATGTCGCGGCGGGTAAGCGCCGCGCGGATCAGGCCGATCTCTCCTTCATTTTGCGGATCAGCTCCTCGAACGAAGAGTTCGCCATCACGCGATTGAATTGCGAGCGGTAATTGTTGACCACGCTGATGCCTTCGGCGACGACGTCGTAGACGCGCCACTTACCGTCGACGAGACGCAGCCTATAGTCGACGGAATAGCTCTCGCCTTTTTTACTGAGGAGCTTGGTGTGAACCTCGGCGTAGTCCTGATCGACGTTCTCGCCTGCATAGACGACCCTTTGGCCGTCGTAGAGGTCGATGTTTTTCGCGTAGGTCTTCTCCAGAAGCTCGGTGAAGACGGTCACGAACTCTTTTTGCTGGCGCGGGTCGAGGCGCCGCCAGTGGGCGCCCAGCGAGCGGCGCGCCATCTCGTCGAAGTCGAACAGCGGGTAGACAATTTTCTTGAGCTTTGCGATCGTCTCGGCCTTGCCGGACTGGCTGTCGAGCCGAGCCCTATTCATGATTTCGACGCCTTCGTTGATCGCCGTCCGTATCTGCTCCGTCGGCTCGCCTGCGGCAGCCGCGCGCGGACGGACGAGCACCGCTACACCGACTATTACAAGAAAAAAGACAAAATTCTTCACCTTCATGCGATGGTTCACCTCGAGTCCCTTCAGGTTATATGAAACTTCGGCAGGGGGTCAAGCGCCGTCGATCAGCCGTGTCCCGCTTGGACCCAAAGTGCCGAGTCAGGCCGCGCCGATAACGCCAGGTGCAGAGCCACCATGCTTTCGACGTCTTTAAGCAGACGGGCGCGCTCCGGGGATGAGAGGCTTTTCGGGCCGAGGCTCAAGGCTTTTTCAAGCAGCGCGCGGTTTCGCTCCAGCGCCGGTTGCGTTTTCGGCGTCTTCCCGCGCAGCAGACCGCCGTGGAGGGCGAGCGCCGCGCGATCGAGCGCCGCAAAGATAAATCCGCTGACGCCATCCGAACCACGCGCGGCGAGCGCGCCGCGCAGCCGGCTGACGATTTCGGGCGGCTCTACCTCTTCGGGGATGAGGAAGATGCCGACTTTTTTAAGACCGCGACCCAGACGGACTCTGCTCGTGTACACGGAGAGCGATGCCGAAAACAGCAAAGGCGCTGCGACCGGCAGGACCCACCAGGCCGCGGCGGGCTGGATCCAGAAGCAGGCGACGGTCCAGCCGGCGGCGAAGATCATCGCCCGGCCGTGGGCGCGGATCGCTTCGGTCCAGTCGGTCTCGGTATCGCTCCGCGGCTGCGAGATCCATCGGATCGGCCGGCCGAGCAGCGTCAGCAGGACAAATTTTGCGTGAAACCACATCCGGATCGGCGCAAGCCACGCCGAGAAAACGATTTCCAGCAGCATACTCAAGACGAGCCGCAGCGCGCCGCCGAAGCTCCAGCTTCGACGTTGCGCGATGATCAAGAGAACGCTTAAAATTTTCGGCACGAAGAGAAGCGCAGCGGTCGTGCTTAGCAGCGCGATCGCCCACTCGGGATGCCATTTCGGCCAGAGAGGAAAGAGACTGGGTCCCGCGGGAAAATATTGCGGCGGATAAATCGCGGCGGCGGCCATATGCGCGGTGCTGAGCGCGAGAAACAGCGCCCACAGGAGCGCCGAGCCGTAGGCCATGATGCCGGAAAAAAGCAGCGCTCGATGGCCGGCGCGGAATCCGTCCGCGAAAAGGAGCTTCAAGTGCTGCATATTCCCCTGACACCAGCGCCGGTCGCGCTTGAGCTCATCGAGAAGCGTCGGCGGCGTCTCTTCGTAACTGCCGCCGAGATCGCGCGCCAGCCACACTTCCCAGCCGGCGCGGCCCATGAGCGCCGCCTCGACAAAGTCGTGGCTCATGATTTCGCCGCCGAGCGGCGGCCGCCCTCGCAAGCGCGAAAGACCGCAGTACTTGATGAACGCCTCGACACGGATGATCGCGTTGTGCCCCCAGTAGGCGTTTTCACCCAGCTGCCAATAATGGAGTCCGGCGGCGAGCACTGGGCCATAAGCGTGATTTGCGAACTGCTGCATGCGGCCGAAAAGAGACTCGCGGTTGACGGTGGCGGGGACCGTCTGGATGATGCCGACGCTTGGATGGCGCTCCATCACGCGCGCCAGCGCGACGAGCGTGTCTCCGGCCATCAAGCTGTCGGCGTCGAGGACAACCATGTGATCGTAGTTTGCGCCCCATCGCCGCAGGAAATCGGCGATGTTGCCGCTCTTCCGTTTAATGTTGTTTTTTCGGTGCCGATAAAAGATTTTGCCGAAGCCGCCGACGGCGCGGCAGCTTCTCGCCCAGGCGACTTCTTCCTCGACGACCGTTTCGGAATCGCCGGTGTCGCTCAGGACGTAGAAATCGAAGTTCGACAGGCTGCCCGTTCCCGCCAGCGAGTGGTAGATCGCTTCGAGTCCAGCGAAGAAGCGCTCGACGTCCTCATTGCAGATCGGCATTAATATCGCCGTCGTCGACTTTAACGGCGCGACTTTTTCCTGCGGCAACATCGTCAGGGCAAATCGATCGCGGGCGCTCCAAAGCACGAGAAAGCCGGTCAGGGCCGTCCAAAAGCCGAACGATATCCAGCTAAAGAGAATAGCGAAAAGCGCGAGAATCGCGATTTCGAGACCGTTCACCGATGGATAAGGAAATATCTTGGAGAGCGACCAAGTGGCGGCGGCGGTCTGCAGCAACATGAGCGCGGCCAGAGCCGTGCGGCGGCGAAGCGCCGCGAAGCGCCACGCGCCTTCGCTGCGCATCTGCGCGGCCGCTTCGCTCCTCCGCGCGGAGGATCTCCGCCAGCATCGCCGCAAGAGGTTCCGCTCCAGCATGCACGGCGCCATTGAAACGCGCCGGATTTCCGGCATCGACAATAAACGCGACGCATCGAGCGAATCTTTTTGTGTGTTCTTAAGATCTTCGCCTGCCGTCAGTTCCGAGAGTCGCGCGTAGACCCGCCAGGCCGTCGACGCAGACGCGGGGAGCGGCCTCGGCTCCGCAGCGTTCATTTCAACTGAATCGATATGACTCATGGCTCAAGCTGATAACTCCAAGTTTCTGTGAGGGTCTGTTGATTATTTTCCTGGAGAAAAGCGCGCAGCTCAAGCGGCTTCTCCTTCGGAGTTTTGACTTGAAACGAAATGCGCCATCCTCCGGTCACGGAATTTTTAAACGCCGTCTGATTCACCAGCTGACCGTCGGGCCCCACGCTGATCACCGCCTTGACGGGCGCGCCCGCCGGGAGCGCTTTGAGCTTGGCGCCTTCGAAGTCGACGACAAGACGCTTGGCATCGTCTTTATCCCCGGCTCCCACGCGCGTCGCTATGACTCGGCCCTGGGACGCCATTGGCTCGGCGCTTTGAAAATAGATCGTGTAGCCCAGGTCGATCGGCTTACCCACTGGCGGCAAGTTGCGCGGGATCCAGTAGGCCACGATATTGTCGTTGATCTCCTTCTGGCTCGGGATCTCCACCAACTTTATTTGTCCTTTGCCCCATGCGCTCGACGGAACCACCCATGCGTTCGGCCTAAGCTCATGTCTCGTCTCGAGGTCTTCATAATCGTGGAAGTCGCGGTCGCGCTGCAGGAGTCCGAAACCGGAGGGATTTTCGATCTCGAAGTAGCTGGTCTTTAATTTTTGCGGATTGGTGAGCGGACGCCAGATCCATTCGCCGGCGGCCGAAGCGATCGCGAGGCCGTCGGAGTCGTGCACTTCGGGGCGCCACTCGGCGGCGGGACGTGGCTTTTCTTCGCCGTAGAAGAACATGCTGGTGAGCGGGGCGATGCCCAGCTCCTTGGCGCGCTTGCGCTCATATAGCCTAAGGCGTACGCCGACGATCGTGCGATCGCCGGGTTGGATCGTAAATTCATAAGCGCCGGCGACGCTCGGGCTGTCGAGCAGCGCGTAAACCCGCGCCGTGCGCGCGTCGCGCGTTGGCCGCTCGAGCCAAAATTCACGAAATACCGGAAACTCCTCGCCGGAAGGCAGTCCGGTATCGAGCGCGAGTCCGCGCGCCGAAAGGCCGAACACCTCGTTTTTCGCCACCGCGCGGAAATAACTCGCGCCGGCGAATACAATGACGTGGTTGTATTCATTGCTTTTGTAGAAGGGATACGCCAGGCGAAAGCCGGCGAAGCCGAGATCGCCGGGGATCTTGTCGGTGAATTTATTTCTGCCGTAATTGAACATCTTGGTCGAGAAGGGGACCCTCTGGACGCCGTTTCGGTCGATGACGTTGATGGGAACGCCATATTTATAATAGAGACCGGGATGGATAAATTGGACCTGAAAGCGCCCGCCGTCGCGCCACAGCGACTGCGCCGTATCGAAGCGGACGTCTCTATAATCATCGTAACCGATATCCGTTAAATACTCGGGAATGACCCGAGGTTCTTTAAACGCCTCCGCAGCCGCCTTACGGGCGATTTCAGCGACATTGTCGAAGCCAAAACGCGGCTCGGCCGCAGTCGAAGCGGCTGCTATGCCCGCGACCGCGAATATGACGGCATAAAATCTGGCCCAGAGGTATAGTGGGGACGGTTGCATACGTGAAGTGGAGGGCCTCAGTGAAAAGTTAAGAAAAGAACGCAGCAAGGCTTATGCCATGTAGTTGCGTCAAAGATCTTGGACTTGAACAGCGAACGGTCGCTCGTTATTTTTCGTTGCTGCGTGGACTTAGGTTGAAATCAAAGTTTCCGCTGTTTATTCCTATGGCGCTTTGAGTACGCCGGATACGTCTGAAATCGCGTAATTTTTTCCTAATCCACTACCTTTTTCCAAGCACCGATCCGCCGCGGTTGCACGCAAGAAAGCGAAATTGATCGGTTTATTTTGCTGGCATATCCGTTGCTGTTAGCAACACTCAGAGCGCGAAAGGAGCCGTGAATGCAGACGATCAAGAGCATTGCTACGACCGCCATGGTGGCGATTCTAATTTCTTCGATCGCCGGCTGCTTTTATTATCGTCGGACCGATGTCGACGACCGGCCCGATCCATACTACGACCGACGCTAACGGGGGGTGGGGTGGTTGCGGGTTGAGGGCCGCCTCGCATCACGGCGAGGCGGCCTTCATGCGCGCGGCGATGTTTACACGTCGAGAGTAAAGGCCGTAGCTGTCTCTTCTAAACGGGTGTTCTGGATAGGGAGAAAGCATGATCCGATCATTCAAGTCGAAAGAGACCGAAAAAATCTTCAGCCGACAGAAGTCGGCGCTCCTTTCCGAAGAGATGCAAAGGCTCGCGCTGCGTGAGCTCCGGGTGCTCGACCAATCTCTCGTGGCGAAAGAGTCCTGGGTTCCAGCGAACGGAAATGGAACCCATGGCGATGGCAGACGATATATTATTCCATTCTCTGATCAGTGGCGTATTGCCTTCGAATGGCGCGATGGGCATGCCTACGACGTAGATATCGTCGGAGAAACATAGCCACCGGAGTGCGCGCCCCTTGACGGCGCTTTTCTCTCAACCTATCCTCAGACGGTGACATTCGTCGGCCCCCCCGCGCGAGCCTTACGCAGAGCTTTTTCATTGCTCGTCGTTCTGCTTTTGTCGCTGCCCGTAGCCGGCGGCGCTCAGGAACGAATCCGCATCGCCTACGGTTCCGTGAGCGTCCAATCCGGGCTCGTGTGGATCGCCAAACAGAAAAACTTCTTTTCCAAGTACAACCTCGCGCCGGAGATCATCTACATCCCCGGCGGCTCGATTAACATTCAGGCGCTCATCTCAGGCAATCTCGATCTCACGCAACTGACCGCCGCGGCCGGCGTCGCGGCCAATCTCGAGGGCGCGGATATCGTCTACATCGCCTGCTTTGCCGACAAGCTCAACTATCAGCTCGTCACGCGGCCGGAAATCAAAACAACAGCGCAGATCAAAGGCAAGAAGCTCGGCATCAGTCGTTTCGGGTCCGCGGCGGATTTCGGGCTGCGCGTGATGCTGCGCCGGCTGGGCCTCGATCCGGCCAAAGATGTGACGATCCTGCAGATCGGCGATGAGCCGGCGCGCAGCGCCGCTGTGCAGACGGGGAACATCGACGGCACCGTGATGAATGCGCCGTTCGGCGCCCAAGCCGAGAAACTCCGACTCAGCATCCTGGCCGATTCGACCAAAATGGACATCCCGTTCTTCGGCACCGGATTGCTCGGGAGCCGGCGCTATTTAGAGAGAGAGGAAGGAAAGGTCCTCAACCTGCTGCGCGCTTTCCTCGAAGCGATCAAAGTTCTCAAGACCGAACGCGCCTGGTCGATGCAGGCTCTGGCGCAGTTTACGCACGTGAACGATATGAAGGTCGTCGAAGAGGCGTATGAATCTTTCAAAGAACAGCTGCCGAACATCCCTTATCCTCCGCTCGAGGCAATGCAAGCCGTCATCGCGCAGATGGCGGAGATGAGCCCAAAGGCGCGGCAGGCGGACGCGCGCGCTTACATCAACGACCGCTATTTGCGTCAGCTCGAAAATGACGGCTTCACCAAGCGTCTTTGGCAAAAGTAGCGGCGTTACAGGCTTAGGTAATTTTCCCCATCGAAATTTTTCCACCCCCATTAACAATCTTTCCGCGGTAACAGCCGCCTATCGGTAAAGAAGCGCCGTGCCGCCAGCGTTTTTTACTGGCACAGCGCTTGCGACCCCAAAATGATGAGGAGGTGCATTATGACCACCCTGCGTAGAACAGTTGGGGCAGCGTTGCTGGCGGCCATCGTTTCGACACTCGCGGGCTGCTACGCCTACGTTGACGACGATCATTATTATCGTCACAGCTATAATCGCGATTACTACTATCGCGATTATCCGCGCTATTCGTATTACGGCGACCGATACTATTATCGCTGGTAGAGCATCGGCGGTATATGGTATATTCGCTGAATGCGGCTCAAGGACCCATCGAACGAGATCCGAAGCTTCGCGATCGCTCTGCGGGCTATCGGTCAGGATCTGACGTCGCTGCTTCCCCAGACGTTCGAGATTCGCTTCGAAGATGGAGGCTTTATCGCTCACGGCGTCGCTCTGAATGCGACGGCGGATGACTGTAAAAGCCCCGCGGACGCTGGAAAAAAGACTGCCCGGTTCGAGCGGCGGTATAGCCCGACGGATATTCACCGGCTCGATCGCGCGGGCAAGCTAAAACAGCAGGGGCTCCGCAAGACGCCCGATGCGGCGTCGCTTGCGGAGTCCCTGCGCACGATCGGACGGATCGTTGATGCAAAATCCGGCCGGCTCGTCCGTATCCTCAAAGACGAGCGCAAGATTACTTTCGAATATCTCGATTCCAACGGCGCACCCCAGCGCGAGGAAAGCCGTACGCTCATCGTGTATCAAGAGCAGCAGAAGGCGATCGGCGAGCGCACCGGCAAAGACGTCTGGGACGAGAGCAAAGATTAATCGCTAAAGCTCCTTTCTTCCCCGCCGATGAAACATATGAGCGCTTCGCGCGCTTCATATGGAAACGCGATTCACTTTTCTCGAATGCGCCCTCGTTGTAGCTCTGTTATCGCTCGCCGCGATCGCGGCGACTCCTCGTGGCTATGCGCGCGGCCGGCACGAAACGGCGAGCCGAGCGGATCTCGAGGAATGCCGGCGCAACTCAGAAAGTGCCCTGCGGCGGATGGCGTGCGCCGAACGTCTGGCGCGCGTAGACGCTTCAATTCTCCCGCGGTGATCTCTTCGATAACCAATACGTAGAAGCGTTGAGAAGAGGGGGCTTTCTCAAAAAACTCTGGTCTTAGCTATTTGAGTTTTTTTAAAAATCCGCTTTTGCGCATGTCTTCAACGAAGCGGAGATCGACGAAATCTTCCGTTTTCGCCTTCGCCGCGCGGCTGTCGTTGAGCGCCTGGACATCGAGCGTCTGTTTAAGCCCCTCCAAGGTCGGATAGCCGTCGTCGACGAGCAAATCGGTATTCGACGCGTATGCGCCTTCGAGAATGTCGCGCGGCAGGCCGCGGGTATACTTCTGCATCACCTTGATGGTTTCCTCTTTATGCGTCTTTAGAAAGTGGGTCGCCTCGGCCATCGCGAAGACGACGCCGCGCGCCTCGTCGACGTGGTCGCGGATGTATTTGCGCGTCGTCGCAAGACAGTTAAATTGAAACGGCACCTTAAGCTTCGCCATATCGACGATCGTCTTCAAGCCGTTTTTCTCCGCCTGGATTTTCTCCCCTTCGGTGACGACGGTGAAATCGGTCTGGCCCGTCATCGTGGCCGTGACGCGCGCCGGCCCGCCGCCGATCGTCACCGCCTTGATATCCTTATAAGCGATTCCGACTTTATTCAGCGCAAGCCGGAGCGCGAAATCCGCCGAGGTCCCCGGGATGTGCACGGCGGCCGTCCGGCCCTTGAGCTCGCCGGCCGATTTGATGTTGCGGTTGCCGACAATGAAATACGGCAGCGTGTTCATCTGGCTCTCGATGATCGCGATATCGGCGCCCGCGAGCTTGGCGTTGATCACCGCCGTGCCGACGGCGCCGCTGTATCCCAGGTCGCCGGCGAGCAGGCTCTGGATTCCCCGCACGCTCCCGTCGATGAAGATGAGATCCAAGACGGCGCCGTGCTTTTTATAAAAACCCATGTCTTTCGCCAGCCAGTAAACGATCGACGAGCTGGTCGAGTCGGATATGTAGGCGATGTAATTTGCACGGGCGTAGTCGAACCAGCCGAGCAGCAGCAGCGGCAAGGCGAGCACCGATAATCGGCGTAGCATAGACACCTCCATTCGCAGCCATGCTTAGCGCAACGCCGGTCGTGGAACAAGACGCATCCCCACGATTCGGCATCTAAGGGTCGGGAGAAAGATTGCGGCGTGAAGTAAGAATCTTGCGGATTGCGACTGGGTTCTGCTTTTATTTAACGCGGATCATGAGCTCGCCCGAGCGCCAGCCCATTGTGCGGCATATCTCCAGTACGCGATCGCGTGATCGTGCAACGATGGTTACTAGAGAGCGGCTCGGCCTATGCAGCACCAACCAAGAGCGCATCTGCGTTTTCTCCTGAAAAGGAATAACGCAATAATCATGCCCCGCTGATCGCTACGAAATCGCCGTTTTTCCCGCCATCCGACGCGCGCGGCGCACATCTCTGTCTCGAATTGTCCAGCGGAGGGTGAAAAGTGTTCAGGTCAGGCGGCGGCGATCGGCGCGGGCGCTTCGGCTATCGTCTCGTCCAGAACGTCGCCCGGCGCCGGATCGGCGAGATAGCGCGACAGCTCCCGATCGATATAGGCCGCGTGCCGCCGCAGGTGATCGAAAACGGAGCTATCGAAGGCGAACGCCTCGAGCGCCGCGGGATTGTTCCAGGTAAGCGTCAAAAATGTCTTCCAAAAGCCGCGCCGGAGCGCCGCGTCGGCGACGCCGAAATAATAAATCTCTTTGGCGAGCACCTTTAAGATATCGCGCGCATTGCGCCTGAGCGCGGCGAGCGGAATTTTCGCGTTGAGACTCAGCAGCGCCGGGAGCGAGCGCGCGAAATAGGCCTCGGGCGAGTAAACGTCGCGCACGAGCGCCGCATACCGCCGCAGGTATTCGCGCTTGGTGAGCGCGCCTTGAGGAATGAAGTTGATCCCTTCGATGGTTGAAATGCCGCCCAACTCGATCGGCTCGAGCAGCCGTCCTTCCGCCTTGAGCCGCCGCTCGAGCTGCGTGTGCGGGATCGCTTGCAAAAGCCCGATCATGGCGACGCCGATGCCTGAGGCCTGGATGAAGCGCCGCTGCGTCTCGAAGACGCCGGCATCCTCGCCGTCGAAGCCGACGATGAAGCCCGCCGTCACGTGAATGCCCCGCGCGCGGATGCGCGCCAATTTTTTCAACGGATCGCCGGGCACGTTCTGCATCTTCTGCGCGGCCTTGAGGAGCCTGGGATCGGGCGTCTCGATGCCGATGAAGACGTGAAAAAAGCCCGCCGCCGACATGCGCTCGAGGAGCTCCTCGTCGTCGGCGAGATTGATCGAGGCTTCCGTGTAATACCGAAACGGATATTTCTCTGCGCGGTTCCATTCGGCGAGCTCGTCGAGCATCGTCTTTGCTTTGCGCCGGTTGCCGATGAAATTGTCGTCGACCATGAAGATATAGCCGCGAAAGCCGAGGCGCTTGAGCGTGGACAATTCGGCGGTGATCTGCCGCGGCGTTTTGGTGCGCGGCACGCGGCCGTAAATCTCGATGATGTCGCAAAACTCGCAGCGAAACGGGCAGCCGCGCGAGAACTGCACGTCCATCGTGGCGTAATCGTTGAGATCGGCCAGCAGCTCGTAGCGCGGGATCCTGACGGTCTCCATGTCGGTGTTGGCGCCGCCGTGATAACGCCGGCCACGTCGGCCGGCGCGCAAGTCGCCGACGAGATCGTCCATGATCGTCTCCGCCTCGCCGTAACAGACCCAGTCCGCGTCGGCGGCGGCTTCGGGGAGCGCATGCGTGAACGGGCCGCCGACCGCGATCGGCTTGCCGCGCCGCCTCGCCTCGGCGACGCAGCGGCGGTAATCCTCACGCTGCGCGAGCATGAGGCTTAAAAAAACGACGTCCGCCCATTCCCAGTCATGTTCGGTTTCCTCGGCGACGTTGCGGTCGACGAGTCTCACCGAAAAGTCTTTCGGCAAATAGGCGGCGATCGTGAGCAAGCCGAGCGGCGGCATGATCGCCCTGCGCCCCCAGTGGAGGCGGACTGAGCGCGCGGTGTTCCAAAAAGTCTCCTCGGGGAACTGGGGATAGAGCATCAAGACGTTCATGGAAGCTTCGCTGTCCATATTACCCGCTCGGCGCGAAGGAAAAAAGGCTCAATCCGCAGCACGCCGACGAACATAGGTGAGCGGGCTTTCGGCTTACGTTTTTATCCGCCTCGTAGACGATTCCGCCGCCGAGCACTCATCTCTAGCGCAGACTCTCGGAGGCTTTCCGCGCGAAGCTGAAGTCGAAGGCCCGCTCGGGGGGTAGGGACGGCGGCGGCTGGATACGCCGGGCGGCGGTCGCGATCATCTCACGCTGCAAATTTTCGTCGACCGAGCCGTTGACGAGATAGCCCTGCGCGGCGGCGTCGTAGATGCGCTCGAGGAAGCGCTCACGATCACCGCCGAGGTCGAGGTAGGGTCCTTTCATGAAATCCAGCGCGTATTTCTTGTCGCTCTTGATGAGCCGCACGGCCCGCAGCACGGCGCGGATCGTGCGAATGACGAGCTCGGGACGCTCGGAGAGCGTCGCCCGCGTCGTCGTGAGGCCGCCCTGCACGACCCGGTAATAATCCGCGGCGGAGGCAAGCTTGCGATAGCCTTCGTCCTGCGCGAGGAAGGTCGGCGGAATCTGCAGCATGGCGGCGTCGATGACGCCGGCTTTGAGCGATGGATAGGTGAGATCGCTCGCGTTGAGCGGCAGAAACGTCACGCGATCGAGCGGAATTTTATTCACGGTCAATATCTGGCGCACGATCGTCTCGGAGAGCCCGCCGATGCCGCCGTAGCCGATCTTTTTCCCGCGGAGCTGCTGGATTCTCGCAATCGAGGGGCGGGCGACGAGATCGAACGCGGGCCGGTCGCTCATGGCGAAAACGACCCGCACGTCGGCGCCGCTCACCACCGCGTTCACCGCGGTTCCCGTCGCCGAGGCGAGATCGATGCTGCCGCCGAGCAGCGCCTGAACCGAGAGGCTCGAGCGCACCAGGATGAGCTCGGCCTCGAGCCCTTCGTCGCGAAAAAAACCCCGGTCACGCGCGATGTAGTAGGGCATGTCGAGCGTGCTGCGCGAGACGATGCCGATCCGAACCGCCAGCGGCTTGGCGGTTTTCTCGGCCGAGTCCACCGCGGCGCCGGCGATCAATACCGCCGCGCAGGAAAGAAATAGCGCTCGAATCCGCATCCCGTTTCATCCCGGCCGAAGATCGTTTATAAAACGACCATGAAAGTCGTCCTGGCGCAACCGCCGGTCGAGGATTTCTACGATACCAACGTGCGCCTCCAGCCGATCGGCCTCTGCTATATCAAAGCCGCGGTGCGCAAACACCTGCCGGAGGTCGAAGTCGTCGTCAGGGACTATCATACCGGCTACGGCCGGCGCACCGTCGCAATCCCGCCGGCGCTCGGGTATCTGTCCGAGTACTATGCCGACGCCGATCGCTCGCCGTTCTCGAGTTTTCATCGATATTATCACTTCGGCGCCT
>DATJFG010000084.1:0-17243 GCA_035495775.1 Verrucomicrobiia bacterium | reverse complement strand
GACCCAGCTTTTCTCGCGCGTGATCCAGCCCCAGGCGTAAAGCGTCGCGAGCGTCGACGGCAGCGGCTTGGCGTTGATGACATCCTCCGGCGTAAGTCCGACGGACTGGCCTTGCTTGACGATCAGCGCCAGGTGTCCGTAATCGGAGAACTGGTCGCGGATGATCTCCTCGTACTCGTGCTCGAGGATTCTCTGTTTGATCGCGAGCACCGGACAATTGCCGGACACGTGGGACCAGCAATCGCGTCGGTGGCGCACGAACAGTCCCTGCTGCATGACCATCACGGCCGCCCGCGGCTTGCTCATCTCGACGGAAAAATATCGCTCCATCGCCGGCGAGTGGATGTAATCCCTGACGAGTTCGCCGAGCGTCTCGCGCCACCGTGCTTGGTTCATGGGCGGCTCCCTGCCGGATATAATTTATCGAAAAATCCTTCGCTCTTGAGTCGATCGATGATCGTATTGTCGTAGAGCTTTGCCTGGACCGGGCCGCTCTGGCCGACCATCTCCAGGATCGTGTCCACCGCTGCGGGATCGACCCGCGGGATCCGGTCGAGATACTTGATCACGAAATCGTAATGCATCTCAGGCGCGCCGCCGCGCGGCCCCATGTACCTTCCGAGCATCTGGAGCGCCTGCGGCTTGCGCGTCCTCAGCGCGGCGATGCCTTCGATGTAGGCCTTGACGATTCTCTCCACGGTGCCAGGCGAGTTTTTGTAAAAATCGCTGCTCACGGCGAGCAAGTTCATCGAGTACGGAATGCCGAGCTCCGCGGCGTCGACGAGCGCTTTGGCCTGCGGGTCCGGCGCCTGCGAAGCGACGCGTCCCTCCGCCTGGCGCGCGCGGAAGCCGACATCCGCTTCGACCACGCCGCCGAACTGCCGGATCTCGACCTTACCGTCGAGCCCTAATTTCTTCGTGATCAGGCGGGTGACGAAGTCGCTCGACGAGCCGTAGCGCGTGATCGCCAGCCGCTTACCGACTAGCTGCTCGGGCCGGCTGATCTCGGGCTGGACCCACAGGACCATCCCCGGTCGACTGGTATTGCTGCCTACCGCGAAGACCGGCGCGCCTTTCAAAGCGGCCGCGACGACCGCGTTGCTCGCGCCGAGCGCGGCGTTGAGGCTGCCACCGACGAGCGCCTGAATGACCGTGGCGCCCGAGGCGATATAAATGAGCTGTGCGTCGAGACCGTACTTGTCGAACGCCCCGACCTCTTTCGCCATCCACACGCCCGCCATCGACGGGCTGATCGCGGCATAGCCGAAGGTGATCTTTTCCTTCGCCGCGTCGACCGAAAAAGAATCTCCCACTGCGCCAACGGTAATGAGCAGACCTGTAATCGCAGCGCATGTTGCGCGAAGTAAACGATTTGACATGAATGCTAGACCGCTTCCATCGCCGCGGCGATGCCGGCCTGATAGGTCCGGTAGAGCGCCTCGGACTCGGCGGCGGCATTGAGCACGAGCTTTTCCTTCTCGCCGACGGCGTATTCGGCTAGGATCGGCAGGAACATGTCGCTGTGCTCCTTGTCGGCTTCGCGATGCGCGCGCCAATTGGGCAGATCGTCCCAAGTGAGCCCGAGCTGATCGACCCAGCGCTGTCCCATCTTGTAGGCATGGCCGCCGCCCTGATCTCCTAGGAGGCGATCGTCCTGGTTCCACTCGGTGATAGTCATCGACCCCAATCCTTCAAGCCAAGTCTTGTTCTTCGTCATCCAGCCCCAGGCGTACAGCGCCGCCATCGTTGACGGGATCGGTTTAGTCTGTAAAATGTCCTCGGCCGTGAGGCCGATCGCCTTGCCTTGTCGGATGAGGAGGTCGAGATGCCCGTGCTCGGAATGCTGATCGCGAATCACTTCCTCGTATTCGTGTCCGAGGATCTTCTGTTTTACCGCGAGCACCGGGCAGTTGCCGGAGACGTACGCCCAGCAGTCGCGGCGGTGCCGGACATAGAGCGAAAGCTGTTTTAAAATAATCTGCGCGCGCGGCCGCGTGATGGGTATCGAATAATAGTGCTCGAGCTCCGGCGATGACATCGTCTGCCTTGCCAACTGCCCGAGTGCTTCCCTCCAGCCGTGTTCGTTCATCCTTTACCTCTTCAACAGAACTTCAGACCGGCCAGCCGTGCTCCGAGACGTCTACGCGATTACCTTCGGGATCCTTGATCCAGCTCTCGGCGATCGCGCCGAAGGTATTCGATTCTGCCGTGGTCTCAGCAGTCTTTTCTACCTCCTTCACGTTGTCGACCTTGAAGCCGAAATGGTTGATGCCCCATGGATGCCGCGGCGTGCTGATCAGCGCCACGTCGACGAAACCGTCGGAGAGATAGATCGTGCCGTTCTCGCCGCGATGCTTTTCCTCCATGTTGAACACTTTTTTATAATAGGCGGCGGTTTTCTCCCGATCCTGCACGTTGATAGCGATATGTCGGATTCGAGGTTTTTCCATAAAACACCTCCTCCTTTTATGCTCGCTGTTTAGCGCTTCCGGAATATTTTGTCTACCGGACCATGACGCAATGGCCTACATTAATTTACTGCAAACCGAGGGTGTTGGAGGCGAACAGTTCCTCAGCGGCGAGTGTCCGGCGGGCGAGCCCCTGCTCGTAAAGATATCCCATCAAGGTCTCCACGACATGTCGGTTCTTTGCCAGGCCGTACGGCCAAGGATCATCGCCGAGAATCTCCCGCTGAAGCTTGAGCGGCTCACGGAACCAGACGAGACTGATCTTGTACGGCGAAAGATCGTTCAGATGATCGTAGGCCTCCCGCTTCGCGTGCTGGAAAGCGTTGAAGAGATCGATGGCGATCTCGGGCGAGTCTTTCCACAACTCTTCGCGCATCGCGACGGTATGCATGATGGGAAAGATGCCGGTCTTTTTGAAATAAGCCGCTTCGACGTCGGGATAATCTTCGAAAAGCCGCCGGATCTCCGGCCGGCCGTTGAGCATCGAGGGAAATAGATTGGCGCAGATCATCGCGTCGAGCTCACCCGCCGCGAGCATCTCGTCCGGCGCGCTTCCCGGCGGAAGCTGTGTCACATCGTAGCGGCGGGCCATATCGATCTCCATGCGGCTCTTCGACCACGAGAACCAGCGGATCTTTTCGAGATCGACGCCATAGTCGTGCTGCAGCGCGCCTCTCACCCAGACCGTCGCGGTCTGTTGAAATTCCGCCAAGCCGACTTTCTTTCCCATCAAATCGAGCGGCTCGTGGATGCCGCTCTTCGCGTTGACGAAAATGCAGGAGTGGCGGAACGCGCGCGCCGGAAATACTGGAATCGCGATCAGCGGTTTTCCCATCGTGCGTGCGATGAGATACGACGAGAGCGAAAGCTCCGAAGCATCGAATTCGTAGTCATTCAACATGCGCGTCCATATCTCATGGTAAGGCAAGACCTTCCAGTCGAGTTCGAGTCCTTCCGGTTTGATCGTCCCTTCGATCAGTGCGTGCGTGCGGTCGTAGTCCCCGCCAGCGAAAGTGATCTTCCTGTGCATTGACATCGCCTCCCGCTGCCCTCGCCTCTCGGTCTATTTAGCGGGTGTACAACTTGTCGATGTAGCCGCTCTCGTCGATCGCCTTGACGAAGCTCGCATCGACGAAGAACTCGGGCTTCGCCGTCTTCGCTGCGGCATTCGTCGCCGACATCTCAGCCAGCACCGTACGGATGCCCTCAACGCTCGGGTAGGGCTTAGCGGGCGTGACGCGAGAGAAATAATCGTACGACTCCTCGGCGAGACCGTCGTCGTTGAGTCGCAGGAACTCCTTGATCATCGGAATGGTTTCGCTCTTGCGCGTTTTATAAAAGGCTATGCCTTCGATCATGGCGCGGACGAACGCGCGCACCGTTTCCGGTTCGCCGCGAATAAAGACGTCTGTCGTCGCGATGTTATTGTGCGGGTAGACGAGGCCCAAGGTCGAAGCATCGGCCAACTGGGCAAATCCTTGCCGCTTGGCGAGCAGCGTGTTCGGAGAATCGATCACCGCGCCATCCACGGCGCCGCCCACAAGGGCCGAGAAGCGCCCTTGCTGATTGCCGATCTGAAGCAGCGTGACGTCTTTACCGGCGTCGAGGCCGAGGCCCTTCAGCATAAATCGCGCGGCAAACTCCGACGAGCTGCCGAAGCGCGATACGGCGAGTTTGCCGCCCTTTAAATCTTTCGCCGTTTTGATGCGGGGATTGACATA
This sequence comes from Verrucomicrobiia bacterium, assembly GCA_035495775.1. Classification (GTDB taxonomy): domain Bacteria; phylum Desulfobacterota; class Binatia; order UBA9968; family UBA9968; genus JAJPJQ01. The sequence continues at coordinate 13,054 of DATJFG010000084.1, read as the reverse complement.
GATGCTGTACGGCATCGTCGGGGTATAGGTTGCCACGAGCACGTTGCCGGCACCTTTGATCCTCGCCTGCTGCGCCGCGCCGCCCCCGCCGCCGCTGATCATCTTCACGTCGCCAGCGACGAGCGCCTGCAGCGCCTGTGAGCCGCCTTGGAACAGCACTAAGTCGACGTCGAGGCCGTTGCTCTTGAAGGCGCCGATCTTTTTCGTCACGTACAGTAAATCGACGCCGCCGCCGTTACCCGCGAGGCCGCAAATGAATTTCTTGGGCGTCTGGGCGAGCGCCGCCGCCACCAGGAACGCCGAAAGGACGAGCCAGGAAAAAAGGAATCTAAAGTAAAACATGAAGTCTAGGCAGACTTCTTGTAATACTTATCCATCTGGCTCTGGACTCCAGCCTTGGCGCAGGCCTCCTCGAAGATTCGGCGGACCATGGGGTCTTCGTCCTCGTACTCGATCTGATGGCCGCCGAGCTTGATGTCGACGTCGGTCTGGCCGCCGCCCTCGCCCATGATGCCGTAGTACTTCTTGCTGCCCCAGCGGAGCGCAAGATAGCGCGCCGGTGTCGCGCCGGCGTTGAAGTGTTGATGGAACCAGTCCGCGGGCGGCACGACCATACTCCCCGGTTTCCAGTCGTAGCGCTTGATCGGCTGTCCCTTCGGCCACATCAGCGAGTAGCCCTGACCGCTGAGGATGATGACGTGCGCGCCGGGGCCGTGGTAGTGGGCTTTCTTGTAAGTGCCGACGGGGAACTGCGAGACATGGCCGCACATCGTATTTTCGGCGATCTGGAAGCGCACCTGCGAGCCGCCGGCGCCGCGCTCTTTCCATTCGAGCAGTTTTAAATTTTTAACGTCCGGAACGAAGTTCGTCTCCCAGACCCGGCCCGCCCACCAGGTGCCCTCTTTCGAAAAGTAGTCGTCCTCGGAATTAAAGCGATCCTTGAAGACGTACGGGCAATTGAAGATAAAGTCGATGTTGTGGATGAGATTGATCATGATCGGCGCGCTCGTGACCGCGAGGTAGCGCGCCGGCTGGGTGCCGCTGCCGTTGAAGTGCTGGTAATTCGTGTTGAGCGGCGGCGAAAAAAGCGATCCCTCCTGCCATTCGAACGTGCGCTTCTGGCCGCTGTCGTTCCAGAGCGTCGTCCCGCCGCGCCCGCTGACAACATATAGCAGTTCTTCGTACATATGCTTCTGCGGGTTCAGCGATTTCCCGGGCGGAATCTCGCAGATGTAGGCGTCGTTGGTTTCACCGGTGCCCTCTAGGCAGATGCGCACCGCGGGCGCGCCGAGCCGCGCCCAGTGTTTCAGTGGCACCTCATTGATGTCCTCCATGAAAAATCCTTCGACCAGTGGTACCCCTTCGGACTCGATCCATTTCCGGTACGAGCTCTTTTTTTCCGCGATTTGCTTGTCGGATATTTTCGGTTCGGGCATGGGTATTAGTCTCCTTTCTCGTTCTCATCTTCCTTTGATGCCGAGTTCTTTCTGCGCTTCGCGCAGCGGTCCCAAATCCGCGACCTCTTCCGGGCCGACGGGACGATTCACTTTGAGCGCTTCCCTAGACTGGTCAACGACGAGCTTGAGCCCGCTTTCGGGAATGCTGCCGTCGTTGTTGAAAACCTTGACGGTGCCGTCATAGGCCGCGCCGGCGCTCTCGCGGTCTGTCCGGCCCCATTCCGCCAGCGTCTGGATCGATCCCTCGCGGTTGCCGATGATATATCGATTCGCCCTGATCAACGCCTTGATCGCGCGCTTCACCTCGTCCGCCCGATCCTTGATTTTCTTAGTCGTCGCGCCGAGGCCGACAAAAGGAAAGCTGAACATCTCGTAGGCGCGCGCTACGACGTTGAAGCCCATCTTCTTGCCCTCGATATCGGCGGGCGGCGAGATGACGGCCACGTCGACGATGCCTTCTTTGAGCGCGCTGAAGCGCGCACGGTCGGAGCCCATCGCGATGATCTTGATGTCTTTTTCGGGATCGATGCCGGATTTCTGGAACATCATCCGCGCGGCCACGTCGGCGGTCGCGCCGAAGGAGCTCACACCGAGCGTCTTCCCGCGCAGATCCTTGATGGATTTGAATTCCGGCCGTGCAATCAGCGCGTGCGTCGAGCTGTCCATATAGCTCGCCACGACCTTCACTGGCAGACCGCGGAGGGCGGCTCGGACAACCGAACCGAAAATCATGGTGTAATCGATGTCGCCGGTCGCAAGCGCGGTGATCGAGACGTTGGCGTTCATGCGGATCAATTCCACGTCCAGCCCTTCATCCTTGAAGAAACCCCGCTTGAACGCCACGCCGCCGGTAAGAAACGCGACGTCGAGACTGGAGATGGAGACGCGGATGCGGTCTGCGGCAAACGCTGCGCTTGAAAAGGAAATCAGCGCGATGGCGGCGAAAAGACCGTTTCTTACAGTATTCAACCGATGCATTACTATCTTTCTCCGGTAGTTGTCTGTCCCGACGCCTCTCTGATCGCCGCTTCGATTCCCACATAAGCGCCGCAGCGGCAGATGTTGCCGCGGAGCCATTCCGCAATTTCTTCGCGCCCGGGCGATGGATTTTCCAGCAGCAGAGACTTGGCGGCCATCAATTGCCCCGGAGTGCAGTAGCCGCACTGCGCGCCCAGATGACGGATGAATCCCTGCTGCAGCGGATCCAGAGCTTCGCCCTGCGCGAGTCCCTCGACGGTCGTAACGGATTTACCGTCCGCTTCAAATGCAAGATAACTGCACGAGCTGACCGGCAGGCCGTCGACGACGACGGTGCAGGCGCCGCAGACTTCAGACTCGCAGGAGCGCTTCGTGCCGGTGAGTTCGAGCCGTTGGCGCAGAAATTCAAGCAGAGTCTGTTCCACCGGCACCGTACCTTGCCACGCTTTTCCGTTGATGGTCAATGAGAGATTGACATGCGTTCGAGGCTCCAGATTTCTGATTTTGGTCTTAGGCAGCGCAGCGGTTTCTTTTGACTTGAAAGTCGAAGATTCAAACGTGAAGCTTTTATCCGCGGCCTGTTCCAGCGCTCGGCCGAGCAGGACCTGTGTCATATAGAGCTTGTACGCCGCCGAGCCGAGGAGATCGTCGACCGGCTGCAATAATTCACGGAGATCATCCTTGCGCCCTTGGATAATCTCTTTCGCGGATTTAAGGTCGGCGCCGCGAAGATCCCGCTCGAGATCGCGCAAACGCAGCGGCCTGGGACTGACGCAACCGACCGCGAGCCGGATATCGTCGATGCGGCCGCTCGTAAACTTCACCGCCGCTCCGACGCCGAGCGTCGGCCGCTGATAACGATGCACGCGGAGATAGGCGCTGGACCAGCCTTCGGCCAGGCGCGGCACCTCGACTCTGACCAGAAGCTCGTCGGGCGCCAGCGCCGTTGCGTACATCTCTCCGAGAAAATCCTCGAGCGCGATCTGCCGCGACGAGTTTCCGTCGGCGACGGTGACCTCGGCTTCGTGAATCAGCAGCGCGGTGCCGGGATCGGAATGCGGGTCGTTGAAGCAGAGATTCCCCCCCAGCGTGCCCTGTGCGCGCACGCGAACATTCGCGACCTGCGACTCGGCGTAGGCGAACGCGGGCAACCGCTCGCGTACGAGCGAATCGCGCGCGAGGCGATGGTGCGTGGCGCAGGCGCCGAGAATCAGCGCGTTTCCCTTCTCTTCGATTCGGTTGAGCTCGGCGATGCCTTTGATGTCGATCAAATATTCCGGCTCGACCAAGCCGTGACGCATGAGCAGCGCGAGCTCCGCGCCGCCCGCATAAAGTCTGGCGGTATCGCCTAGCCGCCGGAGCTCGCCGGCCGCTTCGGCGATCGTCGTGGGTTGCAAAAGTTTAAAGCTGGGCAGCATGAGAATCTTCTCTTTTTGTTGAATTGAGACCGACGGCTATTCTAATTTCCCCATCGCCTTCAAGATCTTTTCCGGCGTGATCGGAAGGGAGCGCACGCGCACGCCGAGCGCGTCGAAAATCGCGTTGCCGAGCGCCGGCGCGACGGTCACGATAGAGGTCTGCGACATCCCTTTCGAGCCGAACGGTCCGGGGCCGTCTTCGTTTTCCAGCATATCGGCATAAAACTCCGGCGGCAGATCTTCCATGACCGGCAGGCGGTACTGAAAAGGATCGCCGTTCATCAACTGGCCGTTTTCATAGAGGACCTCTTCGTAGAGCGCGTGGCCGAAGCCCATCACCGCGCCCCCTTCGACCTGGGACTTCGCGGAAGGATAATGGAGCGCGCGGCCGGCGTCGGCGATGACGGCAAACTTGAGCACACTGAGCTCGCCGGTTTCGCGATCGATCTCGATCTCGACCGCGCCGGCGCTGGGCGCCCAGTGATCCATGCCGTGAAACGCCGATTCCTTTTCCGTCGGCGGCGCGCTGTGCGCGCCGATCGCCTTGACCACGGCGTTGCCGCCCGCGAGCCGAACGACCTCGGCGAAGGAAAAGCTGTTCTCCGCACGCCAGAGTCTTCCTTGAGCGACCTTCCATTCCTCCGGGTTGCCGCCTTTCGCCTGGCTCGCCATCGCCACCAGCTCACGCTTCAGATTGTCGCAGGCGTTCTCGACCGCCTTGCCGATCTGCATCGTCGTCCGCTGCGCGCTGACGCCGCCGAACGGCAGGTTGATCGCCGTATCCGGCAGCGCCACGCGCACCTGGTTGAGTGAAATCTCCAGCGTCCGCGCGGCGACGACACGGATCATGTTATGCGTGCCCTGGCCGATTTCCGGCGCCGTGTGCTGCATCGTGACAGTGCCGCGGGCATCGAGCGTCGCGAGCGCGTGCGCACGCCCGCCGCCCTGCGAGCCGTGGCGAAGACTCAGCGCGAGGCCGCGCCCATGGACCATTCGTCCATTCGCATGTGGCGCGGTATTGTGCTTGCCGTCCCAGCCGATCGCGGAGACCGCCTCGTCGATAAGATCGTGATAATCCGTGTCCATCTTCGGCGTCCCCTTCGCGACGAAATCGCCGCGGAGGAGCACGTTCTTTCTCCGGAATTCGATCGGCTCGATGCGCATCTGGCGCGCGACACTGTCGATCGCGCACTCGATGCCCCATGTCGTCTGGACTTTTCCAGTCGCGCGCGTGTGGCTCGCCGGTACTTTATTAGTATAAGCGCAGCGCGCGTGAATTTTTAAATGTGGAATGCGATAGCAGCCCCACGCCGAGATGACAGCGTTATGCGTCGTGGTCGCGCCGCCGGTGGTATACGCGCCGGTGTCGACCAGGAGATCGACGCGCAAAGCGGTGAGCGTGCCGTCCGATTTGACACCGATCTTCGCTTTGTATTCCATCGCGTGGCGTGAGTTCTGCCGGAAGCTCTCGGCGGCAGTCGGCATGAGTTTCACCGGCCGGCGGATCTTGCGCGCGAGAAAAAGCGCCGCGAGTACGGAGTTCGTCACGATCTTCGAACCGAATCCGCCGCCGACATAAGGGACGCGTAGCCGGACTCTATCCGAGGGAAGGCTGAAGAAATGCGCGATCTCGCCCGCGTCGCGAAACGGCGAGCTGGTGCCTGCCCAGAGGTCGATCTCGCCGCCTTCGAAGCGGGCGACGCAGCCGCCGATATTCTCCATCGGGTGGTGAAACATCGCCGGCGAGGTGTAGGTCTCCTCGAAAATTTTATCCGCTTCCTTGAAGCCGCGCTCGATATCGCCCCATTCGAGCTTGTCTTCAAGCAAGAGATTCGTGCCGTGGTCCTTGTGCAGGACCGGCGCGCCGGGCGCGAGGGCGGACGCCGCGTCGAAGACCGCCGGCAGCGGCTCGTAATCGACCTCAATCAGCGCAGCCGCGCGCCGCGCGGTGCGAAGATCTTCCGCGGCGACCATAGCGACGAGCTCGCCGTCGAAACGGACCTTGTCGATCGCGATAAAATTCTCATCGTCTCTGAGCTTCAGCAACTCGTGGCGCGGCGCCGGGAGAAGCGGATTTAGCCCTTCCAGCTTGTCGCGATGGAGAACGCCTAGGACGCCGGGAAGCTTCTCCGCTTTCGTCGAATCGATCGATCGGATGCGCGCGTGCGAGTACGCGCTCAACAGCGGCGCGCCGTACGCGAGCCCCGGCAAATCGGGCTGGTCCTCGACGTACTTCGCCTTCCCCGTGACTTTCTCCTGAAGATCGAAGCGCGGCTCGCCTTCCCAATGCTCTCGACGCTCAGGTTTCATAATTTATGCTTTTGTGTTTCTTTGATTGAGCGCCAGATTTTCTCGGGCGTCAGCGGCACGTCTTGCATGCGGACGCCGATCGCGGCTTCAACCGCATTGCACACCGCCGGAGCGACGGCGAGTATGCCGCCCTCGCCCATGCCTTTCGCGCGATACGGACCGATGCCTCCGCCCTCTTCCAAAATGATCGTTTGGAAATTCTCCGGAACGTCGCTGAAGCGCGGCACGCGGTAATCGATGAGCGTTCCGTTGACGAGCTCACCGTTCTCGTACGCCAGATCCTCGAAAAAAGCCTGTCCGATGCCGAATACGGCGGCGCCCTCGTCCTGGCCGCGGCACTGCTGCGGATTGATCATCTTGCCCGCGTCGGTGAGCGATAAATAGCTGTCGAGCTTCGCCTCGCCAGTCTCGGTATCGATCGCCACCTCCGCCGCGCCGAAGCCGATCTCCCAGAACGGCGACGGATAGCCGAGCGGCACGGCGGGATTGCGCGGGACTTTGAAAAATCCGCGGCCGACGATCTCGCCTTCCGCGGCGCCGAAATAGCGCCGCATCACATCGCGGATCGGCAGGCTCTTCCCGTCCGCGAAAAGTTTTCCGTCTTTCAAACTCGCGTGCTCCACAGAAATTTCAAAGACGCTTGCAGCCGCGGCAAGAAGCTGCGCTCGCGCTTCGCGCGCCGCCTGCTGCACCGCGAGTCCCATCACCGAGGTGGCGCTGCTCGCGTTGGTGCCTTTGTCGAACGGCGTATATTGGGTGTCGAGGTCGGCGGCCTGGACCTTTTCGACCGGAACGGTGAGCTCCTCCGCAACCATCTGCAGAAATGCCGTGCGCATGCCCTGGCCGATCTCGACCGAGCCGCTGGAGTAAACCACGCTGCCGTCGAGAAGAATCTTGACCAGCGCATGCGCCGCCTTGTTCGTCCCGCCGCCGTCTTTCACCGCCGCGGCCAGACCCTTGCCGCGCTTCGTGTAGCTCTTGGACGCCTCAGCCTGCAGACTTTTCATTCTCACCGAAGCGACGCGCTTCAGGGCGCTGGGAAGATCGCAGTCGATCGGCGTGTCGCCAGCCGCGTACTCATCGCCGCGCCGCAGAAGATTTTTAAGCCTCACGGCGGTCGGGTCGAGTTTCAATCGCCGCGCGACCATCTCGAGATGCGAGTCGTACGCGTACGCGGCCTGCGGCGCGCCGAAGCCGCGGAACGCGCCCGCCGGAACGGTATTGGTATAAATCGTGTAGGCATCGGTGCGAACGTTGGGAATCGGATAGGGCCCGTGCGCGCGATAGCCGGCCTTCTCCGTCACCGACGGGCCGGAGTTGGCGTACGCGCCGCCGTTGAGATAGAGCCGGCATTGACGCGCGATAAAAGTACCATCGTTTTTTACGCCGGTCTTGATCGTCATGCGAGCGCGCGGCTGGCACAGCGTGCGGAAGGTCTCCTCCGCAGTGTAGGCGACGCGCACGGGACGCCGCGCGATGCGCGCGAGCGCCGCGGCGATCGCCTCGGTCTTGACGCCGCTCTTCGCGCCGTAGCCGCCGCCGACGTACGGCACGATGACGCGCACGCGGCTAAGCGCGAGTCCGAAGATGCGCGCCAGTTCCTGGCGCTGCGGAAACGGGCTCTGCGTCGCCGACCAGACGGTGAGCGACTCGCCGTCGAATTTCGCGAGGCTCACGTGCGGCTCCATCGGATAATGCTGGGCGCTGGGAAACTCGAAGGTATCTTCGAAGACATGATCGGCGGCGGCGAAGCCGGCTTCGACGTCGCCGCGCTCGTAGCGGAAGTGGAAGCAGACGTTGCTGTTCTCGTGTACGATGTGGCTCGCGCCGGCCCCGAAGTCCGGCGCCTTGCGTCCCTCATGACGCTGGTGGACCAGCGGGGCCCCCTCGCGAAGCGCCTCATCAACAGTCACAACCGCCGGGAGCTCGTCGTATTCGATTTCGATTTCTTTCAGTGCCGCGGCGGCGGTGCGCTCGTCGACCGCGGCCACTGCGGCGACGACGTCGCCCGCGTAGCGCGCTTTGTCGAGCGCGACGACCGGCTGATCCTTTACATACGCGCCATAGCACGGCTCGGCGACGTTCAAATTCTCGCGCGTGAGCACCGCGAACACGCCCGGCATCGACTCCGCCCGGCGGCCGTCGATGCGGCGGATTCTCGCGTGCGCGAGCGGGCTCCTCAGCACCTTGCCGTAGAGCATGCCGGGCAGCTTCAGATCCCCAGCGTAAATACCCGCGCCCGTGACCTTGTCGCGCCCGTCAGCGCGCGGGATACTCTGTCCGATCGGCGAATTCAAATCTGATCAGCCTTTCACGGTCTCTTTGGCGACTTCCTTCAGCAGGCGGTAATCGACGATGTCCCCGAGCGAGATGTCCCGCGTCACGCCCGCCTCCTTCTTGGTCTGCTCAAGCAAATCCTTCAGTGCGTCCTCACTCACCGTGCCGTCCTCGCTCAGCGTCTGCAGCACGACCTTATAGGTCTCCTCGGCCGCCGGCGGATCGAGGTTGAATTTCCGCCCGATGAACTCGACCACCTCTTTTTTCTCCTGCCGCACCGCGCGGAGCGCGCGGAGAAAGCCGCGCAGCACCTTCTTCACCTGATCGGGATTCTTGTCGATCTTCTCGCGCGTCGTGGCGATGCCCGTCAGCGGCTGCTGCATGACCGTGCCGGCGAACAAGAGCTCCTTGAAGCCCTTCTGCCGCATGCGGAAGTTCCACGGCACCGGCATGATCGCCGCCTCGACCGAGCCCGACTCCATCGCCGCCATCCGCACCGACGCGGCGCCGATCACGATGTAGGTCACGTCCTTGTCCGGGTCGAGCCCGAGCGCCTTCAGCGATGCTCGCGCCGAGACCGCGCCGGTGCCGCCCAGCGAGCTCACCGCGACCTTTTTCCCCTTGAGGTCCTTCGGCGATTGCACGTCTGGCTGGCTCATCAGATAAAACAGCACGCTCTTGAAGTCGTGCGACAGGATCTTCACCGGCGCGCCGCGCACGGCCGCGAGAAAAGCCGTGCCGGCGCCGTAAATGTAATCGACATCCTTGCTGTTCACCATCGCGCTGATGGCGAGATCGCCACGTAGGATGCGGAACTGGAGGTCGACGCCTTCTTTTTTATAGAGCCCCTTCTCGATGCCGTAGAGCAGCGGCGCAATGCTGATGCTCTCGCTCGAATGCGTGAGCAGCGCATGGTCAAGCTTCTGCGCGCTGAGACGCGCCGGCGCGAGCACGAGAAAAACGAGACCGAGAAATATCCATCGATGCCGCATCATCGCCTTCTTGCCTTACACCGAATCGCGCGCCGAATCCATCAGGGAATGTTGACACGGAAAACGGCTTTCGATAAGTTTCTCCGGATGAGCGAACATATCAAAATGACACGCGAAGAGGCAAAAGCAAAGGTCGCCGCCTTGCGGCAAATCGTTCTCGACACCTACGAAAAAGAGATCCGCAACCATCCCTATTTCCGCGAGCTGCGCGCGGGCACGCTGGAAAAAGGGCATCTCCAGTTCTGGGTCAAGAACTGGCACGCCTTCGCCGTCGAGGTCAACACCGGCATGGCGACCGTCTACCATCAGTTCGTCGGCTTTTTCAAAAGGCATCCGGAGCTCGAAGACATGGTCGCGCAGAAGATCGGCGAGGAGTTCACCACGCCGGGCCTCGGCGGCCACGCCCGCGTGCTGCTCCAGCTCGGCAAGGCGCTCGGCGTCGGGCGCGAAGAGATGATCGAGTGCGAGCTCATCCCCGAGGCGCGCGGTCTCGTCGATTTCTTCGTCCGCTCGTGGATCGACGTACCGCTCGCCGAATGCTACGCGATCCACCTCGAGGAGGAGATCTTCGGCCACATCGCGCAGGACTACCGCGCCGCGCTGCCCAAGTACGGCCTCTCCAAAGAAGACATCTCGTACTTCCGCATCCACGAAGAGGCGGACTTGAGCGAGGAGCACGGCGGCACCAACCAGCGCATCCTCGAAGCCGCGCTGATGGACGGCTACGGCCAGGAGCGCGCCGGATGGCCGCTCGAATACTGCGCGCGCGTCTCGGTGCAGATGATGACGACGTTCTACGACGGCATCTACCGCCGGTACAAAGGCATTACGCTTTAAGGCGTGCGGCTTTCGATCCTTTGGGAAGAAAATAAGGAAAGCTGATCCCTATTCCTATTCTACCTATCCAACCCACAAACCTCAGCGGGATTAAGGCCTCGCGCCTCCAGATTTGGTGCTGAGTAGATTTTAAAACCGGGGTTCCGATTAAACGGCCATCAGGAACATGGCCCCGACAGCTATTTTACGATAGAGTGTGGCTACACTCGTTCAAAGCGAAAATGTTTTCCGCCGGACCGAATGGTAGAGAACTGCCGCAGGAGGCCAACTAGCAAGATGGCGCCAAGGACTTTGGTGGCATAAAAGCTGAACGAGCTGCCTTCCCCAATGACGATCCAGAAAAATACATAGTCGCCGATGGACGCGCCGACTATCCCGAAAAAAATATCCAAGAGTTTTACATAGCCCGGGAGCAGCGTGTCGCCGTAGCCCTTTTTCCCAATTAACTTTCCCGTCAACCAGCCTGTGATTCCGCCGGCGAGGATCCATAATATTACAGTCATAAAACCTCCTAGTCGTTATGAGTCCGGCCAAAAACGGCGCGCGTGGATCGAGACGAATACACTAATCCGCTCCCAGCTCAGGGGTGCCGGTATCTAAATCCCCGCGGCCGAGCGCAGCGCGAGCCGTGCGCGCGAGAGTTTCATACCGAAGGCGAAAGCGCTCGAGATCCGACTCTTCGAGCCCTTCGAGATCGAGTAAAGCATTGTGCGCCCCGTCGATGGCGCGAATCAGCTCGTCGAGTTTAAGTTGGACCGAGTGACTATCGCGATTCTGCGTATTCTGGATCAAAAAAACCATCAGGAACGTGGCGATCGTCGTGCCGGTGTTTATGACCAGCTGCCAGGTGTCGCTGAATTTGAATATCGGGCCTGCGAGCCCCCAGAGCACGATGACGAAAACGGCGGCCATAAACGCAGCCGGATGGCCCGTCGCTCGGGCCGTCCACTTCGCGAGGCGAGAAAAGCGCGACGAAGAATAGATCACGGTGTAGGGGCCTCCGCCGTCGCCGCGCTGAGCGGCGATTCGGCCGTCAAATAATCGTTGATGCCCTGTTCCATCCGGACTGGAAACTCCGGCACGGGTCCCACAAGCTTGGCTCCGTAGACTCGCAGCATGATTTCTCTGAAGACCGGAAGCGCAACCCTGGCGCCGCTCTCTTTGGGTCCGAGGGAACGGTTGTCGTCAAAGCCGATGCGGACCGCGACGGTAATCCCTTCGAGACCGTAAGTAGAACCCACAAACAGCGCATCCCTGAAGTCGTTGGTCGTTCCCGTCTTTCCTATAACGGCGATCGGGAAATCTCCGGAGTCCAGCACATGGGCCGTGCCGCTGGGAATGCGCACGACGCCTCGCAGGCCTTCCTGAATGAGCGGCAGCGCCGCTTCCGCGAGATCCACCGGCAGCTCGTCGTCATCGCTGTCTAACAACACAGCGCCCGAATCATCGACGATTTGCCGGACCAAGTGGGGTTGGGCAAGAACGCCCGATGCGATCGTGCGGTACGCATTGGCCAGCTCGAGCAAATTGACTTCGGAAGCGCCCAACGCCGTCGTCGCATAGGGCTGCAACGCCGTGCGGACTCCTACGCTTCGCGAGGTCTTGAGCACGCTGGCGATGCCGATCTGCTTCGTGATCCAAACTGCGACGGCGTTTCTCGATTCCGCGAGCGCCTTCCGCAGCGGAATCATTCCCTTGAACTCGCCATCGTAGTTCGCGATCCATTTCACGCCCGCTCCATCGGGGACGCTGATGGGCTCGTCGGGAACCAGGGATTGAAGATTGAATGTTCCCTGTTGAAACGCCGCGAGATAAACCATCGGTTTCATCGCGGAGCCGGGTTGGCGCAGGGACTTCGTGACGCGGTTGAAGTCGCTGTATGCCGCCGGGCGATTACGGTAGAAGCGGCGGCCGCCGGTCTCGGCGAGGATGCTCGCATCGTCGTTTCTCAACACGACGACGGAGCCCTGGATCACCCCTTTGGCGCTCGGGTGTCGCTGCTCGTAATACTCGAGCCCGCGCTCCAGCGCCTCGTTCATGATTCGCTGCACGCCGGCATCCACGGTCGAGTGAACTTGGATGCGTCCTTGGAGGAGGTCATCGAGGCCGACATCCAGGCGCCGGTCTTTGATCTCCTGAAGAACGCTTTCAACGACGGCGGCCGTCTGCAGCTTGTCTTCATTCTTCGCGACCGTCCGAATCGGGCGCCGGACGGCCTCGCTCGCCGCCGCCCGGGGGATGAAACCGTTCGCCGCCATGAGCGCCAGCGTTTGATTTCGGCGGTGCAAGACTTTTTCGCTCCGGGGCGCGCTCGGCGCGTAGGCATGAGGCGATTTTGCGATGCCGGCGAGCAACGCCGCCTTGTCGGCGTCATCCGCAGTGAAGGCGCCGAGCGGCCGGCCGAAATAATATTCCGCCGCCCGGGCAAATCCGTACTGCCCGCGTCCCATGTAAATGAAGCTGGCGTAGCGGGCGAAAATTTCCTCCTTGGCGCGGCGTTTCGAACCGAAGCGCTCCCGCATCTCTGTCTCGAGCCACAAAGACAGGCGGATCTCCTCCAGTTTCCGAAACCCCATGTTGACGGTTCGCGCGCCGATCGCGAGAGCCAGGATGCGCGGCAAAAATCCGCCGTGCCGGAGCCGGTTGCTGTTTTCCTCCGCCGTCAGGGCTTTAAGGAAATGTCCGCGCACGAGCTGTTGCGTGATCGTCGATCCGCCTTGCGGAAAAATTATCGGATCATCGACCTCGTTTTGTCTCGGCAGGCCGATGAGGCGGGCCACCAGAG